>JANNAK010000243.1:0-18969 GCA_031384195.1 Gammaproteobacteria bacterium
ACTCGCCGCCGCCGCGCAGGTTGGCCACCACGTACACGCCGCCGCGCTCCATCCAGGCCAGCGCCGGCATGGCGAGCTCCGGTCGTGCAAAGGACGGCACCAGCGCGTAATCAAACCCGCCGTAACCGTGCAGCAGGGTAGGCCGTGGCGTGTCCAGCGAGACTGACTTGAGGCGGGTGATGAACATCGGCACGCGAGTGCCGTCCTTCGAGCGGAAGAATCGCTGCTCGGTAACGTAATCGCCCGGCTTGAACGGCAGGGTCAGCGGCTGGAACACCTCGCATCGTCCCTGGGCGAGGTCGCAGCGCTGGTTTTGCGGTGGTTGCGCAAAGTCCGTGTAGGAATAAAACAATTCGCTGGACTTCGCATTCGCCGACACGCCGGCCACCGAGCCCAGCCCCGGCATCGCAAGGTCGGGGCGCGATGAGCCATTCAGGCTGTATCGGCGCAGCTGGTGGCTGGCGTCGTGCATCGACAGCACCACGAACTGCCGCCCGGCCATCCAGGCGTCCTCGATCACATCCTCGCCCTGGGCGACGACGGGGACCCAATGCTGGCGCGCAGGCGATCGCAGATCCACGGCCAGGATCCGCTTGCGCGGTGCCCCGGAAGTGGTCAGCAGATAAACGACGGAACCTTCATTGCCGATCGGCTCGTACTGCGATTCGATGCGCTCGACCAAGACCGAGGCGAGCCCGTCCAGTTTCGGTTTCTGCGGGTTTGCCAGGTACTTGTAGTAGAGGGCGTTGTCGCTGCTGGTGCTGCCGGAAATCTTGATGAAAAGGAACAGGCCGTCGTCGCTGACTTCGCTGTCGAAGCTCCACTTGGGCTGGTCGGGGCGTTCATAGACCAGCATATCGTCGGCCTGGGCGGTTCCCAGGCGATGGTAGTAAAGCTTCGAGTTGGCAAGCTCGTCGAAGACGCCGGGAGCGGTGTCCTTGGGCGGGTGCGGGAAGCGCGAATAGAAGAAGCCGGCGCTGTCCTTGGTCCAGCTGATTCCGGAAAACTTGATCCGCGAAAGGTCGTCCGTCGTGTCCTCGCCACTCTCGACCTCACGAATCCGGAAGCGGTTCCAGTCGGAGCCCGCCTCGGCCAAGCCGTACGCCACGTACTTCCCGTCCGGCGAGACGTGCCACTGCGTCATTGCGACGGTGCCGTCGCGGGAGAGCTGGTTCGGGTCCAGCACGACGCGCGCCGGCTTGGTGATATCGCCCTGGACGAACAGCACGGACTGGTTTTGCAGGCCGTCATTGCGGGTGTAGAACAGGCGATCGGCGACCCGCTCCGGTACGCCGTAGCGTTCGTAGTTCCACAGCTCTTCCAGGCGCTTGCGGACGGCGGCGCGCGCCGGCAGCGTCGCGAGGAATGGCAACGACAACATGTTTTCGGCTTCAACCCAGGCCGCGGTCTGCCTGGAGTCCACGTCCTCAAGCCAGCGGTAGGGGTCTGGGACCTTGGTGCCAAAGTAGTCATCGACAACGTTGCCGCGCGGCGCATCGGCGTACTTCAACGACGCGGCGCCCATCAATCCAGCCGCAACCACAAGCAAAACCGCCCACCTGAACGTCATGGCAATGACCCGATAAAAGACCAGACCGGAAGGTTACCCGATGCTGCTCCGAAGGTAACCTTGCGGCAGGCCGGACAGCGGCCGCCCGCCGCCGATGCGGGTGCGGCGCGTCACTTCAGCAGGCTTTCACGTGCCGGCTGCAAGTGTTCCATGGCGTACTGGTAGCCGCGCTCGACGATTTCCTCGACCCGCTTCCACTCGAACATGCCGATGCTGCCTACCGGCATGCGCAGGTACAGGTCGGCGCTGGCAGCGCGGCGACGCACGCCGCTCTCGCTGGTCAGTGTCGCCGTGCGGAACAGGATGTCACGCAGGCTGGGCGGATCGCCGGGACCCGGCCAGTGGTCCAGAAGTCCCTCCGGGTCCGGACCTTCGATCCCGGGGGCACGGATGCTGCCTTCCGTGGAGACATCCGAGGCGATGATCGGCCCGCGCTGCAGGGTTTGCAGGACGTCGGTGGGCAGGCTGTTCACCACGGCGCCGTCTGCCAGCAGTTCACCCTTGTAAATCACCGGCGGAAAGATGCCGGGCACCGACATGCTGGCGGCCAGCCAGATTTCCAGCGGGCCGCTGTCATGGACCATCGCCGTCCCGCGCGTCAGATTGCTGGTCACGCAAAACCACGGCAGGCGCAGGTGTTCGATGAGTTGTTCGCCGAACACCTCGCGCAAGCGCCGCAGGAACTTGCGCCCCTTGACCAGGGCCACGCGCGGGAACATGTAGTCATTGAGGTAGTTGTGCGTGACGAAGGTTTCGCGCAGCAAGTGCAGCATTTCGTGGCTGCTATAGCCGCAGGCCAGCATCGACGAGATCAGCGCGCCCATGCTGGAGCCGCCGGCGATGTCGATGGGCATTTGCAACTCCTCGAGAGCGCGCATCAGGCCGATGTGGGCAAATCCGCGAGCGCCACCGCCGCCCAGGATCAGCCCGAGGGCGCGCCCGGTCAGCAGGCGCACCAACCGGCGAAGGTCGCGCTCGTTCCCGGGACGCAGGAAGTGGTGCGCACGGGCGCCAGTGAGGGATTTCCACGCCAGCACGTCGCCGCCACCGGACTCCATCGGCCGCAGCAGCACCAACTCGATGTCGGCCAGGATGGACGAGCGTGACAGCGCGTCGATCATCGGGGTCGAGATGGGCGTGGTGCGGGCGTCGGCGAGCACGATCACGCGGTCGGCCTGTCGCATGCAGCGATGCGCCCAGGCATCCGGGTCGCCGCTGGCGCAATAAGTGAGGAAGCGGTGCTCGCGCTCGATCCCGTTCAACCACTCCACCAGGCGGGCGTTTCCCGCACCGTCGGTGCTGTGTGCCATGCCCTCGCCCAGCGCCGACTCCACCGAGGCCGCGGTGACCAGGCTGGCCTTGTCCAGCGCCTTGAGCTCCCGGTGCAGGTCGTGGGCGAAGGCCGACGCATTGATTTCGGAACTCGTGCTGATGACCGCAAACGTCCGGGCACTGCGCGCCGAGGCCAGGTGCTCCTGGCGCTGGTTCTGGCGCAAGCGCTTGATCAGCACTTGCGTGATCGCGACCAGCGCGCTCGGGTGCCCGACCAGGAACTCCATCAGGCGGTCGTTGGGGATCTGGATCAGCAGCGAGTCGCGGACGGTCTCGATGGATCCCGCGCGTACTTCGCCCGACAGCATGCCGACTTCGCCGGCGGGCTCAAGCCGGCCGATGAAACCGACGATCCGGTCGCCGATCAGGACCCGCAGGCGGCCGGTGGCGACGATGTAGACGTGCTCGGCGGTGTCGCCCTCGGAAAACAGGCGCTCACCGCTGCGTAGCTCGATCGGGGTTGCAATGGCCGCCAGCGCATCCAGTGCATCCGGCGCAAGTCCGGCGAACAGGGAGGATTCGGCAAGCGTCGAACGCAGGTCCATGTGCCAGAAATTGCCCGTGTTGCGGTGTCGGAAGTCTAGCGCAGGCTTTGCACCTGCCCAAAAAAAAGGCGGATCCGCAAGGACCCGCCCAAGACAGGGAACAGGCCGTTGGGGAGGTTACTGCGGCCAGTCCCGGACCGGATGGCGGCCCTTCCAAGCCAGAGCAGGCCCGCCAAAAGTTTGACAACCAGCTTGATCTTTTAGCACGTTTTTCGGCGGCCCAGAAAGCCGCGGCCTTACCCCAGGGCTGGCCAGGTTTCGAAGGCGTAATCGAAGGAGTCGTAAAACAAGTGATCGGGATTGAGTCCCGCGGCGAGGAACTCCTGCCGACCGGCGTGGACCATTGCCGGGGGGCCTGCCAGGTAGACGGCGTGGCCGCCGAGCTGAGGATTCTCCCCCAGGAGCGCCTGGTGAACCAGGCCGCGCTTCCCGGTCCACCCCGGGTCCGGTTCCGAAAGGACCGGCGTGTAGCGAAAGTCCCGGTGATGATCGGCCCAGCGCGCGGCCAAGGCGTGTTGGTACAGGTCGTCCGTCGATCGGGCCCCCCAATAGAGATGCATGGACGGCCGTTCCGGAGTTTCGAGAGCGCTTTCGATGATCGCCCGGATCGGCGCAAAGCCGGTTCCGCCGGCCATCAGCAGTATCGGCAGGCGCAGTTCCTCGCGCCGGTAAAACGCGCCCAGCGGTCCCTCAAACCGCAATAGCGACCGTGCCGGCAGCCGATCGCGGACAAAGGCCGCGAACTTTCCGTCGGGGGCGACCCGGAGATGGAATTGAACTTGGCCGTGGCTTGCTGCCGCCTTGGCGATGGAAAAGCTTCGACGGCGCCCGTCGTCGAGCAGGAAATCGACGTACTGGCCCGGGAGGTACTCGAACGGAACCCCTTTTGGCAACTGCAAGGTCAGTTCGATCACGTCGGCTGCCAGTGCGCGCTTGCCGGCCACCCGGGCGGTGAGCAGGCGCGGGCGTCGCCGCTCGCCACCGGGGGGCTGGTGCAGATGCAACTCGATATCGGACTGCGCGCGGGACTGGCAGATCAGCACGTAACCGGCGGCGCGCTCCGCCGCCGAGAGTCCTGCCTGTTCGGCCGGCGGAGACTCGACCGTTCCCGAAAGCACCCGGGCGCGGCACGAACCGCAGCGGCCACTCTGGCAGCCATACGGCAGCGCCAAGCCTTGCCGCAAGCCCGCCGCGAGCAACGTTTCGTCGGGGTCGGCGCGTATGCGCAAACCGGTGCCGGAGAATTGGACAAAGTAGGTCACGCGTGGAATTGTAGGCCTTGCTTGCTCAAGCAAGGGGACGCACATGAAAGGTTGGCTCGACGAATTCAAGTCCTTCGCGGTTCGCGGCAACGTCGTGGACATGGCGGTGGGCATCATCATCGGCGCCGCCTTTGGCAAGGTGGTTTCGTCCGCGGTCGCCGACATCGTCATGCCGCCGCTGGGCGTGCTGATCGGCGGGGTGGACTTCTCGGACCTGGTGATCACCCTGAAGGCCGCCGCCGACGGCGTCCCGGCCGTCACTCTGGGCTACGGCAAGTTCATCCAGGCCATGCTGGATTTCACCATCGTCGCGGCAGCGGTGTTCCTGCTGGTGAAGGGCGTGAATGCGCTGAAGCGCAAGGAAGCCGCTGCCCCATCGACGCCGCCGGAGCCCAGCAGGGAAGAAGTGCTGCTGGCCGAGATCCGGGACCTGCTCAAGCAGAAATAGATGACAGGGCCGGCGGCGCGAGAGCCGCGACGCCAGTCCCGTCCCTGAGCCCAGGTCCGTGCGCCAGTTCCGTTGGTGCCTGCCGCTGCTGGTTGCCGGCCTGTCCGGTTGTGGCCTGATGGCCTGGATGGGCTATGAGCCCGGCAAGACCTCGGACAACGCGGCCCCGAATGACCCCCTGATTCTTGAGGCGCGCCGACTGCACGATGTTGACCGGGCGTTTGCCGCCCGCGCGCTGGAGGCCGGCGCGCCGACCGCCTTCCGCGAGTACCTGGACGATCGCTCGGTGCAGTTGCCGTCGCAGGGAGCGCCGGTGATCGGCGGCAATGCGATCGCCACACGACTGGTTGATGGAGGGCCGCTGGTCCTGTCCTGGGAATCGCTGTACGCCGAAGTATTTGCGCCGGGCGACTGGGGCTGGACCTGGGGCGAGTGGCAGGCGCACGAGCACGGGGCCGGGGGACGACGCATCCAAGCCGGCAAGTACGTCAATATCTGGAAGAAGCAGCCCGACGGCAGCTGGAAGATCCGCATGGACATGGGCCTCGAAAAGTAGGGAACCGGCCGTTACTTTTCGAGGTAGTTGAGGTCGCGGCCCCAGGTTTCCTTGAGCGAGTACAGCGCGACAAACGCCATGGCGAAGACCACCACGCCGACGACGGTCGACGCGCCAACCCAGCCCAGGGTCGGGGACATGAGTTGCACCGACAACGTCATCGGAACCGTCATCGCGCGCACGAAGTTCGGTACCGAGGTCGAGACCGTCGCCCGGATGTTGGTCCCGAACTGCTCGGCCGACATGGTGATGAAGGCGGTCCAGTAGCCCTGCGCAAGGCCAATGAAGAACATCAGGTAGAGATAGGGCTGGGCGCTGTCGAGGGTCAGCAACAGGGCAAGGCCGGCCATCAGGGCGGCAAGGCAGGCGTAGATCACCCGCTTGCGCGTTTGCAACCACTCCGAGGCCAATCCCGAAAAACCGCTGCCGATCGCAAGGCCGATGGCCTGCCAGCGCAGGACGTCGGCCACCCGCAGCGGCTCGGCAAAGCCCAGGGCCTTGCCGTATTCGGGCGCAAAAGTGACGTAAAGCGCAGACACGTACCAGATCGGAACGCCGACACAAACCACCGCCAGGAAGCGGAGCAGGGCCGGGGCCTTGAGCAGCAGCCGCAGGTCGCCCTGGGTCGCGCCGCCCTTGTGCTGCTTGAACATGTCCGACTCGCGCAAGCCGAACCAGCGACTGATCAGCACCGCAAAGCCCATCAGGCCGCCGACGATGTAGGCGCTTCGCCAATGGAACTCGCCACCCACCCAGGACGCGAACAGCGCGCCGACCAGGCCGAGGAAGGAAATGACGGTCGTGCCGTAGCCGCGCCGGTTCTTCGGCAGGAGTTCCGACACCAGCGTGATGCCCGCGCCCAGTTCCCCGGCGAGGCCGAAGCCGGCAATCAGCCGCATCACGGCGTACTGCTCGACGTTGACCACCAGTCCCGACAACACGTTGGCCAGTGAATACAGCGCGATGCAGGACAGCAGTGCGAAGCGCCGGCCCAGCTTGTCGCCAATCACGCCCCAGGACAGGCCACCCACCAGCATGCCGATCATCTGCAGGTTGAGCAGCTTGATGCCCCAGGCGGTGTTCTCGGCGCCGGTAATCCCCAATTCGTTGAGCGAGGCCACGCGCACGACACCGAAAATCACGATGTCGTACAGGTCGACAAAATACCCCAGCGCGGCGACGGCAACGGAGAAATAGACGGAATTGCGGCCGGTGGTGGTCATGAAGGCGGTCCCTGTTCAAATAACTTTCGAATTTCGGGTTTGTGGATTTTTCCCGCGCCGCTTTTTGGCAGGGCTTCGAGAAACAGGTAATGCGTGGGCACTTTGTATCCGGCAAGGCGCTGCTTCAGGCGCAGGCGCAGGTCCGCGCCGGTAAGGGTGTGGCCCGACTTGCAGGCGATGGCGGCGAGGCCGACGTCGCCCCAAAGTTCGTCCGCTACGCCCAGTACCGCGCATTCGGCGATCTCCGGCTGCTCGTACAGCGCGGCCTCGACCTCCACCGGGTAGACGTTCTCGCCACCGGAGATGTACATCTCCTTGGACCGGCCGACGATGTAGTAATAGCCGTCGGCATCCTGTCGCGCCAGGTCCCCGGTCCATAACCAGCCGTCGCGAAATGCCTTCGCGGTCTCCTCCGGGCGCCGGTAATAGCCCAGACACAAGTGCGGCCCACGCAGAGTGAGTTCGCCGATCTCTCCGCGCGCAACCGGCGTGCCGTCCTCGGCGCGAATCACGGCTTCGGCATTGGCGATGGGGGTGCCGACGGTGCCGGGCCTTCGCTGTGCCTCGTCGAGCGTGACCGCAAAGCAATTCACGCCGGCCTCGGTCATGCCGTAACCCTGCTTGAAGCGGATGCCGCGACGTTCATATCGTTCGCGTAGCGGCTCGGGGCAGGCCGCGCCGCCGGAAATCGCCCAACGAACCGAGGACAGGTCGGCGGTCGCAAACGAGGGGTGCTCGGCGAGCATCTGGTACATGGTCGGGACCAGGAACAACACCGAGACTTTTTCGCGCGTAACCGTGGCAAGGTATTCGGCGGGCGCGAAGGCCTCCATCTGGATCACCCTGCCGCCGGCCTGCAGCAGCGGCGTGGTGAACACGTTGAAGGCGGCGTGAAAGGCCGGCGTGGCCTGGATCGCGCAATCGGCTTCGCCGACCTCCCAGGACTGGCAGGTGTTCACCGCATTGGCGTGCAACTGCCGGTAGGGAATCAGGGCGCCTTTGGGCAGCCCGGTGCTGCCGCCGGTAAACAGGATCATGGCCGGGTCCTCCGCTGACGCCGTATGCCCACCGGTGAATTCCGGTGCGGACTCCAGCCAGGACTCGTAATCGTCGAGGCAGCGCAGCGGCGCGCCGGTGGCGCGGGCCTGTACGAGGTGGGTCGAATCGTGCAGCAACAGCGTGGGTGCGATGTATTCACCGAGGCCGCGCTGCTCGGCAGGCGGAAGGCGATAATTGAACGGGACGCTAACGTGGCCAAGCTTGGGCGCGGCCAGCAGCAAGTCGACATGGGCAATGTGGTTGGCGGCCAGCAATCCGACCCGGTCCCCGGCCCTTACTCCCGCCTCGCGCAGCCGTGCCGCGAGCTGCTCGGCGCGACGGTTTAATTCTGTGTATCGATACCAGCGGCCCCGAAACTGGACGGCGGGACGGTCGGGTGTCAGTTCCGCGCGGTGCGCCGCCAGGTCCGTCTGCATGCGCCGCTCATGCGCTCATGAACAGGCCGCCATTCACCGGCAGGTTGGCGCCGGTGATGTAGCCGGAGTCCTCGGCGCACAGGAAGGCGACGACGCGTGCAATTTCGGACGGGCGTGCCATGCGGCCGGCCGGCACCTGCGCGACAATTTTCTGCAGCACCTCGGGCCGCATGGCTGCGGTCATCGGTGTTTCGACATATCCCGGCGAGACGGTGTTTGCTGTCACGCCCCTGGACGCGCCTTCCTGCGCCACGGCCATCGCGAAGCCGTGCATACCGGCCTTGGCAGCCGAATAGTTCGCTTGGCCGAACTGCCCCTTCTGGCCATTGACCGAAGAAATATTGACGATGCGGCCGAAGCCGCGGGCGCACATGCCCTCGAACACGCAGCGGGTGGCGTTAAACACCGAGTCGAGGTTGCTGCCGAGGACATCGCGCCACTGCTCCGTAGTCATCTTGACCAGCCGCGCGTCGCGGGTGATGCCGGCGGCATTGACCAGGATGTCGGTTGGACCAAGGGCCGCTTCGAGTTCCTTCACCGCACGCGCGGTGTCGACAGGGTCGGCCAGATCACAGAGGGCAACTTGCGCGCCGGGCAGCTGTTCCTTCCAGACCGGCAGGCGCGGCGCATCGGCCGGATGCCCGATCGCTCCGACGCGGTAGCCGGCGGCCAACAATTGTCGACAGATTTCGGTGCCGATGGCGCCGGTGCCGCCGGTGACCAGCGCAACGCGTGCGGCCATGTTCAGCGCCCCTTCTTGCGCCGGCCGGCGTAGTGTTCAGCGACTCCCGGGTCGAACTGGCGCTGCAGGGTGTGGGCCGCCTCGATTTTCTCCAGGCTGACGTCGTAAGCGAGGGTCAGCATTTCGCTGCGGCGGCCGTCGGGTGATATCGCCATCGCCGTCAGGGTCGTCGGGCCCGGCAGGTACACCGGCTGCTGGTACAGCGGCGAGCCGGAATCCACTGGAACGCCTGCCGTGCTGTAGACAATGTAAGCGTCCGGATCGTTGCTGCCCAGCGTCACGAACTGCGGATTCTCAAACACGCCTCCGGCCGGCGTGGCCGTCAGCGTCAGCGTTCCGGGGTCCGCGCGGTCGCGTCGCTTGAAACGCTGCATGGGCGAGGACAGTTGCGAGCGCTGGCTGTAGGCGTAGCAGGTGTAGAGCACCGCTTCGGCCAGGGTGAGTTCGCGCGTGGGCTGGACTGAGCGGGTGGGATAGTCGCCGCCTTCGGCGCAGTACAAGTCGGCATCCTCGGTGCGCACCAAATTGCCCTCGCGCACCATCGCCGGCGGGGTGGCCTCGGGCAGCGGCTCGTTGCTCTTGCCGAGCCACTCGACCATCGCATCGAGGGTGCGCGGGACGCGCGGCAACTCGAGGTGGTCAAGGTGGGTGCCGTGCTCGCGGTTGTAGGCAAGGTTGGTCGCGCCCTCGAGTCGCGGGCTGTCCTTCTGGTCCGGTGCAAAAAACACGTCAGCCCAGCCGGTGCCGTCGTAGAGCGTCATGTAGCGGGTCGGCCCCGGTGTCTCGCCACCGCGATTCAGTTGCGCGATCCAGGGGCTCTGGG
Source organism: Gammaproteobacteria bacterium (assembly GCA_031384195.1). Taxonomy (GTDB): domain Bacteria; phylum Pseudomonadota; class Gammaproteobacteria; order Nevskiales; family Nevskiaceae; genus JACPFV01. Next base: position 9,977 of record JANNAK010000243.1, read on the forward strand.
GGTTCAACTCAAACGTCACTACCCGATTCTGTCCACGGGAATCCGGTCGCGAGGCCCAGGTGCCGTGATTGGCGCCGGAGTTGCCGATGAAGTTGCGCACCTTGTGCCAGGAATTGGTCTGCTTCATCCACTGCCGGACCAGGGTCACGCCCAGCGAGTGGCCGACGATGTCCACTTGCCGAACTTCCCGTCCGGACTGCTGCGAGAGGTACTGCATGACGCTGTCCACGATCCGGTCGACGCTCGTCACCGACAAGTCGTTGGAATCAAAGTAGCGCACGTTGTTCCAGCCATAGCTCATCGCCCAGATTTCGGACGGCTGGTAGCCCTCGGCCAGCAGGTGCTTGCGCGCCGGCAGCCAGAATCCCGCTGAGACGGTGTTGCCGTGGATCAGGATCAACGGCGTACGATTGGGCGCGCCGCTGCCGCCAAATCCGGGCATGGGCTGGCCAGTTTCGTTCGACACCGGTGGCTGGAAGTCGGCCGGATAGTCCCACAGCCCGGGTGCGTCGATGCCGACTTTGGGCAACAGCCATTCGCGGGGAGCGCAGCCGCTGGCGCCCAACAGGGCGAGCGTCCCGGCGACAACCGGGACCCAATGCAATGGTTTGCGCAAGCTCATGGAGCCCAAAACAGGTAGACGAATCGCAGTTCCAGGTAGGGCGAGGCTGACACCGCTGCGGCCTCCTGAACGCCGTACAACTCCGAAGTCGTGGTTGACACGCAACAACCGCCGCGGGTGTAACCGCCCTGGGCGTTGGGGATCGCGTTGTAGACATTGAACGGCACGGTGATCTGGCTGCCCTGTCCCTTGATCGGCTTGGCGATGCGGAAATTGAACACCGAGGTGGTGCGGTAGATGTAGACGAAACCCGCCGTAATCATGGTGCCGTTGACGCCACGATCCGCAAGCGGGATCGGTGAGTTGGCGGCGACAAAGAAACGGTCGGTGGAATCACACAGCGGTCCGCTCAGGTCGAGCAGCTTGCAGGTGTCGTCGGCGCGCAGCGGCTCCTCGTTGGCCACCGTGATCTTGTCGTAGTAGTTGGGACCGACCGATCCGCGGTAGGAATAGCCGACGTCGGTGAAGAAGCGCTCGTTCCACTTCCAGGCAAAATTGATCTCGGCGTTTCGCACATCCGCCGGCCGGGTCGGGGTCAGGCCGCCGAACGACGGCGTGGCGTTGTCGCCATTGAATTGCCATGCAAAGGTGCCGTCCACCATCAGCCGGCCGGCGACGTCGCCGTGAAAGGCGAACTGCGGGATGTAGGTCCAGTAGTTGGTGCCGATGTTGAGCGCCGCGTCGGTGTCGTAACTGCCGACCGGGAATTTCACCGTGGTCGCCAACAAACCATTGCCGGAAATCGGTCCCCAGCGATGGTGCTGGCCGTAGACGCCGCACAGCACAAAGACGTCGCCGAGGCCGTTGGCGCCGGGCTTAAGGCCAAAAATGCGTGTTCGCGCCGCGATCTGTTCGGTGTTTTGCTGGTAGCCCAGCACGCCAATGCCGCGACAAAACTGGGGCCGCGTGTTCAGGATCGGGACATTGGTGTCGCGAAAGATATTGCCCACCCACAGGTACTTGATCAGTCCGAGCGCGGCATCGGTGCTGGCCCCGGCCGGTACGAAAGGCAGGCCGAGCTTGATCTTGTTTCCCTGCTTGTCGTAGATGTGCTCGATTTCGGTGAACACCGTGGTGAATTCGGTGTACTGGCCCGGCGGCAGGATGCCGTACTCGGACAGGTGGGGCGTGAACACGATGCCCGCCTGCGCACTGCTGGCGGCAAGGCCCAGCGCCAGCGCAACGGCGCGGCGGCTCAGTTTGTCTCGCAGCCGCGGCATGTGAACGCGTCTCCCTGGCCAAAGCTGTAAGTCACTGTGAAACGGATGGCGGTGCTGGCGTACGTGCGGGCCGCCCCCAGTCCGTCCACCAGGATGGTGTCGCCGGGCGTCACCGAGCAGCCGGAAGCGCCGGCGGTGCAGCCGCCCGGATTGTGATTTTCGAAAGGCAGCAAGAATTCCCCGCTTTTGCCCGAACGCGGTCGCGCGTAGTAAATGCCAGCGAGCCAGTTCTGCGCGAAGAAGTAATTTACCGACAGGCCGTAACGCGTCAGCGCCGTGCCGCCGTCGTAGTAAAGGCCGGGGACCGGTTCATTGCTGGTGCTGTTGCCCGGCGGTGGCGGTGCATTCGGCGCAAAGCGCGGATTCTCGTAACCATTGGGATCGCCATGGCGCCGGTCGGCGAACAGGCCGAGGTAAAGGCCTGGCAGGACGCGCTGGGCGAGGCTGAGGTCCCAGGCGGCTTCGTCGCCGCGCTCGGTCGGGCTCAGCTGGCCGAAGGCCGCATCGTAGTTCTGGAAGAATTCACGGCGCGATACGCCGGCATCAACGAAGCCGCCGTTCCACGGTTGCCAGCTGGCACCAAGCAGGAGCTGCGCGGCGGGGGCGTTGTCACCGACGTTGATGGGGGCGTCGCGGTTGTATTCGCCGAACGGCAGGGTCACGCCCACCGTCCCGGTCACTGAAAATGTTGAGCGCTCGCCATTGCGCCAATCCGGCGATCCATACAGCACGCTCCCGAACTCGAGCACCAGGTCGCCGACGCCGCTGCCGTTGTTTTCAAGGTGGTCGGCCTCGGTGTAGTTGTCATCGGAGGCGTCAGCCGCAAACTCCGCCAGCCGCCCGTTGGTCCGGGTGTCGGCGTGCCGCAAGTGCACCCGCGCGGTGTGCAGGCGGCTGGAGAAAAACGGAAAGTCGTCGGCTTCCCACATCGGAAAGTACCAGCGAAAGTCGGCCGTATACGCCTTGGTGGGGAAGGCGGTGCTGCCCGTGCCGCCGGCGTTGGGGGCCGCGTTATCGGTCTTGGACCCGTCCTGCCGGTAGATCGAATCGCGGTCGTCGGATTCGTACCCGGCGGTGGAATAAAGTCCGGGGTACAGCGGCAGGTAGCGGGCGAGGGCCGGAACAGGATCCGCCGCGGAAGCGCTGGCGCTTGCCAACAGTCCGAACACGACCAGCGGCGCGCCACGATTTATTGGCATACGCGCACGCACATGGCGTTCCAGACATAGCCAATCCCGGCGGCCAGCAGCAAGGCCACGTCGCCGTTCTTGAGCCGGCCCTGGTCGCGCGCCAGCTTCAGCGACAGCAAGGGGTCGATCTGCCCGATATGGCCATAGTCCGAGAGGTAGATCGAGCGTGACTCGGGGATGCCGAGCTTCTCAAGCACAGTCTTGTTGGCGCTGCGCTTCATGTGCAGCATGGCGACGTAAGCCACGGTGGCCGGTTCGATGCCAGAGCGCTCGCAGGCCTCGCGGCCGACGGTGATGAAATTGTCCAGGGACTTCTGCTCCAGGCGGGCTTTCATGCCGGCCGGGTCTGCCACCTTGAGCCGATAGTCCTGGCGATTGTGGCTGTTCAGCGGCTCGCGGGTGCCGCCGACCGGGACGATGACGTCCTCGGAGAAACTGCCATCGGTGCGGAAGGCCGAGCCGAGGATCTCGAATCCGGGGCCCTCGGGCTGCACCACCGCCGCGCCGCCACCGGCTGCCAGGTTGTACAGGAAGCGGACGTTGGGGTCCGAGTAATGCACCAGGTCACCGTTGCGGTAGCCGCCGGCGATCAGCACGGTCTTCACCCCATCGGCCTTGATCATGTCGCGCGCCAATTTCAGTGCGAGGATGGCGGTGCCGCATTTTTGCCCAAGGTCGAAGGCCCAGGCGCGGCTCGCGCCCAGTTCGTGCGCGGTCTTGATGCCCGAGGTCCAGACCGGAAATTCCTTGTGCTCCTCGGTGATCGACATCACCGCGTCGAGGTCCTCGGCGCGCATCCGGGCATCGGCCAGCGCCTCACGCGCGGCATGGACCCCCATCGCGTTGGTGTGGTCGTCAGGGCCCGGCACGGTCTTGCGCGACAAGCCCATTTTGTCGCGAATGACCGCTTCGGGGACACCGGAAGCAGCGGAAATATCTGCGGCTGTGTGGTGCATCTTGGGCAGGTAGATTCCAAGTCCGGTGATGAAGGCCATGAGCTCCTATTTCTTGGGCGCAATGCCGTAGGTGACGAGGTTCATCACTTCGTCAACCACCGAGGCGGGGGGGTGGCGTTTTTGCCACAGGCACCACCGCATGCCAACCATGTGGCCGATTCCCATGATCGACCAGGCACGCGTTTCCGCATCGCCCGGCGCGAGGTCGCCGATGCTGGCCGCCTTGCTCAAACCAGCGGCGTAACGCTCGGCGAGTTTCTCGTAGTAATCGCGGAACACCTTGTCATCGACAAACTGGCATTCCTGCACGATGCGGTACAGGCCGCGATGGTTCGAGGTGAACTCGAAGAACGCCGTAAGTCCGCGGCGCTCGGCCTCGAGCCGGGTCTTGGATCCGGCGACGGCCTGCGCGGTATGCGCCCGCAACTGGTGACCGATGTCATGCACCAGCGTCAGGAAAATTTCTTCCTTGCTGCGGAAGTAAAGATAGAAGGTGCCCTGCCCGGTATCTGCGCGCGTGGTGATCGAGCTGACCGAGGCCCCGTGGTAGCCCTTCTCGCCAAAATCTTCCTCGGCGGCGTTGAGCAGCCGGCGGCGCGTGGCTTCGCCACGGGCAGTAACAGGAGCGTGCATGGGTGTCATAAAGATTTCTCCGAATCATGACGCCTGATTCAGGTGTCATTATGGTAAGGGTGGCCGGGATGAACTGTCAAAGTTGCGAGGAGGAATTGGGGGGTCGTCATAATTGTCGCTCCGTCCGTCGCCCCCACGACGGACCTGAATCTTTTACGTCGATGGAATTTTCAGCACCAGTCCGCTGCGCAGGCTGTGCGCGTCGTCGAGCCCGTTCAATCTCATCAAGGCTTCGATCGATGTCTGGTACCGGCGGGCAATGGTGCTTAGCGACTGGCCGGGACGAACCTTGTGGGTGCCAGGAACGGACGGTTCGGGCAGCGCGGAAATTTTCACCGTGCGGGCTCCGCCGCGAGGCGGAATGCGCAAAGTTTGCCCAACGCGCAAGGCGCGCGGATTGCTCACACTATTGGCCTGCTTGAGCGAACTCACGCTGACGCCATAGCGTCGGGCGATGGAGCCGAGGTTGTCGCCGCCGCGTACCTTGTAGCGCACGTAGTAGAACCGCTGCTGGGCGAGGCGATCGGTGTCGCCCAGTGCCGCGTAGGCATTCTTGAACGCATCCACGTGGCCGACCGGAAGCCGGATCCGGATCTGCGGCGGCACGTGCAGCCGGCCGTCGAGGACTTCCGGTCGGAAGCCCGGATTCAATTGCCGGAACAGCTTTTCGTCAACGTTGGAAATGCGCTGGAGCGTTGCATACGAGACATAGTCGCGGGTCTCAAAAATCTCGAAGTCCAGGGGCGCGCTGCGGGCGATCGTGCCGAAATGCGCGCCATGGTTGAGCTCGACATCCGAGGCCGCCAGGAATTCAGCATAAAAATTCTTGGAGGCGAAGCCGAAGCGGCGACCGTTCCAGCCAGCGACCAGGTCCTCGAGCGTCTCGCCTTTGACCTCGCGCAGGCCTCGCTGCAGGCTGCCGCGCCCGTGGTTGTAAGCGGTGATGGCCAGCGGCCAGCTGCCCAGTTCGGCGTAGTCGGCCTTCAGGTGCGCGGCGGCGGCGCGGGTTGAGGTCCAGGGGTCGCGGCGATCGTCCACCGCCTCGTCCAGGCGCATATAGATGCGTGCCGACGACGGCATGAACTGCCAAAGGCCGGCGGCACCGACTTTCGAATAGGCCTCAACATTGAATGAAGACTCGACCAATGGCAGCCGGGTCAGGCGGACCGGCAGGCCGGCCTCGGCAAAAATCTGCTCCATCCGCGGCAAGTAACTGCCGGAAACTTCCACCGCCCGCGCCGTTGCTTCCCGCAGCCCGCGCTGCGCCCTGAACCGGCCCACCGCGTCCTTGTAACGATCTGGATCGGAGTTGTCCGCCAGCAACTCGTAGATGCGCCGCTCGACCGGCGACAGCTGTTCTGGGTGGTCGCGAACCATGTGGATGTGCCGAAGGTATCCATCGACTTCCTTCTTGGTCGCTATCTCGGCCCTGCGCTGGCGCCGGCGCGCCTCGGCCGGGCCGCGCTCGGCGGCGTCGCCCCGGAAATCCAGCACCGTGTAGATTTTTTGCGGCGCGTCCTGGAGGTGGATCACGCTTTGGTATTCCGAATAATCGCTGAACACGCGGGACCAGAAATCAATCCGGGGTTGCAGCAGCGCCGGTCGCGGGAACAGTGCCGCGTCGGCCGACAATGTCGGGCCAGAAGTTGCGGGCGCGGAAAGCTGCTCGGTGGGGATCGCCGTCGCGGCCGACGCCATCGTCAGGAATGAAAGCGTCAACAGAAACTTCAGGCAGGTTCGCATCGAAAAAGGACTCCCGGATCAACTCTGGATGCTACCGGACGCTTCCGATGGCAGCAATGCGCCTAAGGTGGCACCACCGGAGGGCCGGGCGGTCATTTGTCATACTCCCTGACCATGTCAGCCACCCACCCCCCGATTGAGCCCTACGCCGTCCAGCGGCTCCGGGTCTCCGACCTGCACGAACTGCACGTCGAAGAATGTGGCAACCCGCAAGGGCGGCCGGTGGTCTTCGTCCACGGCGGGCCGGGCGGGGGTGTCGAACCCTGGCACCGGCAGTTTTTCCATCCGCAGAAGTACCGGGCGGTGCTGTTTGACCAGCGCGGCTGCGGCAAGTCGACCCCGCACGCGGAATTGCGGGAGAACACGACCTGGGACCTGGTCGCCGACATGGAGAAAATCAGGGAAAAGCTCGGCATCGGGCAGTGGCTGGTGTTTGGCGGCTCCTGGGGCTCGACGCTGGCGCTGGCGTACGCGCAGGCCCACCCCGAGCGGGTCAGCGGACTGATCCTCCGCGGCATCTTCCTGCTCCGGCCGGAGGAAATCCGCTGGTTCTACCAGGAAGGGTGCTCCTGGCTCTATCCGGACGCATGGGAGCAGTATCTGGAACCGATCCCGACCGCCGAGCGCGGCGACCTGGTACAGGCCTATTACCGGCGACTCACCAGTCCGCAGGCCGCCGTACGGCAGGCCGCCGCCCGCGCCTGGAGCACCTGGGAAGGGGCAACCTCAAAGCTGCTGCCCAGCGCTGCCCTGGTCAAGCGTTTTGGCGAAAACCGGTTCGCGGAGGCCTTTGCACGGATTGAGTGTCATTACTTTGTCAACGGCGGCTTCTTCCGGAAGCCGGACCAACTGTTGGCCGACGTGGATCGAATTCGCCAGATTCCCGGGGTGATCGTGCAGGGCCGATACGACGTGGTTTGCCCGGCAAAATCGGCCTGGGACCTGCATCGCGCCTGGCCGGAGGCGGATTTCCAGTTGGTTGCCGATGCCGGCCATGCGGCCAGCGAACCGGGGATACTGTCGCGGCTGGTCGACGCCGCGGATCGATTCGCCGAGCGCTGAATAAGAGCGGCAACCATCAAGGAATGGAAGGGGCCAGGCTCGATTTTGTGGGGAGCGCGGGACAAGTTCTCTGCCCCGCATCGGTAAATCGAGCCTGGCCCCTTTTCGGGGTGCTAAAATTTGGCCATCGACTACGGTGCAAGCTTGTTGCGCCGCCACAAAAATTCCAGAGGTGCAGCATGGGCAAGGGCACGAAATACGTGGCTCGGCAGCCCGATTCCGGTGGCCTGGTCCAGTACACGGACGAGGAAGACGGGATTTGGGCCACGCTCTATGAGCGGCAGGAAAAGGCGATCCGGGGCAAGGCCTGCGACGAGTTCCTTCACGGGCTCGAGCTGATTGGCATGCCCAAGGATCACGTGCCACAGCTGCCGGAAATCTCCCGCGTGCTGAAGCGCGAGACTGGCTGGGAGGTCGCTTACGTGCCGGCGCTGATCCCGTTTAGCGAGTTCTTCAAGTTGCTGGCCGACCGCAAGTTTCCGGCCGCGACCTTCGTGCGCAGCCGGGACGAGCTGGACTACTTGCAGGAGCCGGACATCTTCCACGAGATCTTTGGCCACACCCCGCTGCTGACCAACCGGCATTTTGCCGATTTCACGCATACCTACGGCAAGCTGGGCCTGGCCGCCTCGAAGGAAGATCGCGTGTTCCTGGCGCGCATGTACTGGTTCACGGTCGAGTTCGGCTTGCTGCAGCCCCCAGGCCAGCCGCTGAAGATTTACGGCGGCGGCATCCTGTCCTCCATCGGCGAGACCGAATACGCCTATTCGAGCGACATTCCGCAGCGCAAGCGCTTCAACATCCTGGACGTGCTGCGCACGCCCTACCGCATCGACATTATGCAGCCGCTGTACTACCAGCTGGAGGACATGAGAGAACTGGGCGAGCTGACGCAACTCGACCTCATGGCCCTGGTGCAGGAAGCCCGGCAACGTGGCCTGTATCCGCCCCTGTTCCCGTCCAAGGAGCAGTCGTCCGGCGTCACCCGTCTCGCCGGAAGCATGTGACGGAGCAATCGTCATCCCCGCGCAAGCGGGATTCCATTTTTCCCAGGATCTAGCAATGGCTGCAAAAAAAGAGATGAACCCGCTGGGAACCGACGGTTTTGAGTTCGTCGAATTCACCGCGCCGGATGCCAAGGGCATCAAGTCCCTGCACGCGCTGTTTGAGCTGCTGGGTTTCACCGCAGTGGCCCGCCACCGCAGCAAGGATGTCACCCTGTTTCGGCAGGGCGACATCAACTTCCTGGTGAATGGCACGCCCTACAGCCACTTCCACCAGTTCGCGATGACGCACGGCCCGGCCGCTTGCGCCATGGGCTGGCGGGTCAAGGATGCGGTCAAGGCCTACGAGCAGGCGGTGTCGCAAGGCGCCGTCCCATTCGACAGCAAGCCCGGGTTCATGGAATTGCGGTTGCCGGCGGTCTACGGCATCGGCAACAGCGTCCTGTACTTCGTCGACCGCTACAACGAGCGATCGATTTACGACGTGGACTTCAAGTTCTTTGACAAGGCCAACCCGAAGCCCAAGGGCGTGGGCCTGGAGATCCTCGACCACCTGACCCACA
>JANNAK010000113.1:0-5304 GCA_031384195.1 Gammaproteobacteria bacterium
ACAAAATTGCGCCGGAGAATTTTGTGCAACGCCTGAAAGAGCGGCAGGCGTTTCTGGGATCAGGCGAAGCGAATCGGGCGTTTCAGCAGGAAATGAGCCGTTTCCTGGATGCCGGAATCTCCGCCCAACTGGATAAGGATCTCCGGCTGGTTCAGAAAATCATGGATGCCGCTATCCGTTGTGTTGCTAAAGGACTACAAGTGCGGACGTAGGGCGGCAACCCGTTGCCGACATTGGTTGCGGGATTTTGGCTGTACACATATATTTACAAGTATATTGTTGCGAGAGGATACCCATGGGCCAAGTGACGCTTTATCTGGACGAAGATACGGATAAGAAGCTGACGCGTGCCGCTACCCGCGCCAAGCTGTCCAAAAGCCGGTGGGTGGCCCAGCTCATCCGCGAGCGGGCCAGCGCGGCCTGGCCCGAGGAATTTGTCCGGCTTGCTGGCGCGTTTCCGGATTTTCCACGGGTTGAAGAAATCCGCGCCGCTCATGGGAAAGACGTTCCGCGCGTTCCGCTCAAGTAGATAGATGTACCTGCTCGACACCAACACTGTCAGCTATTTCTTGCGCGGCGAAGGCGGCGTCGCGCGCCGGATGCTGGCGTGCCGGCGCGAAGACCTTGCCCTATCCAGCCTGACGGATTAATTGCTGGCGTGGCGTTGGCGCACCAGGCCATTCTGGTCACGCGCAACTTGCGCGAGTTTGCACGGATTGGCGGACTGCGGGTCGAGGACTGGTACTAGAACCTGCTTTTGCAGGGTGACGCGACTTTAGCGCCGCTTCGAACGCAGTGCTATCATTGCTATCATCGAACGGTGAGGAGCCGATCATGGCTACTTTGATTGTCAGGGACCTGGATGACCGCGTGGCCCAGCGGCTGAAGGAGCAGGCGGCGCGCAACGGCCACTCGATGGCCGAGGAAGTCCGGCAACTGGTTCGGCAGGCGGTGTCCGGCGGCGCGCGCGGTGACGTGCACCGGCTGGCCGCCAAGCTGCGGACGATCACGGCGGGGCGTCGCCATACGCCTGCCGAAGCGTTGATTCGCGAGGGGCGGAACCAACGGTGAGCTATGTCGTGGATGCCAGCGTCGTCATCAAGTGGATGGTGGGCGAGCAGGGCTCGGATCAGGCGGCGGCGGTCATGCTTGGCCCGGTCGCGGCGCCGGACCTGCTGGTGTCCGAGTGCATCAACGCACTCTGGAAAAAAGTGACGCGCGGCGAATTGTCGGCCGGCGAAGCCGAGGCGGCGGCGCTGGTCCTGCAGTCGGCCGCGATCACATTTGAGCCGGTGCAGGCGCTGGCCGCGCAGATTCTGGAGCTTTCGATGCGACTGTCACATCCGGCCTACGACTGTGCGTATCTGGCGCTGGCGCGCCGCCTGCAGCTGCCCCTGGTAACGGCCGATGAAAAGCTGGCCGCGCGTTGCGCGCGCAAGGATGTGGCGGGTCTTGTGCCGGTGGTCCAGCGCCTGTCCGATATCCGTGGTCGGGTGATGGAAACCGCGGCTGCGTACCTCGCACCGAGGAAGCGCGCAAAGGTGTCAGCGGGGGCGCTTTAGGCCCTGCTGGTATTTGTGCGCCGCATAAAGTGGCGCGATACTGTTTGCGCGCCGCATAAGGCGGTTCAATCGAAAATACGCGCCACATGCCTAAATTGCAGCCTGCCGCAGAACTGGACGCCGTCCAGCGCCTGATCGAGGGCGGCGGCAAGGCCATGGGCCTCGATGCCATTTTCAACGCCTTGGTACCCCGAATTCCGCGCCGGAACCTGCAGCGCCGCCTCGCGCACCTGGTGGCCAGGGGGCGCATCGTGGCCGAAGGCCGGGGACGCGCCACGCGCTACGGCCCGCCGATCGGGGGCGATCCTGGGGTCCGCGCCGGAGACCGGTCCGCGGGTTTGAGCCCGGCGGTTGCAATGCGCAGAGCGGAGCTTGCCCGGCTCTGTCGCGGGCATCACGTGCGCAAGCTGGACCTCTTCGGGTCTGCTGCCACCGGCAACGCCAAGCCCGGGAGCGATCTGGATTTCCTGGTGGAGTTCGAGCCGTTGCGGGAAGGCTACGCGAACAATTACTTCGACTTGCGCGAGTCGCTGGAGCGCTTGTTCGGCCGGCCCGTGGACCTGGTGGTGGCTAACGCGATCCGCAACCCGTACTTCCGCCAGTCCATCGAGAAGAGCAGGACGGTGCTGTATGCGGCTTGAGGCGCGCAAGTACCTCCATGACATCAAGAGCGCCGCGGATCTGATTCGGGCGTTCACCGCCGGCAAGCAGCTCGACGATTATTCGGGCGACGCCATGTTGCGGGCTGCGGTGGAGCGCAAGTTCGAGGTTATCGGTGAGGCACTGTCGCGCCTGAACAAGGTGGCGCCGCAGGTCGCGGCGCGTATCAGTGAGCAGGGCCGCATCATCGCGTTTCGCAACATCCTGATTCACGGTTACGCCGAGGTGGACGACCGGCTGGTCTGGGACGTGGTGGAATCCAAGCTCCCGGTGTTGCACGGTGAACTGCAGGACTTGCTGCGGGATTCTGACGGCGGCGTGGCTCCCTGATGCCCGCAATTCTCGGCCTAAACGCCTACCACGGCGACTCGTCTGCCTGCCTGGTGGTGGACGGCAAGCTGGTCGCAGCGGCGGAGGAAGAGCGCTTCCGTCGCATCAAGCACTGGGCCGGGCTGCCGTCCGAGTCGGTGCGCTACTGCCTGGCGGCGGCGGGGCTCGGGCTTGCCGAGGTGGACGTGATCGCGATCAACAGCGATCCGCGCGCGGCTTGGCTGCAGAAGGCCTGGTACACGCTGCGTCACCGGCCGGATCCGGCCTATGTCTGGGAGCGGCTGCGCAATCGCGCGCGGCGTCGTGGCGTGGCCGAGTTGCTGTCCGGGTCGCTGGGCCAGTCGTTCGGTGGCCAGGTGGAGTTTGTCGAGCACCATCGCGCGCACCTGTCCTCGGCGTTTCATGTCGGGCCGTTCGACCAGGCGGTGGTGGTTTCGGTGGACGGTTTCGGCGATTTCGCCAGCGCGGCGTGGGGCGTGGGCAAGGGCGCCGGGATCCGCATTGACGGGCGCGTGCACTTTCCGCATTCGCTGGGCGTGTTCTACCAGGCGCTGACGCAGTACCTGGGCTTTCCGCACTACGGCGACGAGTACAAGGTGATGGGGCTGGCGCCCTACGGCGGAGAAGTCGCGACTTTTCTGGATGCGCTGCGGCGTGTGGTGCGGCTGAAGCCGGACGGTGGCTTCGAGCTGGAGCTTGCGTACTTCCGCCATCACCGCGAGAAGTTCGAGTACGCCTGGGACAACGGCGAGCCGAAGGTGGGCGCGCTGTTTTCGTCCGAGCTGGAAAAGCTGCTGGGTCCGGCCCGGCGTGGCGGCGAACCCCTCGAGCAGAAGCACAAGGACATCGCTCGCGCGGTGCAGGCGATGTACGAGGAGGCGTTCTTCCATCTGCTCAACGCCCTGCATGCCCGCTACCGGCTCGACACGCTGGCGCTGGCCGGCGGTTGCGCGATGAACTCGGTCGCCAATAGCAAGGTGACGCTGCGCACGCCGTTCAAGCAGATCTACGTGCAGTCGGCGGCCGGCGACGCGGGCGGGGCCATCGGCGCGGCTTTCAGCGCGTGGCACGGTTCAAAGAGTTCAATGAGTTCAATGGGGACGCTCCCCTTTGAACCCAGCGGATCGAGTTCAATGGGGACGCTCCCCTTTGAAACTATTGCCCGTTCAAAGGGGAGCGTCCCCATTGAACCCGTTGCCCGTTCAAAGGGGAGCGTCCCCATTGAACGGGGGTTTCGGATGGAGCACGCGTACTGGGGGCCGGAAGCCGGGCCGGTGGAGATGCGCAAGTTCGTGGACGCGAGTCGGTCGGCCATTTTGGCGGCCGGCTGTCAGATCGAGGAGATGCCCGACCAGGCCGCGCTGTGCCAGCGCACGGCGGCGGCGATTGCCGACGGCCAGGTGGTGGGCTGGTTCCAGGGCCGCATGGAGTGGGGTCCGCGCGCGCTGGGCAATCGCTCGATCGTCTGCGACCCGCGCCGGGCGGACATGAAGGACATCCTCAACGCCAAAATAAAGCGGCGCGAGTCGTTCCGGCCGTTTGCGCCGTCGGTGCTGCGCGAGGCGGTGCCGGACTGGTTCGAGCTGGATGGCGATGTGCCGTTCATGATGCAGGTGTTTCCGATCCGCGCGGCGCAGCGGGCGAAGATCCCGGCGGTGACGCACGTGGACGGCAGCGGGCGGCTGCAGACCGTGCACCGCGACACCAATCCGCGCTACTACGCGCTGATCGAGGCGTTTCGCGACCGGACCGGCGTGCCGATGGTGCTCAACACTTCTTTCAACGAGAACGAGCCGGTGGTGTGCCGTCCGGCCGAGGCGCTGGATTGCTTCCTGCGTACGAAGATGGACGTGCTGGTGCTGGGCGACTGGTACATCCACCGCGGATAGAAAATAGTGACGGCCACTATTTTTCGCGGCCGGCGTAGAATCGCGACGCGCATAGGCGCATAGGCATAAATATGCGCAGCACCTTCGACACTTGAACATCCTCGTCACCGGCGGCGCCGGTTACATCGGCAGCCACGCCTGCAAGGCGCTGGCGGCGGCTGGTCACACCCCGGTGGTCTACGACGTGCTTGACCGTGGGCACGACTGGGCGGTGAAGTGGGGGCCGCTGGAGCGTGGCGATATTTGCGATGCCGCGCGGCTTGAGCAGGTGTTCGCGCAGTACCGGCCGGCCGCGGTGATGCACTTCGCGGCGCTGGCCTACGCCGGCGAGTCGGTGCAGCAGCCGGAGCGCTATCGGCGCGTCAACGTCGAGGGCACGCGCACGCTGCTGGATGCGATGCGCTTCGCCGGCGTGACGCAGCTGGTGTTTTCGGGCAGCTGCTCGGTGTATGGCGACGCCGCGGTGCAGCCGATCACCGAATTGGCGCCGCGCCAGCCGGTGAGTCCCTACGGCCAGACCAAGCACGCCGGCGAGCTGCTGCTGGAGGAGGCCGCGCGCGACTGGGGCCTGCGCTCTGCGTCGCTGCGCTACTTCAACGCCTCCGGCGCCGACCCGGACGGCGAGATCGGCGAGGACCACACGCCCGAGACCCACCTGCTGCCGCTGGCGCTGGAAGTCGCGGCCGGCAAGCGTCCGCACCTCGAGGTGTTCGGCTCGGACTACCCGACGCCGGACGGCACCTGCGTGCGGGACTACATCCACGTCTGTGATTTGGCCGATGCGCACGTCCGCGCCCTGACCAAAGTGACCAAAGCGGCCAAAGCGGACGCTCCCCATTCTTCAAAGGGGACGCTCCCCATTG
>JANNAK010000145.1:0-14578 GCA_031384195.1 Gammaproteobacteria bacterium
GCTGGCCGCACGCATGGACCGGACATGCACGCTGGATCACGGCCTGATCTGCGTGTCCTAGTCGTTTGCTTCACCGGCGGCGTGCTGGCGGTGCACGCGCTGGCGAGCCTCCCCGAGTCCCCCTGGGTCCTGTTGTTGCTGCTGCCGGCGCTGTTGCACTGGCGCGGCCGCCTGCCGTGGCTCGCCTTGTTGGCGGGCGCGGTGCTGGCGCTGGTCTCCGCCCGCTCGGTGCTGGAGCAACGCTGGCCTTCGGCGCGGCACGGAGAGAACCACTGGATTGAAGGAACGGTGGCCAGCCTGCCCGAGAGCGAGGGTGGGGACGGGCAGGTGGCCAGCACCCGGTTCCTGTTTGCGCCGGAGTCCAATGAGTTCCCTTCGCGAATCCGCGTCGCCTGGTATCGAGGGGAGTCGCCCGTCCGTGGCGGTGACTGCTGGCGATTCCTGTTGCGCCTGCGCACCCCGCACGGGTCCCTGAATCCGGACGCCTTCGACTACGAAGGCTGGCTGTTCCGGCAAGGGATAGGCGCCACCGCCACGGTCCGCGACGCGCAGCCGTGCGAGCGTTCGGCCGGCGGGTTGATCTTGCGCTGGCGCCAGCAGTTGGTCGATGCCGTGAGCGCCGCGTTACCGCCGTCCAACGCGCGGGCCATGGTGCTGGCGTTGACGGTCGGCGACCGATCGGGCTTTCGGAACCACGATTGGGATGTCTTCCGCGCCACCGGCACCACTCACCTGGTCGCAATTTCCGGATTCAATGTCGCGATCGTCGCCGGCTTTGCCTTTTTTGTCTTTCGCTGGCTGTGGGGCCTGTGGCCGCGACTGTGCCTGAGGGTGCCGGCCCAGCGTATTGGCTTGCTGGCCTCGGCGGTCATGGCCTTGCTCTATGCCTTGATCGCCGGATTCGAGGCGCCGGTCGCACGGGCCGCGCTGATGTGCTGCCTGCTGCTGGCCGCCGCCTGGACCAACCGGCTCCGTGAGCCATCGCGGGTGTTGGCATTGGCGTGGCTGGCGATTCTCGCCCTGGATCCTTCGGCCGTGCTTAGCCCCGGACTGTGGCTGTCGTTTGCCGCGGTGGGTGCCATTTTTTACGTCAGCCTGAATCGCCTGCGTGCGCCCGGGTTCTGGCACGGGGCGGTGTTGTTGCAACTGATGCTGGCGGTGGCCCTGGCACCGGTGACGCTGTATTTCTTCCAGGGCGCGTCGTGGATCGCGCCGTTGGTCAATGTCGTGGCGGTACCGCTGTTTGCGCTGCTGACGCCGTGGGCATTTGTTGCGGTCGCCGCGCAACTCCTGTGGCCGCCGCTGGGTGCACCCTTGCTGCACTCCCTTGCCTGGGCACTGGACGGTGTGATCCGGCTCCTGGAGTTGGCGGCGAGTGCTCCGGGCCTGTGGCTGCCGGCCAGCCCGCCGGCGCCGGCCCTGGCGCTGGCCTTGATCGGAGTGGCCTTGCTGTTTCTGCCGCGCGGCGTGCCGCTGCGGCCGCTGGGCGCCCTCTGCCTGCTGCCGATGTTGCTGGTCCCCGCGACGAAAATCCGCGGCGACCTGGAAGTGGCGATGCTGGACGTAGGGCAGGGCCTTGCCGTGGTGGTTCGCACCCGAAACCATGCGCTGCTGTATGACGCCGGACCCGCGATCGAGGAAGGATTCGATGCCGGTGCCTCAGTGGTTGCGCCTTACCTGCTCGGCCAGGGACTGCGCCGGCTGGACCTCCTGCTCGTCTCGCACGGCGACAATGACCACGCCGGTGGTGTCGGCGCTGTCCGCGAATTGCTGGAGGTTCGGGCAGAGATCGGCACCGAGCGATCCACGCCGTGCATGGATGGGATGTCCTGGACCTGGGATGGCGTGCGCTTTGAGGTGCTCCATCCGGGCGCTAGTCGCTACTCGGGCAACGACGGGTCCTGCGTCCTGAAAGTGACCGGCCCCTATAGCGTTCTGCTCGCCGGGGATATCGAGGCTGCGGCCGAGGAGCGGCTGTTGCGCGAACATCCAGCGGCGTTGGCTGCCGACCTGTTAATTGCCCCGCACCACGGCAGCCGCACGTCGTCGACCGAGGAGTTCGTCAGGGCCGCGAACCCGCAAGTGGTCTTGTACTCTGCCGGCTGGCGCCACCATTTCCGGCATCCTCGCCCGGAAGTATTAGCGCGCTACCAGGCGATTGGTGCTCGCCAGTACAACACCGCATCCAGCGGCGCGCTGGAGGTCTGGCTTGGCACCGGCGGCATCCGGGTCGACCAGCGCCGGCTTACCTCGGCGCGGTTCTGGAATGCCGCGGCCGAGCCTGTCGTCGTACCCGACTGACCCGTCGGGAGCTTCGCCCGGGTCACAACTTGGTCGGGTTCGGGGCGTCGCCGTAGACCTTCTTTGGGTCGAACAGCTTGCGGTCTTCCTCATACTTCAGCGTGCGCTGCACGCCACCGGGGCCGACCGGTACCGAACGGTAAAAGCACGAGCGGTAGCCAACGTGGCAGCTGGCGTCGCCCGGAATCTCCACCCGCAGCCAAACCGCGTCCTGGTCATCATCGATGCGCAGTTCGGTGACTTTTTGCACCAGGCCGCTGGTCGCGCCCTTGTGCCAAAGCACCTGGCGGCTGCGGCTCCAGTAATGGGCCTCGCCAGTCTCGATGGTCTTTTGCAGGGCCTCGGCGTTCATGTAGCCCAGCATCAGCACCTCGCCGGTGTTCGCGGCGGTGGTGACGCAGGCGATCAGGCCCTGTTGGTCAAACTTGGGAGCCAGCTCGTGCCCTTCCTCGACTTGCTCGATCGAGGTCCTCGCTGAAAACTCTATTTTTGCCATGGTATTTCGTGCGGTTTCAAAAGATTTCAGCGCCAGCGCCATTGTGACGCAGGAATCGCGCTGGATGGGTGCGGTCGAAATGTTACCCGAGCACGGAAACGGCGCCCTTCATCACCCCTTCGTAGGCGCGGACTTCGATCGGCATCTTCGGCCGGTCCTCGGCGACTCGGGCGGCAATGTGTTCGGCGATGCGCTCGACGGTGCTGTCAGTTTGCAGCAGCACGCAGCGGTCCACCGGCAGTTCCAGTTCGAACTCGCCTTCACCGGAGGCGTACGCGAAGCGGATCCGCCCCTTGCCATGGGCCACCACGTCGGCCGAGGTGCCAACGTAGATGTCCCGCCACGCATCGGCCCACCGCCTCTCGAACTTCTCGTCACGCTTGCCGTTGACGGTGATCCGCAACTGCGAACGGTGTCCATGGGCGATGCGCTGGCAGTGCCCGGCGTGCTTCTTCAGCCCATGGGTGTAGTGGTAGCAGGCGCCTTCGATGACTTCGTGGCGCAGGGTGAGGTGAACCCCGGTGACGTTGGCGGGAACCTGTTTTTTCAGAATCGGGACCAGGTGCGCGGTCAGCGACTGGGCGGTCACCGCCTCGGCTGGCAGCACGCAAACAGCGCCAGCGGGGGAGATGTGTTCGATTGGCCCGGTGGCGGCTTCAAAAGTCAGGCCACAACCGCCTTCGCCCAGGTGCAGCTTCAGGGCCGGGGACTTGCCCGGGACGATCAGCCGGTGGTCGGCGGCTCGGTCGATCACCTGCTTCAGCTTTTTCTTTACCTCGCCGAAATCCTGCACCATGCCATGGCCGTCGAGGTCGCCCTCAAGCTCAAGGTCGACGATCCACGATTCGCCCACCAGGCCCCGTTTTGCGTCGAGGAAGGCGCAGTCGATGACGGTCAGGTGCTCGACAAACAGGCGGGACATGGCGGCAGGGTCGCAGGGGGAGGGCAATTCTACGCTGCCCCACCTGTTAAAATCGCGCGCCCGCCACCAGACCACTGCCTCCGACCCCATGGTCGTTACCCGCTTTGCGCCCAGTCCCACCGGCTATCTCCACATCGGAGGCGCCCGTACCGCCCTGTATTCCTGGCTCTATGCCCGAAAGCACGGGGGGAAATTCCTGCTGCGCATCGAAGACACCGATCGCGAGCGTTCGACCGATGCCGCGGTCAAGGCGATTTTCGAGGGGCTGGAGTGGCTGGGGCTGGGGGGCGACAACCCGGAGCCGATCTACCAGACCCAGCGCTTCGGCCGTTATCAGGAGGTGGCCGACCGGCTGCTGGCCGAAGGCCACGCCTACCGCTGTTACTGCACCAAGCCGGAGCTGGACGAGATGCGCGCCGGGCAAATGGCGCGCAAGGAAAAACCGCGCTACGACGGTCGTTGCCGCCATCGCAAGGACGCTCCTGCCGGGGCACCGTCCGTCATTCGCTTCCGCAATCCGGAAGACGGCGCCACGGTGGTGCCGGACCTGATCAAGGGCGACATCGTGTTCCAGAATGCGGAGCTCGATGACCTGATCATCGCCCGTACCGACGGCACGCCGACCTACAACTTCTGCGTGGTGGTGGACGATGCCGACATGGGCATCACTCACGTGATTCGGGGCGACGACCACGTCAACAACACCCCGCGCCAGATCAACATCCTGAATGCGCTCGGCGTGAAGCAGCCGCAGTACGCCCACGTGCCGATGATCCTGGGCAGTGATGGGGTCAAGCTGTCCAAGCGCCACGGCGCTGTCTCGGTTATTGAGTACCGGGCGCTGGGTTTCCTGCCTGAGTCGATGCTGAATTACCTGGTGCGCCTGGGCTGGTCGCATGGCGACAAGGAACTGTTCACGCGCGCGGAGATGATCGAGTTGTTCGACATTACCCGCGTGCAGAAGGCCGCGGCGCGCTTTGATATTGACAAGCTGGTCTGGATCAACCACGAGTACCTGAAGCGCGCGGAAGCCCCGTTGGTCGCGCCGGAACTGCGCTGGCACCTCGAACGGCTCGGAGTCTCGACCGCCGGCGGCCCGCCGTTGGAGCCGGTGTTCCTGTCCCAGCGCGAGCGCTGCAAGACCCTGGTCGAGATGTCCGAGAAGAGCCGCTTCTTTTACCAGGCGCCAACGGCCTACAACGAGCAAGACGCGGCCAAGCACTTCAGCCCGGCCGCCGCCGACTTGCTGGAATTGCTGGTCGCGGATCTCAGGGTGCTGCCCGATTGGCAGCCCGACCCCATCCACGTGGCAGTCCATGCCGTGGCCGAGAAGCGCGGCCTTGGCCTGGGGGCTATCGCCCAGCCGATTCGGCTCGCCATCGCCGGCATGGCGATTTCCCCTCCCATCGACCAGACGTTGGCTCTGCTGGGTCGCGAAGCGTCGCTGGCCCGGCTGACGGCCGCCATCACTCACATCCGCGATCCGAAATGAGCATCCAGATTACGTTTCCCGATGGCGCAAAGAAGTCCTACGACGCGCCGCTGTCCGCACTGGCCATCGCCCAGGGAATTTCCCCGAGCCTGGCCAAGCGCACCGTGGTGGCCAAGGTAAACGGGCTGCTGTGGGACCTGACCCGTCCGATCGAGCAAGACGCGACGCTGGAATTGCTGTCCCGCGACCAGCCCGAGGCGCTGGACGTAATCCGCCACGACGCGGCGCACGTGCTGGCGCAGGCCGTGCAGGAAATGTTCCCCGGCACCCAGATCACTTTCGGTCCGTCGACCGAGACCGGGTTTTATTACGACTTTGCCCGTGCCGAGCCGTTTACCGAGGCCGACCTGGAAAAAATCGAGCAGAAGATGCGCGAAATCGTGAAGCGCGACCTGCCTGTCACGCGCGAAGTCTGGCCGCACGACGTGGCGGTGAAGCATTTCGAGGCGGCCGGCGAGAAGTTCAAGGCCGAGTGGATCCGTGAGGGCCTGAAACCCGATGTCCCGCTGACGATTTATCGCCAGGGCGACCAGTGGCTGGACATGTGCCTGGGGCCGCACCTGCCCTCGACCGGCAAGGTGGGTACGGCGTTCAAGCTGACCAAGGTTTCAGGCGCCTACTGGCGCGGCGATGCCAACAATGCGCAGTTGCAGCGCATCTACGGGCTGGCCTTCGCCAGCGACGAGGAACTCAAGGCCCACTTGCACATGCTGGAGGAGGCCGAGAAGCGCGACCACCGTCGCCTCGGCAAGCAGATGAACCTGTTCCACCAGCAGGAAGAAGCTCCGGGCATGGTGTTCTGGCACCCCAAGGGCTGGGCTATCTGGCAGGCGGTTGAGCGCTATGTGCGTCAGGTCTATCGCGACAGTGGCTACGACGAAGTGCGCGCTCCCCTGATTGCCGATGTCAGCCTGTGGAAGAAATCCGGGCACTGGGACAACTACAAGGAAAACATGTTCTTCACCGAGTCCGAGAAGCGGACTTACGCGGTGAAACCGATGAATTGCCCCGGCCATGTGCAGATCTACAACGCCGGCCTGCACAGCTACCGCGACCTGCCGATCCGCTACGCCGAGTTTGGCGGCTGCCATCGCAACGAGCCCTCGGGTGCGCTGCATGGCCTGATGCGGGTGCGGGCCTTCACCCAGGACGATGGCCATATCTTCTGCACCGAGCCGCAGATCGAACCTGAAGTGACGGCTTTTCATCGCCAGGCGATGAAGGTCTATGCCGACTTCGGCTTCAAGGACATCAGCATCAAGATCGCCTTGCGCCCCGAGCAGCGGATCGGCTCGGACGAGGTCTGGGACCGTTCCGAGGCGGCGCTGCGCGGCGCGCTTAAGGCGGCCGACGTGAGTTGGGGTGAGTTGCCGGGCGAGGGCGCGTTTTACGGCCCCAAGATTGAGTACCACTTGAAGGATTCGATCGGCCGTTCCTGGCAGGTCGGCACCATGCAGGTGGATTTCTCGATGCCCGAGCGCCTCGGCGCCGAGTACGTGGACGAGCACTCGGGCCGCAAGCATCCGGTGATGCTGCACCGGGCCATTGTCGGATCGATGGAGCGCTTCATCGGCATCTTGCTGGAAAACTTTGCAGGTGCCCTGCCGTTCTGGCTGGCGCCAGTGCAGGTGATGGTGGCGCCCATCGTCTCGGATGCGGATGCCTATGCCGAGGAAGTGGGTGCCGCGCTGCAGGCCGCCGGACTGCGTATGGACACCGACCTGCGCAATGAAAAGATCAACTACAAGATTCGCGAGCACAGCCTGCAAAAAATCCCGGTGCTGGCGATTGTTGGGCGCAGGGAGGCCGAGGAGAAGACGGTCACCCTGCGCCGCTTTGGAACCGAGCAGCAACAGACGCTGCCACTGGCCGAGGCGATTGAATTGCTAAGGGAACAAAACCACCCCTGAGAGGTATCCAATGCGCTACGCGGCACCTGCCGTAATCCTGCTGACCGCCACCGTCGTTGCCTGTTCCACGATGCCCCTTATGAATCAAGCGCCGAAGACGCCGCCGATGCCGCCCAAGGCGGCGGTCAAGCCGTATGCCGTGCCTTCGCCCAATGGCGAGCGCAACGACAACTACTACTGGCTGCGCGACGACAGTCGCACGGCGCCGGAGATGCTGGCGTACCTCAATGCCGAGAACCGCTACAAGGACGCGATGCTGGCGCCGACGCGCCCGCTGCAGGACAAGCTGTTTGGCGAAATCGTGGCGCGCATCAAGCAGGACGACGCCAGCCCGCCGATCCTCGACAACGGCTATTGGTACTACACCCGCTTCGAGACCGGGAAGGAATATCCGCTGTACTGCCGCCGTGCCGGAACGATGGACGGTGCCGAGCAGGTGATGCTGGACGTCAATGTGATGGGGCAGGGCAAGGATTACTTCAATGTCGGCTCCTGGCAGGTCAGCCCCGACAACAAGTTGCTGGCCTATACCGAGGACACCGTGGGCCGCCGCCAGTACGTGCTGCGCGTCAAGAACCTGGTGACCGGCGAGACTTACGCCGACGCCGTGGCCAATGTGGATCCGGGCATTGTCTGGGCCAACGACAACCGCACGCTGCTGTACGTGGAAAAGGACCCGGAAACCCTGCTGGGCAGCAAGGTGCGCAAGCACGCACTGGGTGACACCGGGGCCAATCCGCTGGTGTACGAGGAGCAGGATCACAGCTTTTACATTGGCGTGACCAGGAGCAAGTCGGACCAGTACCTGTTCATCGCCATGGGCAGTACGCTGGTGTCCGAGTGGCTGGTGGCCGACGCCGCCGACCCGCAACTGAAATTCCGGCCGGTGTTGCCGCGCGAGGCAAACCATGAGTACCAGGTCGAGCACCTGGGCTCGGACTTCATCATCCGCAGCAACTGGCGGGCAAAGAACTTCCGCCTGATGCGCGCCCCGGTGAAGACCAGCGCCAACAAGACGACGTGGACGATCGTGGTGCCGCACTCCAGCAACGTGCTGATCGAGGGCTTTGAGGTATTCCAGAAATACCTCGCGATCAACGAGCGCTCCGGCGGCCTGCGCAAGGTGCGCATCAAGCCCTGGCCGCAAAAAGGAATTGTGGGGAAGCAGTTCTATATCGAGTCCAAGGAAGCGGCTTACACCGCCACGCTGGAGTACACCCCGGAGCTGGGCTCCGAAACGGTGCGCTACACCTACGAGTCGATGACGACGCCCGACAGCGTGTACGACTACAACATGCGCACCGGCCAGCAAGTCCTGGTCAAGCGTGAACCGGTATTGGGGGGGTACAACCCCGACGATTACCGGAGCGAATTCGTTTTCGCCAAGGCGCGCGATGGCACCAGGGTCCCGGTGTCGCTGGTCTACCACAAGGACCTGGTGATGGACGGCAGCGCGCCGCTGCTGCAATACGGCTACGGCTCCTATGGCGCCACCATGGATCCGACCTTCAATTCGGTGCGCCTGTCGCTGCTGGACCGCGGCTTCGTCTACGCCATCGCGCACATCCGCGGCGGGCAGGAAATGGGCCGCGCCTGGTACGAGGACGGCAAGCTGCTGCGAAAGGTAAACACGTTCACTGACTTCATCGACGTGACCGAGTTCCTCGTAAAGCAGAAGTACGCTTCGCCCGAGCGCGTGTTTGCCATGGGTGGCAGCGCCGGCGGCTTGCTGATGGGCGCGGTCGTGAACCTGCGGCCCGACCTGTATCGCGGCATCGTCACGCAGGTGCCGTTCGTGGACGTGGTGACCACGATGCTGGACGAGACCATCCCCTTGACCACCAACGAGTTCGACGAGTGGGGAAACCCGAAGCAGAAGAAATACTACGACTACATGTTGTCGTACTCGCCGTACGACAACGTCAAGGCGCAGGCCTATCCCGCGATGCTGGTGACCACCGGCCTGTGGGATTCACAGGTGCAGTATTACGAGCCGGCCAAGTGGGTGGCGAAGTTGCGCGCGACCAAGACCGACCAGAATCCGCTGCTGTTCCACATCAACATGGAAGCCGGGCACGGCGGCAAGTCGGGCCGGTTCCAGAAATACCACGAGCGCGCAATGGAGTTCGCCTTCATCCTCAACCAGCTCGGGATCCAGGATTGAGGATTGCGGCCGCGTCGTGGCTGCTCGCCGTCGGGGTTGTGGCGGCGGCCGAGGAGCCACGCCTTGAATTGCAGGGTGAGTGGCGGCAGGGCGGCGTCCTGTTTGGCCGGACGGAGCCGGGAAGCACGGCCAGCTTCAACGGCAAGCCCATTCGCGTTTCGACTGAAGGGCGATTTGTCATTGGCCTCGACCGCGACCAGGAGCCCAAGGCCCGGCTGACGGTGGCCAAGCCGGGCGTGGCGACTCTACGCCGCGAGTTTGCGGTCGCGTTGCGGACTTACGACATCCAGCGCATTGATGGCTTGCCGCCGTCCCAGGTGACGCCGCCGCCAGCCGCGCAGGAGCGGATTGCGCAGGACTATCGGCAGGTGCGCGAGGCGCGAATGCGCGATACCGAACGCACGGACTTCGGCATGGGCTTTATCTGGCCCGCGGTCGGGCCAATTTCGGGGGTATTTGGCAGCCAGCGCATTCTGAACGGCACGCCCAAGCAGCCTCACTACGGCGTCGATGTCGCCTTGCCGACGGGCTCGAAGGTGGTCGCGCCAGCCGGCGGCGTGGTGAGCCTGGCGGTGCCCGACATGTACTACACCGGCGGCACCCTCATGATCGACCACGGCCACGGCCTGTCCTCGGCCTTCCTGCACCTGAGCAAGCTGCACGTGAGGACGGGGCAGGAAGTGCAGCAGGGCGAACTGATTGCCGAAATCGGATCCACCGGGCGGGCCACCGGCGCGCATCTGGACTGGCGCGTGAGCTGGTTCGATGCGCGCGTGGATGCCCAGCTGCTTGCTGGCCCGATGCCTTCAGAAAAATAGCGACCGTCCGGCTTTTTCGCCAGGTGACGCGGCGCAATGAAGGTACGACGACGAAAGAGGGGACCTGATTTCTACCCCGGCGGCCACTTCATGGGTCGGCCACCCAGGATATGCAGGTGCAGGTGGAACACCGACTGGCCGGCGCCCGCACCGTTGTTCACGGCCAGGCGAAAGGCATCGCCACAACCGTGCTCCTCGGCGATTTTCGCGGCCGTGAGCAGCAGGTGACCCAGCAGGGCCTGATCTTCCGGGCCGGCGTCCGACAGCTTGGGGATGTGCTTTCGCGGTACCAGCAGCAGGTGGGTGGGTGCGCCGGGGTTGATGTCCTTGAACGCCAGGCAATGTTCGTCCTCGTGGACGATGCTCGCGGGGATTTCCCGGTCGATGATTTTTTCGAACAGGGTCTTGGACATGGCATTCGTTTCCGAGGGTAATTCGAGGCCAAATGCTAACATTGCGCGCTCCATGACCTCGTCTCCTGCCGCGCCGGATTCTTCCGACAGTTGGCCCATTTACCGGCGCCTGCTGCGGTATTCCGCACCGCACTGGCGAGTGTTCCTCGTTGCCGTCATCGGCATGGTGCTGTTTGCCGGCGTGGACACCGCCTTTATTCGCCTGATCCAGCCGCTTACCGACAAGAGCTTCATTGAGCGCGACCCGCTGATGCTCAAGGTGGTTCCGTGGGCGATCCTCGGCCTGTTCATCCTGCGCGGCTTCGCCTACTTCATGGCGACCTACGGCATGGCCTGGGTGGCACAGCGCGTGGTGCTTAAGTTGAGGGTGGAGTTGTTCGACCAGTTGCTTCGCTTGCCAGTCAAGTATTACGACCGCACGCGCAATTCAGACATGCTGGTCAAGATCACCTACCACACCAACCAGGTGGCCGAGTCGGCCACCAACGTGGTGTCAGCCGTCATCAAGGACGGACTGACCATCGTCGGCCTGTTGTGGGTCATGTTCTACATGAGCTGGAAGCTCACCCTGGTCGCGCTGACGGTGGCGCCCTTGTTGAGCCTCTCGGTTCGCTACGTCATGCGCCGCTTCAAGATCATCAACAAGCGGCTGCAGGACTCGATGGGTGGCATTACCCATGTGGCGGACGAAGCCATCAATGGCCGGCGCGTGGTCAAGCTGTATGGCGGCCAGGCCTACGAATCCGAACGATTTCGCAGCGTCGGTGAGTTCATCCGTCGACAGGCGCTCAAGCTGGTGGCCAACAGCGCGGGTTCCATCGGCGTCACCCAGTTCCTGGCCGCCATTGCGGTGGCAATGATCGTGCATCTGGCGGTGTCCGGTGATTGGCTGCGTGTCGCTTCGCCCGGCACGTTTATCTCGTTCATCGGCGCCATGCTTGCGATCCGCACGCCGCTCAATTCGCTGACGGGCATCAGCGAGCGCCTGAGCCGGGGACTGGTCGCCGCGAAGGACCTTTTTGCCTTGCTGGACGCCGAGCCGGAGCCGGTCGGCGGGACCCGCCCCCTCACCCGTGCTCACGGCAACTTGCGGATCGAGGGTGTCGAATTCCACTACGACGGTGCCGAAACGCCGGCGCTGAACGGCGTCACGCTGGAGGTCAAGCCGGGACAAACGGTGGCTTTTGTCGGGCGATCGGGCAGCGGCAAGACCACTTTGTTGTCGCTGCTGCCGCGCTTCTACGACCCGACTGGCGGCCGCATCCTCCTCGACGGCCACGACCTCAAGGACTATCGGCTCACCGACCTGCGGCGGCAGTTTGCGCTCGTCGACCAGAACGTGATTCTGTTCAACGCCAGCGTTGCCGACAACATCGCCTACGGTGTCCGCGACACGGTCAGTAATGAGCAGATCGCCGAGGCGGCTCGCGCCGCATACGCCTGGGACTTCATCGAAAAATTGCCGCAGGGCCTGGAGACGCCGGTGGGACAGAACGGCGTGATGCTCTCCGGCGGTCAGCGTCAGCGCCTGGCCATTGCCCGCGCCCTGTTGCGCAATGCACCGCTGCTGATCCTGGATGAGGCCACCTCGGCCCTGGATACCGAGTCCGAACGCTACATCCAGGCTGGCCTGGAGCGCCTGGTGCAAGGGCGGACCACCCTGGTCATCGCCCACCGGCTGTCGACCGTGCAGCGCGCCGACTTGATCGTGGTTCTGCATGAAGGGAAATTGGCGGAGTCGGGACGCCACGACGAATTATTGGCCAGGAAAGGGCTGTACGCCTCACTGCACCGTATGCAGTTCGAGGACTAGCGAACTTGGGATCCTGGTTCTTGCGCCGCTGGTACTCCAACGGATATTCCGCCTGGTACCTGCGGCCACTGGCGGCGCTGTTTGGCCTGGTGGCGTCGGCGCGGCGTCGGCGCCAGCAACAGAAAGCGGCGCTGGAACGCCTGCCGGTGCCGGTCATCGTGGTCGGGAATATCGCGGTTGGCGGAACCGGCAAGACACCCTACGTAATCTGGTTGGCCGAGCAGCTGAAGAAGTGGGGCTGGCGGCCAGGAATCATCAGCCGGGGTTACGGTGGACGATCCGGGAGTTGGCCGCGTCGAGTTACGAGTTTCTCCGACCCGGCGGACGTTGGCGACGAAGCGGTGTTGATCGCCCGTGCCACCGGCTGTCCGGTGACCGTGGGGCCGGACCGGATGGTGGACGCCCGATCCCTGCTTGCCAACGAAAACGTCGACATCCTGATCAGCGACGACGGGTTGCAGCACTATCGGCTGCCACGCGACCTGGAGATCGTGGTCGTGGATGCCAGCCGCGGCCTTGGCAATGGCCACCTCCTGCCGGCCGGTCCGCTGCGCGAGCCGCCGTCGCGCCTGCGCGAAGTGGGTTTGGTGGTGGTCAACGGCCGCGGCTGGAAGGCGCCGGTTGAGCGCAGCCTGACCATGGAGCTGGTGCCGGGGCAGGCGCAGTCGCTGAAAAGCGGCGAGCGCCGGGCGCTGGCCGGGTTCAGCGGCAATACGGTCCACGCGGTCGCCGGCATCGGCAACCCGGCACGGTTTTTTTCCATGCTGAGCCGTCACGGCATCCAGCTGGTAATGCATCCGTTTCCGGATCACCACCCGTTTCGGGTGTCCGACCTGGAATTTGGCGACGAGCTGCCAGTGCTGATGACCGAGAAGGATGCGGTGAAGTGCGCCAAATTCGCGAGCGAACGCCATTGGGTGGTGCCGGTCACCGCCCAGGTCGACGCCGCCGGCTACGCCCTTGTGCAAGAATTGACCGACGCCTTACGGAAGAAATAGTCATGGACAAGCGCCTGCTCGAGATCCTGGTCTGCCCCGTCACCAAAGCGCCCTTGATCTGGGATGCCGAGAATCAGGAATTGCTGTGCAAGGCTTCGCGCCTCGCCTACCCGGTGCGCGACGGCGTGCCGGTGATGCTGGAGGAAGAGGCGCGGGCGCTGTCGGACCTGGAATGGGGCCGATTGCGCTGAGTCGCCGGTGAAATTCAAGGTCGTCATTCCGGCGCGTCTGGGCTCGACCCGCTTGCCGCGCAAGGTTCTGCGCGACATCCAGGGCCGGCCGATGGTCCAGTGGGTGTGGGAGGCGGCCCGTGGCTCGGGCGCCGAGGAAGTCGTTGTGGCGACCGACAGCGTCGAGGTCCAGGAGGCTTGTGCGGCATTTGGCGCCACCGTTGCCATGACCTCGCCCCGGCACGCCTCGGGTACTGACCGGATCAATGAAGTGGCGCAGGCTGGCAACTGGCCGGCCGACACCATCGTCGTTAACCTGCAGGGCGACGAGCCGCTGATGCCGCCAGCACTGGTACGCCAGGCCGCGCAGTTGCTGGCGGGGGATCCAGCCGCCGAGATCGGCACGCTCGCCCATCCGATCGCCGACCCGCGTGAATGGCTGAATCCCAACGTGGTGAAGGTCGTGACCGATTCGTCCGGCCATGCCCTGTATTTTTCCCGCGCGCCGATTCCGTGGCAGCGCGATGGATCAACCACGGCCCGGCCAAAAATGCCGGCCGGACGAGCCTTCCGTCACATCGGGATCTATGCCTACCGGGTCACGGCACTGGCGCGATTCAGCGCCTTGCCGCCGGCGGAACTGGAGCAGCTTGAGGCCCTGGAGCAGTTGCGCGCGCTCGCCAACGGCATGGTAATTCGTGTTGGCATCGCCGAGGCGCCGCCGCCGGGAGGTGTGGATACCGAGGACGACCTGCGCGCAGTCGCGCAGTCGTTGGCCGGACGCTGAACGGCAAGGGGCGAGCCCGGAGGAATGCTCCGGACCCGCCGTTGTTTTCTAACCCTTGGTTTCCTCGCCTTCGACCTGCTCCGATGCCGGCGCCGGAGTTGGAGCCGGAGCCGGAGCCGGTGCCGGTGCCGGTGCCGGTGCAATCAGGCGCGGAACGAAGTCGTCAGCCATCGACTTGGCGGGTGCGGCTGCAACAACCGGAACCGGCCTCTGTGTCGCTTCGGAGGTTTCAGCCGGCGAAATCAGGCGCGGCATGAACTCCGGCTCTGCCTTCGGGCGAAACGCCTTGGGGGC
>JANNAK010000163.1:0-8012 GCA_031384195.1 Gammaproteobacteria bacterium
AGGCGGCGGCGGGCTGGGGCGGACCCGGCAAGTTCTACAACGATCCTTTTCCGGCCGACAAGCCGACCTTCACCATCAGCAAGGCCAATCTGGCGCAATACAAGGCCAAGCTGACGGCAGGACAGGTGGCGCTGTTCGAGAAATACGTCGACACCTACAAGATGAACGTGTACCCGACGCGGCGCACGTTTGCGAATCCGCAGTGGGTGTATGACGCCACCCTCAAGAACGCCACTTCGGCCTCGCTGGGCGGAAATGGCGAAGCGCTCAACGGCGCCGTGACCGGCGTTCCATTCCCGATCCCGACGACCGGCCACGAAGTCATCTGGAACCACAAGACGCGGTTCCGGGATACTTCGATCCGGCGCTGGAACAACCAGTTTGCCGTAACCACCAGCGGCGATTTCAACCTGGTCAAGATTCAGGAAGACGCCAAGTTCACCTACGCGGCCAAGGGCGCAACGCCGGAGTCGCTGAACAACATCATTGTGTACTTCCTGCAGGTCACCACCGCGCCGGCACGCCTGGCCGGCACCATCCTGCTGGTCCACGAGACGATGGACCAGATCAAGGAAGCGCGTCGTGCCTGGCAGTACAACCCGGGCCAGAAACGCCTGCGGCGTGCACCGAACGTCGGCTACGACAATCCGGGCACCGCGTCAGACGGCCTGCGCACCAACGACCAGCTCGACGTGTTTAACGGCGCGATGGACCGTTACGACTGGAAGCTGGTGGGCAAGAAGGAAATCTACGTGCCGGCCAACTCCTACGGCCTGCACAGCGACAAGCTCAAGTACAAGGACATCGTCAAGAAGGGCCACCTGAACCAGGACTTGCCGCGCTACGAGCTGCGTCGCGTCTGGATCGTGGACTCGACCCTCAAGGGCGGCACCAGCCATCTGTACAAGCGTCGCACCTTCTATGTCGAGGAAGACGGCTGGCAGATCGTGGCGGTGGACTGCTACGACAAGCGCGACCAGATGTGGCGCGTGCAGGAAGCCCACTCGGCCATGGCCTGGGACATGCCGGCACAGTTGCCAATCGGCGAGACCGTGTATGACTTGCAGGCCAACCGGTACCTGGTGATGGCGCTGAACAACGAGGACACCGAGACGGTCAGGAAGGACTTCGACGACAAGTACTTCGATCCGGCAAACGTTTCGAAGCTGGCGACCAAGTAGGGCGGACGGATCCGGGGGCATCGCTCCCGGAGCCGTTGCCGTCGCTCCGGGGGAAGGGGCGGCGAGGCAACCAACAGTGGGGGGAGCAACATGCAGAAGAATTCGGCAATGATTTGGCGGATGGCGCTTGCAGCAGGCTTTGCGCTGACCGTAGGTTCCCAGTCGGTGGCCCAGGACGAGGGCTCGTCCGGGGACGTGACCGCCGAAGCCGAGGCCCCGGTGGTTGAGGTCAAGCCCCGGCCGGCCGAGATGATGCCGCTGACCGCCAAAAGCATGCTGCTCGATGTGGTGAGGGCGAACGGTGGACTGGTTGCCGTTGGCGACCGCGGCGCCGTCGTGCTCTCGACCGACGGCAAGCGCTGGACCCAGGTGGCCTCGCCGGTTCGTTCGGCGCTGACGGCCGTTTACTTCGCTGACGAAAATCATGGTTGGGCGGTTGGCCACGACTCCACGATCATCGCCACGGCCGATGCCGGCAAGACCTGGACCTTGCAGATGTTCAAGCCGTCGTTCGAGAAGCCTTTCCTCGACGTCCTGTTCCTGGATGCCCAGCGCGGGTTCGCCGTTGGCGCCTATGGCCTGTTCTACGTGACGACCGATGGCGGCGCGACGTGGGTCCAAGCCGACGCTCCGGCCATCATGGGAGAGGAACTCCACTTCAATGCAATTACGCGCCTGGGCAATGGCGACATCCTGATCGCGGGTGAGTCCGGGATGATGGGCGTTTCCGGAGATGCAGGTGCGACCTGGTCGCGACTGAAGTCCCCATACGATAGTTCCTTGTTTGGCGTGCTGCCGATGGGTGACACGGGTGCGCTGGCCTTTGGCCTGCGCGGGAACGCCTTCAGCACCAGCGACGTGCGCGGTGGGAAGTGGGCCAAGGTTGAAACCGGGTCGGTCGCGTCGATGTTTGGCGGCGCTGTGTTGCCCAGCGGCGAAATGGCGATGGTCGGCCTGAATGGCGTCATCCTGGTGACGGATGCGGGTGGTACGGTCCGGACCCTGAGCACGCCGGCCGGCACACCGCTGTCCGGGGCCATGGCCTACGACGGCGGATTGTTGCTGGTGGGCGAGTCCGGTGTGCAGTCGCTGGCGCTGAAGTAGCCGGCAGGGACGACCATGACGACCGATACTCCCAAGACGAGCCGCGCCGACCGGATCCTCCGCGCCATCGAGCCGCTGGTGTATGCGCGGCGCAAGTTCACCATGGCGATCCTGCTGGCGCTGACGGCGCTGTTTACCTGGCAGGCGTCCCTGATCCAGCGTGACGCCGGATTCGACAAGTCGATCCCGCTTGAACACCCGTTTATGAAGGTGCTGAAGCAGTACCAGGACGACTTTGGCGGCGCCAACACGGTCCTGATCGCCCTGATCCAGAAAGATGGCGACATCTACAACGAGAAGTTCCTGAGCAAGCTGAAGGCCGTCACCGACGACGTGTTCTTCCTGCCAGGAGTCGACCGCTCGCGCGTCTCGTCGCTGTTTACGCCAGACGTCCGCTTTACCGAGGTGGTTGAGGGTGGCTTCGCTGGCGGCAACGTGATTCCGGCCGAGTACCAGCCGACACCCGAAATGTTCGAGATCGTCCGCGGCAACGTCGGCAAGGGTGGCCACGTCGGACGCTTCACCACCAAGAACCAGCGCGGCGCGATGATCTACGCCGAGTTGCTCGAAGTCGATCCGGTGACGGGCGAGAAGCTCGACTATCAGAAGGTCGCCACGCAGCTTGAAAACGACATCCGCGGAAAGTATCAGGATGCCGAGATTTCAATCCATATCCTTGGTTTTGCCAAGGTCGTTGGCGACGTCATTGACGCCACGCTGGAAGTGATCGGGTTCTTCATCCTGACCCTGATCATGACCATGATCCTGCTGTGGCTGTATGTCGGCAATTTCAAGCTCGCCGCGCTGCCGTTGATTTGCTCGGTCACCGCCGTGCTGTGGGAGTTTGGCCTGCTGAAAATGGTCGGGTTTGGCCTGGATCCCTTCGCGATCCTGGTGCCGTTCCTGATCCTGGCGGTATCGGTCAGTCACGGTGTGCAGTACGTCAACGCCTGGGTCGGGGAGATTTCGCAGAACAACCGCAGCAGCTACGACGCCTCGCTTGAAACCTGGCGGCGCCTGGCGATCTACGGAACGATGGCGATCTTCACCGACGTCTTTGGCTTTGCGGTCATCATTCTGATCCCGATTGAGATTATTCGCGAGATGGCGATCAATGCGTGCCTGGGCATGGCCGCGATCATCATCACCAACAAAGTGATGATGCCGATCTGGCTTACCTGGGTGAACATCGGCGACCTGAAGGCCTTCGTCGCCAAGCAGGATCGCCGCGACGCCATCTTTGACGGTCTCTGGCGCCTGATCGCCAAGGTGACGCGCCCAGCCGCGTCGGTCACGATCCTGGTCATTTTTGCCGTGCTGTTCGGCTGGAGCCTGAAAGCCGGCGAAGGCCTTACCGTCGGCGACAGCCAGGCCGGCGTTCCCGAGTTGCGTCCGAATTCGCGCTTCAACAAGGACGTCGAAGCGGTGGTGACCAACTTCACGCTGGGGACCGATATTCTCAAGGTGATTGCCGAAGCCGATCCCGAAGGCTGCATTTATGAAGAGGTCATGACCCAGGTCGACCGCTTCGGCTGGCGGATGGAAAACACCGAGGGCGTGACCTCAACCATTTCGCTGCCGTGGGCCGCGAAGAAGGTCAATTCGGCGTTCGCCGAGGCGAGTCCGAAGTGGAAGGTGCTGCCGCGCAACCGATTTACGATGGTGCAGGCGATCACTCCGATCCCGACGTCCAGCGGCCTGCTCAATCCGGACTGCTCGGCGCTGCCGGTATTCGTGTTTACCAGTGACCATCGCGCCTCGACCATTTCACGCATCGTCAACGAAGTCGAGCGCTTCAACGCCGGCAATGCCGCGGAGTTCTTCGAGGTCCACAAAGAGGTGGACCCGACCTACTGTGCCCAGAAGACCGAGGCCCGCCGTGACTTCGGAAAGTCAGTCACCGCCCTGCGCCGGGGCAGCGAGAAGATGAGGAAGAAGGGGCTGAAGGACGCCGACATCGAGGCCGATTCCGGGATTCAGGCGCTCACCGCTGCCCGCGATGCGGCCAAGGAAAAGCAAGTGAGCTTTGACAAAGCGTGCCCGGTCAATTTCGCGATGGCCTCGGCCAACGTCGGCGTGATGGCCGCCACCAACGAAGAAGTTCACCGGCTCGAGAAGCCGATCTTGCTGTACGTCTACATTTCGATCGTCTTCTGCGTGGTGCTGTCGTTCTGGGGCGAGAAGGTCGCCAGCGTGCTCAGCATCATGCTGCCGCTGGGCCTGGTCTCGTTCATGGCCTACGCCGTCATGGCCATGGCCGGGATCGGCATGAAGGTCGCGACGCTGCCGGTGGTCGCCCTTGCGGTGGGTATCGGCGTGGATTACGGCATCTACGTTTACGCGACGTTCGCCGATGCCCTGGCGGCCGGGTTCCGGTATGAGGAAGCCTATTACCGCACCATGAAGATGACCGGCAAGGCCGTCGTCTTTACCGGCGTGACGTTGGGTTTTGGTGTTGCCACCTGGTTGTGGTCGGACTTGCAGTTCCAGCGCGATATGGGTTTCATGCTGGTCTTCATGTTCACCGCTAACATGTTCGGTGCAATCCTGATCCTTCCTGCGATCGCCCGTTTTCTGCTGAAGGAGCGCGAGCTGGCCCCGGGAGAAGTCCCGGTGATCCAATCGCGCCATTGAGAGTCCATTTAGGAGTCGCCATGAAGTCGCTCACACACTGCCTTGTTGCACTGAGCTTGCTCACCTTTTCGACCGCGCCGTTCGCGCAGGATGAAGCCGACGAGGGGGGCGGCTGGTTTAGCGGCGTCACCAGTTTCTTCTCCAACCTGTTCAGTTCCGATGACGAGGCCGACCAGCCGGCAGCCGCCGACGACGGCAGCAGCACGGGCGGATTGGAGTGGTATGTGGGTGCTGATGGTGGCGTCACCAAGCACGAGTCCAAGGCACTGCGCGTCGCTCGCGGCAGCTATTCTGCCTACGCTGGCGGTATTTTCCAGAATCGCCTCGGGTTTGAGCTGGGCTACCTCGACCTCGGCAAGGCCGACGTCAAGGGCGCACCGGGCGTCGCTCTGGGCGTCGACGGCTACCGCGGCATGCTGACCTTTAACACTGAGGCGGGCGACGCACCGGTGCGTCTGGGCGTGGGTTACTACTCGCTGGATTCGACGCTGGGTGGGGCCAGCGAGTCCTCCGGTGGCCTGACCCTCGGCTTCAAGTTCGAGCAGGCCGTGACCGAGCACATGTTCCTCACGCTGGGAACGGATTTTCTGTTGGGCAACAAGCTCGGCGGGGAAAAATCCGACGCCATCATGTTTGGCATCGGCTTGTCGTTCCACACCTCGCCGCCGATGGCTGCCGCTGCGGATGAAGACGACGGCGTTGGCGTGACCGAACCTGCTTACGAGGAAGCTCCGGTCACTGATGAGAACCCGGCGGGGGAGCCTTCAACGGACGAGCCCGCGGCAGCGGAGCCGCCGGTTGAAGAACCGGCGACTGACGAGCCGGTGACAGAAGAGCCGGTTACCGAGGAAGGATACTGATCCAGGCGCGAAATTGGCTTCAAACTTGGCCCCCGTTTCGGGGGCCAAGTCGTTTCTGGGCGCGACGTTTTCAGTCAGGAACCGAGTAGGCCTTTCCCGGTACTGAATAAATACGGCGATCGTCAAGGCATAGCGCGGTCAGGCGCCCACCCCAGACGCAGCCGGTATCGAGGCCGTAGACATGGGCTCGCGGCCAGGCCACGCGCCCCAGCAACGACCAGTGGCCAAACAGGATGGTGGTGCCAGCCGACTTTCGCCCCTTGGCCTTGAACCAAGGCGCCAGTCCGCGAGCCGTCACTGGCTTGCCCTTGTAACGGGTCTCAAGGCTGCCGTCCTCTGTGCACATGCGCAAGCGGGTGCAGGCGTTGATGACAAAGCGCAGGCGATCGTGGCCGGCGAGCCGCGCCGACCAGCGCCTGGGTTCGTCGCCGTACATTTCATGCTTGAGGAAGTTGTCGCCCGCGCGTGTGGCAATGACGGCACTGGCCTCGGCGCAGTAACGTCGGGCCATTGAAAGCGACCATTGTGGCGGCAGGCCTGCATGCACCATCGCGTAGCCATCCGCCACGTGCAACAGCGGCTGGCGGCGGAGCCAGGCCAGCAGCTCGGCCCGGTCGGGCGCCTTGAGGACATCCTGGAAGGTGTCCTTGCGCCGGACCTTGCCCGACATCATCGCGGAGACCAGGTGCAGGTCGTGGTTTCCGAGCACCGTAATTGCGCGGAGTCCGAGGTCGCGTACCCAGCGCAGGACTTTGAGGGAGTGTGGCCCACGGTTGACCAGGTCACCGGTGAACCATAATTTGTCGGTCGCCGGATCAAACCGAAGTTTGTCGGTCAGGCGACGGAGTTCGTCGTAACAGCCTTGGACATCACCGATGGCATAAGTCGGCAAGGCAGTCAGGCCAGGCGCACGGCCAGGACGTCGCAACCAGCCCTGGAAACCACCCCCTCCTCGGTGTGGCTGAACAAGGCGGCAAGCCCGCGTCGCGGGTGGTGGCCGATCACGATCAGGTCGGCGAAATTATCCCGGGCGATGCGCAGGATCTCTGCCGTTACCGCACCCACGACGACGTGGATCTGGCTCCCGGCGATTCCAAGCGGCGCACACCATTCAATCAGGCGCGCCTGCGCTTGCTGGGCGCGCTCCCGGGACAGGTCCACCGGGGTGGTCAGCAGCGCATCACCGGCCGGGTCCACCGGCAGGTACTCGACGACGTGGACGACGCTCAAGCCGGCGTTGAACTGGCGCGCCAGTTCGTGCGCCCTGGTCAGGACGGCCTGGCCCGCATCGTGCACTTCCACCGCGGCGATAATCTTCTGGTACATGGCCGCCTCCGCCTGAAAATCTAGTATAGGCCGTTGGCCAGGCGCGCAAACTCCCCGGCCGACAGGGTTTCCGCGCGGCGCATGGGGTCGATCCCGGCAGCGACAAAGTGCCCGCGCTCGCAGACCCCCTTGAGTGCATTGCCAAGGGTCTTGCGACGGTGGTTGAAGGCCTCGCGCACAACGCGGTCAAAGGTCTCCTGGTCCTTTATTTCAAACGGCGGCGGCCGTGGCCGCAGGCGGACCACCGCCGACTCGACGCGTGGCGGCGGCGTGAAGGCGCTGGCCCCGACATTGAACAGCCAGCTGGCCTCGGCCCGGGCTGCCACGCCGATGCTGAGGCGCCCGTAGTGTTCGGTGTCGGGCTCGGCGCAGATGCGCTCCACCACTTCCTTCTGCAGCATGAAGTGCATGTCGGCAATTCGGTCCACAAACCCGAGCAGGTGAAACAGCAGCGGGGTCGAGATGTTGTACGGCAGGTTGCCGACCACCCGCAGCTTTTGCCCGGCGGGCGCCAGCGTCCTGAAATCGAAGGCGAGGGCGTCGGCCTGGACCACGCGGAATCCTGGATGGTGGCCAAAGGTGTCAGCCAGCCGCGGAACCAACTCCCGGTCCAGCTCGATCACGGTCAGGTGCGGATGGGCCGCCAGCAAGGGCCCGGTCAGCGCGCCCAGCCCCGGCCCGATTTCCACCAGCGGATCGCCCGGTCCCGGCTGGATCACGCGCACGATCCTGTCGATGACGGCGCTGTCGTGAAGGAAGTGCTGGCCGAAGCGCTTGCGGGCGACATGGCCGTCGGTGGCCGCCGGACGGTGGCGGTAGGTCGGGTCAGCCACGGCGACGGCCCGCCATTTGGACGGCCGTTTCGATGGCCAGGGCGAGGCTGCCGGGATCGGCCTTGCCGGTTCCG
>JANNAK010000207.1:0-4742 GCA_031384195.1 Gammaproteobacteria bacterium
CCGCGCCCGCCTTGGCCGCGCCGCCGGCCAAGGGCGATCCGGTGCCGGGCCAGTATTTGGTCGTACTGAAAAAGACCGGAACGTTCGGCGGCCTGCTGTCGGCCGACGAGATCACCACGCTCGCCAAGGAGCTGGCCGGCCAGTACGGCGGCACGTTGCTGCTGACCTACGGCAATGCGCTCAACGGCTACCTGGTGAAGCTCGACGACAGGCAGGCGGCAGCGCTGGGCAAGGACCCCTTGGTGAAGTACGTCGAGCAAGACAGCTTTGTCGCGCCGGTACGGATGCAAACCAAGGCCCCCTGGGGGCTGGACCGCATCGACCAGCGCAAGCCGTCCCTGGACGGGGATTACCGCTATCCGGAGTCGGCAGGCAAGGGCGTTCATGTCTATGTCATCGACACGGGCGTGCGCGGCACCCACAACGAGTTCAAGGGTCGCTATGCCGGCGGCGTGAATTTTGTTTCGTCCGACTACAACCCGGCCAACGGTCAGGCCGGGGATGTCCCGGACTGCAATGGCCATGGCACCCATGTCGCCGGCACCGCCGTCGGCGAGCACTACGGCGTGGCCAAGCGGGCCAGGCTGTATTCAGTGCGAGTGCTGGACTGCGAAGGCAGCGGCACCATGTCCGGCGTGATCGCGGGCGTGGACTGGGTCGCCAGGAATGTCCGCCGGCCGGCCGTCGCCAACCTGTCGCTGGGCGGTGGTGCGTCGCGGGCGCTGGACGAAGCCCTGAACAAGCTGATCGACCAGGGCGTGGTGACCGTGGTCGCCGCCGGCAATGACAATCGCGATGCCTGCGACGTGTCGCCGGCCCGCGTGCCGGATGCAATTACGGTGGCGGCTTCCAACTCCAAGGACCGGCGCGCGCCCTTCTCGAATTTTGGCAAGTGCGTGGATCTGTTTGCGCCCGGTACCGACATCCCGTCGGCCTGGTTCGAGCGCGACACCCAAAACGCCACGATTTCCGGCACCTCGATGGCGTCACCCCACGTGGCCGGTATCGCGGCCCTGTACTTGGGGGTGCATCCCAAGGCGCACGTGCGCGAAATTGCCGGCGACCTGATTCGCGGCAGCAGCCGCGACCACATCACGGATGAAAAGGGCTCACCCAACCGCCTGGCGTACTCCGGCGTCGTGACCGACGACCGGCGCGGCGGGCAGCCCGGTGACGATGAATCGCAGGCCCCGAACGGGCTTCCGCTGCCGCCGCTTCCGGGGCCGCGGCTGCCGATCGGTCGATAGGCCGAAAATCCCGGGGATCGGCGACGCGAGAGCGATGGGGCGCGTTAAACTGCGCGCCCTCATGAGCTCTCCCTCCGAAAAACTGCTGGCGGCGCTGGACGCCTACGTCGATCCGCTGATTGGCCGCGGGCTGGGCGTGGCCGGTGCCGTGAAGTCGGCGGTGATCAGCCGCTCCGGAGCTACGGTTGAGCTGGAATTGGGGTTTCCTGCCGCCGGTTACCGCGAGACCCTGATTCGCAATGTGCGCCAGGCGGTGCGCGACGCGACTGGACTGGACGCCGACGTGCAGGTTGGTTGGACGATTCAATCGCAGGCGGTGCAACGCAATCTGAAGCCGCTTCCGGAGATCCGCAACATCATCGCCGTGGCCAGCGGCAAGGGCGGCGTCGGCAAGTCCACCGTCGCGGTGAACCTCGCCCTCGCGCTCAAGGCCGACGGCGCCAAGGTTGGCATCCTCGATGCCGATATTTACGGCCCGAGCCAGCCGCTGATGCTGGGCAGCAAGGACCGTCCGACCTCGCCCGACGGCAAGCACATGCACCCGATCGTGGCTCATGGCCTGCAGGTCATGAGCATCGGCTTCCTGATTGACGATGAGCAGCCGATGATCTGGCGTGGCCCGATGGTCACCCAGGCGCTGTCGCAGATGCTGGCTGAGACGCGCTGGACCGACCTTGATTACCTGGTGGTCGACCTGCCACCGGGCACTGGCGACATTCATCTTTCCATGTCGCAGCGCATGCCGGTTTCTGGCGCGATCATCGTCACCACCCCGCAGGACATTGCCTTGCTGGATGCGCGCAAGGGCTTGCAAATGTTCCGCAAGGTCGAGGTGCCAGTGCTGGGTGTGGTCGAGAACATGGCGACGCACGTCTGCACCCGCTGCGGCCACGAAGAAGCGATCTTTGGCGAAGGCGGCGGTGCCCGGCTGGCGGAGCAATACGCCGTGGAGATGCTCGGTTCGCTGCCGCTGGATGTGAGAATTCGGGCGCAGGCCGACAGCGGCAATCCCACGGTTGCCGCCGACCCGGAATCAGAATTGTCGCTGCGCTACCGGGACATCGCGCGCCGGGCGGTGGCACGGCTCGCCTACGGCCTTCCTGCGGGCAGTTTCCCCAACATTGAGATAACGGACGACTGATGAGCATCAAGAGCGATCGCTGGATCCGCGAGATGGCGCAGAAACACGGCATGATCGAGCCCTTCGAGCCGCACCAGGTGCGCGCGAACGGCGGTGGAAAGATCGTGAGCTATGGCGTGTCGAGCTACGGCTACGACGTGCGCTGCGCCGACGAGTTCAAGATTTTCACCAACATCAACTCCACCATCGTCGACCCGAAGAACTTCGACGCGCGTAGCTTCGTGGACTTCAAGGGCGAGACCTGCGTGATTCCGCCCAACTCGTTTGCGCTGGCGCGCACGGTTGAATATTTACGCATTCCGCGCAAGGTGCTGACCATCTGCCTGGGCAAGAGCACCTACGCGCGCTGCGGCATCATCGTCAACGTGACGCCGCTGGAACCGGAATGGGAAGGCCACGTGACGCTGGAGTTCTCCAACACCACGCCGCTGCCGGCAAAGATTTACGCCAATGAAGGCGTGGCACAGATGCTGTTCCTGGAATCCGACGAGGTATGCGAAACCAGTTACAAGGATCGCGGCGGGAAATACCAGGGACAAAAAGGCGTAACGCTACCGAAGACGTAGCGCGCGAAAAATAGTGACCGTCACTATTTCTGGATTCGCCAGCAGCGGTGTGACGGCGGCGGGCGCTTGAAGTCCTCGTCCAGCGTTTGCAGCGTGATGTCGGCGACCTGCAAGTTGCCCAGCGATTCGGTGTCCAGCTTGAAGCTGCGGCGATTGCAGGAGAAATAGAGCACGCCGCCGGGCGCCAGCAGTGCGGCGGCCTGGTTGACCAGCGCCGGGTGGTCGCGCTGGATGTCCAGCGTGCCTTCCATCTTCTTGGAGTTGGAGAAGGTCGGCGGGTCGAGCAGGATGCGGTCGAACTGCAGTGGCCGGTCCAGCGCGGCCTGTTCCTCCAGCCACACCCGGCAGTCGGCGCGGATCAGCGCGTGCTCCGGGAGGATGGTGTTGCGTACTGAATAGCGATCGACAACCTGTGCCGCGGCGCCATTGAGCTTCAAGTTGCGCTGTCCCCACTCCAGGTAGGTGTTGGACATGTCGACCGAGACCGTGCGCGTGGCGCCGCCCTTGACCGCGTGCGCGGTGGCGCTGGCGGTGTAACAAAACAGATTGAGGAAAGACTTGCCCTCGCTTTCCTTCTGGATGCGCTGGCGCAGCGGCCGGTGATCCAGATACAGGCCGGTGTCCAGGTAGTCGGCGAAGTTCACCAGCAAACGGCAGCCGTGCTCGTCAATCTCGTGGAAGATGCTGGTGTCGGCCTGCTTGCGATACTGCGAGTCCCCTTTCTGCGACTTGCGCAACCGGTAGTGCAGGCGGGTGGCGGGCACCTTGAACTGGTGCTGGATGTGGCTAAGCGCCTCGCGCAGCCGCTTCTCCGCCTTCACCGGATCAATGGTCTTGGGCGCAAGGTATTCCTGCACGTAGATGTGCAGCTCCTTGCTGGCGTACACGTCCACGGCGACCGCGTAGTCCGGCAGGTCACCGTCGTAGGCGCGGTAGCAGCTGACGCCGCTGCGCTTGGCCCACTTGCGCAGGTGGGTGAGGTTTTTGTTCAGGCGGTTGGCGAAATCCTTGGCACCGGCTGGCGCGCTGGATTCGCTCGCGGCGGGCTTGGCCACGGTGGCGCCAGACGCCTCGGCGACAATCGCGGCAACCGGCGCACCGGGCACGTCGAAGCACAGCAGCTTGCAGGGCAGGGGGCCGTTGTACAGCGAGTACATGTCCTTGGCGCGCAAGCCGATGCGCGGACCCAGATCCGGCCGGCCGGTGAATACCGCCGCCTGCCAGCCGGCGAAGTGTTGCTTGAGCGTCCCGCCAAGGATGCTGTGCAGCTTGATGACTTCGGCTTCCTCGCCGAGGCGCTCGCCGTAGGGCGGGTTGGTCACCACCAGGCCGGTCCTGGGGCCGGACGGGCGAACTTCGGACAGGTCGGCGACAAAGAAACTGGTCTTGTTGGTCAGGCCGGCGCGCTTGGCGTTGTCGCTGGCGGCGCGAATTGCGGCCGGGTTCATGTCGGATCCGCGCAGCACCGGCAGCGGGCCGGCGAGGCCGACCTTGGCCATCGCTTCGGCTTCGGCCTTCAGTTGCCGCCAGACCACCGGTTTGTGTTCCAGCCAGGCTTCAAAGCCATAGCGGGCGCGCGCCAGCCCCGGTGCGACATTGGCGGCCATCAGTCCGGCTTCAATCACCAGCGTTCCCGAGCCGCACATCGGATCGAGCAGTGGCGCGCCGAGCTTCGCCAGCTCCGGCCAGCCGGCGCGCAGCAGGATGGCGGCGGCGAGGTTCTCCTTTAATGGCGCCTCGGAGCCGGGGCGGCGGTAACCGCGACGATGCAGGCTGTTGCCGGACAGG
>JANNAK010000212.1:0-3942 GCA_031384195.1 Gammaproteobacteria bacterium
CTCGACGCGAGCAAGCGCTCGATTGCCAACGGCATCACCATCGAGTTCAAGGACGGCACGAAGCTGAAGGAAGTGGTCGTGGAGTACCCGATTGGCCACCGGCGCCGCCGCGCTGAAGGCATCCCGGTGCTGGTCGAGAAGTTCAAGCGCAATCTTGCGCTGAAGGTCGCCCCGCGCAACGCGAAGAAGATCCTCGCGCTGTGCGACAGCCGGGCCAAGCTTGAGGCCGCGCCGGTGCAGGACTTCGTCAGCCTGTTCGTGGTCTAGGCGGTACGCCCGTACCGGGGACGAACCCGTGAACCAGGCCTCGCCGAAGCACAGTCCGGAAGCCCGGATGCTGGCGGGCCTGGTCGCGCTAAAGCTCGACCCGGCCTTGGCCGGTCCGCTGCTGCGTTACCTCGGCGAGCTGGTGGTGTGGAACAAGGCCTACAACCTGACTTCGGTGCGCGAACCGGCCGAGATGGTGACCCGGCACCTGCTCGATTCGCTCGCGGTATTGCCGTATGTCTCCGGGCGCGTGCTCGACGTCGGCACAGGTGCCGGACTGC
This sequence comes from Gammaproteobacteria bacterium, assembly GCA_031384195.1. Classification (GTDB taxonomy): domain Bacteria; phylum Pseudomonadota; class Gammaproteobacteria; order Nevskiales; family Nevskiaceae; genus JACPFV01. The sequence continues at coordinate 549 of JANNAK010000212.1, forward strand.
CCGGCATTCCCCTGGCCCTGGCCAATCCGGGCCTGCACCTTGGTTTGCTCGACAGCAACGGCAAGAAGACGCGATTCCTGCGCCATGCGGCCCGGGCGCTGTCACTTGATAATGTTGAGGTCATTGAGGCGCGCGCTGAGAAGCATGTGGCCACGCAGCCCTACGACTGCATTGTCAGCCGCGCGTACGCTTCGACAGCCGATTTTCTCAAGACGACCGATGCATTGGCAGCGCCGGATGGCCGCTGGATTGCGATGAAGGGGAAGCTGGATCGAAAAGAACTGGCAGAAATTCCAGCAGCGTACGTGCTGGAAGAAACCGTTCGCCTGCAGGTCCCCGGGCTGGCCGAGGACCGGCACCTGCTGCTGATTCGTCGCGCCTAGCGGCGGTTACGGCGCAACATCCCGGCGCCCAGCAGCATCAGCAGGCTGGCCAGCGGCCAGCCGCCACCACCACCAACGTGGTTGTTCCCGGATCCCGATCCCGATCCTGCGCCGCCGTCGCGAACGGTCCTGGCGATAGCGTCCGCTCTGAGCCGCAGGTAAGCTGCGACCCTCGCAAAAGCCCCCAAACCCATGACCCGCATCATTGCCGTCGCCAACCAGAAGGGGGGCGTCGGGAAAACCACCACCGCCGTCAATCTGGCGGCGTCGTTGTCGGCCACCCGCCGGCGCGTGTTGCTGGTTGACCTGGACGCGCAGGGCAACGCCACCATGGGCGTGGGTGTGGACAAAAGCGCGGTGGCGAAAACCTGCCGCGACCTGCTGCTGGGCCAGGCCAAGCCTGAGGAAGTGGTCCAGAGCCTGCCGCAGCTCGGCTTTGACCTGATTCCCGCCAACGGCGACATGACCGAGGCCGAAGTCCGCCTGCGCGAGATGCCGGTCGGTGATTTCGCGCTGAAGTCGGTGCTGGCCGACATTTCATCCAATTACGACTTCATCCTGTTGGACTGCCCGCCGGCGTTGTCCAAGCTGACCGTCAACGCGCTGGTCGCCGCCGACGGCGTGCTGATCCCGATGCAGTGCGAGTACTACGCGCTGGAAGGCCTGACCGCATTGGTCGACACCATTGAAAAGATCCGCAAGTTGATCAATCCGAAGCTGGAGATCGAGGGCCTGTTGCGCACCATGTACGACCCGCGCAACAACCTGGCCAACGATGTTTCGGCGCAACTGTTGCAGCACTTCGGCGACAAGGTTTATCGCACAATGATCCCGCGCAACGTGCGCCTGGCCGAAGCGCCCAGCCACGGTCTGCCGGCGATGATCTACGATTTCGACTGTCCTGGTGCGCGCGCCTACATTGCGCTGGCCGGGGAAATGCTGCGCCGCTCTGAAACCGCGCGCGCCGCCTGAGGGACTTATGAAAAAACGGGGATTGGGTCGTGGTCTGGATGCGCTGCTGGGCAACGTCGGGGCTTCCGGCGCCGCGCAGGCGGGCGAGGAATTGATGGAAATTCCGGTCGGCCAGTTGCAGGCCGGCAAGCACCAGCCGCGCCGCAGCTTCGATACGGCGGCGCTGGAGTCGCTGGCCGACTCCATCAAGTCGCAGGGCGTGGTTCAGCCGATCGTGGTGCGCCCGATTGGGGCCGATCGCTACGAAATCGTGGCCGGCGAGCGCCGCTGGCGTGCCGCCAAACAGGTCGGACTCAAGACCGTCCCTGCGGTGGTGCGGCAGATGGCGGACCGCGCGGCGATGGCGGTGGCGCTGGTCGAGAACATCCAGCGCGCCGACCTGAATGCGCTGGAAGAGGCCCAGGCCCTGCAACGCCTGATCAAGGAAGTTGGGCTGACCCATGAGCAATGCGCCGAGGCGGTCGGCCGCTCGCGTGCCGCCGTGACCAATTTGCTGCGCCTGTTCGAACTCAACGAGGACGTGCAGAACCTGCTGCGCGAGAACAAGCTGTCGCCCGGTCACGCCAAGGCGCTGCTGGGCATGGCCGGGCCGCGCCAGACCTCGCTCGCGGCGGCGGTGGTGTCGCGGCAGTACTCGGTGCGGCAGACCGAGGAACTGGTGCGCGCGGCGCTGGCGCACAAGGGCAAGCCCGGGACCAAGCCACGGCGCTCGCCGGTGGAGTCTGAATTGAGCGACAAGCTGGGCATGGTGGTGCGGGTGCGCACGGGTGGTGACGGCGGCGGGCAGCTGAGCGTGCGCTACAAGCAAAAATCCGAACTCGACAAGCTGCTGCGCCTGCTGCGCTGAACCGGCAGTCAGGAATTCGATTCACTTCGAATCGCCCCGAGACTACACTCCGAAACCTGGCTTGAATTGGGACTCCAACAATGCCGACGCGACCGATTCGAATTCTCTGTGTCCTCCTTGGGGCAATTGCCACATTTTCGGCAATTGCGAAGGATCCCTTCCGGATGACGATCGCAATCAATCCGGTTGCCGGGAGCCCACAATCCAAGAATTTTGGGTTTAGCTCGCTGGCTGCGGCGATCGACCAAATCGACTTCGCGGCGCTCGCGCGGGACTTCCAGTACGCCCCGAACGATGGCGTGGCGGTCCAGCTTGACCTGCGCGGCCTGCCGGCGACCCTGGCGTTCCAGCAGGACAGCACCGCCCTGATCTTCCGCATGCCCGGACTGAAGCTGGCACGCGATGCCCAGGGCACCGGCGGCACCGCCGACGTCGTCATCTTCAACGGTCTGGACCGCGCCGACTCAATCCGGCTGCTGAAAAACTTCCTGAAGAATAATCGCTACGCGCTCAAGGCCATCCTGACCGCCCTGGCGCGGCGCTCGGCGATTGACCCGCTGGCCGGCAATCCGCTGAGCCTGATGACGCAAAAGATGAAGACCGACTTCCGTGACGGCTTCACCCACAAGGTGTCGCAGATCTGGGGCTGTGGCACCACCGCCTTCAATTTCAGCAATGACGCGCCGATCATGGTCGCGGCACTCGGCGCCACCGGCGACATCTTTGCCGATGCCCAGCGCCGCGCCGCTGAAATGCGCGCCGGCAACCAGTTCGGGATCGGCCTGGGGTACACCAGCGCAGAGGCGGACGGATACCACAGCACCGGCATTGACCTGCCGATGTCCTACACCGCCAATCTCGATCGCCTCCCTGGCCACAAGCTGCGCTTCGACCTGCCGCTGGCTTACGTCGACACCGAGGGTGCCAGCACCTATTCGGTAGGCCTGGGTGTCGCCTACACCTATCCGATCAGCGAGGTCTGGACGCTGACCCCTGGCGTGGGCGTCGGCGCCACCGGTTCCGAGGACCTGGGCTCGGCCGGCGGCGTGGGCTCGTTCTCCGTCACCAGCGCCTACACCTGGCGCGTGGGCGACTACGCGCTGTCGATGGGCAACTCGGTGGGCAAGTACGACAGCCTGCCGATCAAGATTGCCGACATCCAGGCCGAGGCCGACGTCAAAAACGTGGTCTA
>JANNAK010000241.1:0-6019 GCA_031384195.1 Gammaproteobacteria bacterium
GGGTACCGGAAAGACCCAGCTGGCGATCGAGATTGCCGAGGCGCTGAAGCGCCCGTATTTCGAGTGGCACATCAAGTCCACTACCAAGGCGCAGCAGGGCCTGTACGAGTACGACGCCGTGTCGCGACTGCGCGATTCGCAGCTGGGCGACGGCCGGGTCAAGGACATCCGGAATTACATCCTGAAGGGCAAGCTGTGGGAATGCTTCGACTGCGATACCCAGCCGGTGCTGCTGATTGACGAAATCGACAAGGCCGACATCGAGTTTCCCAACGACCTGTTGCGCGAGCTCGACAAGATGGCCTTTGATGTCTACGAGACCCACGAGACGATCAAGGCCCGCAACCGGCCGATCATCCTGATCACTTCAAACAACGAGAAGGAATTGCCGGACGCCTTCCTGCGCCGCTGCTTCTTCCACTACATCCGCTTTCCGGACAAGGACACGATGCAGAAGATCGTGGACGTGCACTTCCCGGACCTGAAGAAGAACCTGCTCAAGGAGGCGATGGAGGTGTTTTTCGGCCTGCGCGAGCTGCCGGGGTTGAAGAAGAAGCCGTCGACCTCGGAATTGCTCGACTGGCTGAAGCTGCTGCTGGCCGAGGACATTGAGCCGTCGGTGCTGCGCGAGTCGTCCGTGAAGAAATCTCTGCCGCCGCTCTACGGCGCTTTGCTGAAGAACGAGCAGGATGTGCACCTGTTCGAGCGTCTGGCTTTCATGGCGAGGCGTGCGCAGTAAGTCCCGCCGCAGCCAGCGCCTTACTTCTTCGCGCAGTCCCCGACGCGTTTCGCCTCAAACGTCTGCTTCATTGACTGGCCTTGCATGTCGACGGTGGTGACGCCGGCCAGCGTCGTGGCCGTGACGGCAAAATCGGCATGGGCTTTCATCGGGTGGTCGCCCGTGCAGACCATGTCGTAGCTGACCTTGCTGCCGTCCTGCTTGAGGTTCTTGATCTCGCACTTGCCGTCCTGATCGGGACTCCGGGCGATGCTGCCCTGTTCCACGTCCTTGGCTGTCAGGCACTGCGCAAAACTTTGCGGCGGCATGGCAAACGGCATGCCCGGCATTTCCATCTTCATCTTGTATTCCCACTGGCCCGGCTGCATCTGGCCCTGCGCGCTGGCCAGGCCAGTGGCCATCAGGGCGGCGGACATTACGAAGAGCTTGTTCAAGCGAAACCTCCGGCGAGCGGGCGCCCCCTGGCGCGGTCGTGGCATTACGCGGCCGGCCCGCTTGTCTGTCAAGAACCGGCTGCGGTTCAGTCCCAGCTGCCGGAAGCCTCGTCCCCCAGCCGCCACAGGAACCAACTGGCCACCGAGCGGTACGGCGCCCACGGTCTGGTGATGGCAAGCGTCCTGCGGTCTGAAAGTGGGCGGCCGCCGTTGTAGAGCCGGTTCACGCCGCGGCGCAGGCCGACGTCGTCCATGGCAAAAATATCCAGTCGTCGCAGCGCAAACATCATGTACATCTCGGCCGACCAGCGGCCGATGCCGGGCAGCGCGTCAAGCATCTCGATGGCGGCCTCGTCGTCCAGGCGCACCAGTTTCTGGAACGAGAACTCGCCGGACTCCACCCGGCCGGCGATCTCGCGCAGCCACTTCGCCTTGGCGTTGGAAAGGCCGCAGGCGCGGAGATCCTGGTGCTCGGTCGCGATGAAGTGCGCCGGCGCCAGCCGGGCCTTCGCGCCAACCCGCGCCTGCACCCGGCCCCGGATCGTGTCCGCCGCCTTGGTCGAGAGCTGCTGGCTGATGATCGAGGTGCACAGCACGTGAAACGGGTCGCGCCGCGTAAGTCCGAGGGCGCAGGGGCCGTGGCGACGGATAACCGGGCGCAGTTTCGAATCCGCCTTGGACAAGTGCGCTTCCGCCTTCGCCAGCACCGACTGCCACGCCGCAGTGTTCACGGCTGTGGGGCCACGGGTACCGGAGTGTACGGCGGGGTCCAGGCCGCAAGGCGTGCGCGAATTTCAGGCATCGCGGCCAGAGCCGCGCGCTCGCCGGCGAGGATGGCCTGGTTCTTCGCCTCAAAATTGCCGGAGTCCACGCTGTCCAGCGATGGCGTGATGACCACGTCGGCCAGCGGCAACTCGGCTGCCCGTATGGACTGCCCCATGATGGTGTAGGTTTTGAGCATGATGTCGACCTTGCTGTCCTGCGATTCCCGCATCGGGGTGCTGGCCACGTCAACCGCAATCACGAAATCGGCGCCAAGCTCCCTCGCGAATCGCACCGGCACCGGGCTGACCAGCCCGCCATCCACGTACTCCTGACCGTCAATCGTCACCGGTTCAAAGACGCCTGGAACGCTTGAGGAAGCGCGCGCCGCGCGGCCGGGGTTACCCGTCTGGAACAGGATGGCCTTGCCGTCCGAGAGGGCGGTGGCCACGCAAGCGAAGCGCCGCGGCAGGCGCTCCATGGTCCGGTAGCCCACCGCCGCGTTGATGTAGTCCTCAAGCGCCTTGCCGCGGATCAAGCCTTTGCCGAACACCGACCAGTCCGAAATCATGCTCTTGTCGAGCTCCCAGGCCATTTCCTGCAGGCGGAATCCGTCAATTCCGGCGGCATACAGGACGCCGGCGATGCTGCCGGCGCTGGTGCCGACGATCAGGTCCGGCTGGATTTGCATGATGTCCAGCAGCTTGATGACCCCGATGTGGGCGAACCCGCGCACCGCCCCGCCGCCCAGCACCAGCGCGATTCGCGGCTTGGCCACCGGCACCGGTGGTGGCGCCGGTGGCTGGACGGCGCAGGCGGACAGCAGCACGGCGAGCAGTGGCGGCAGTAGTTTTTTCACAGGGGAGAGTTTAGCCGGGCTCCGGCATGGGCGCGGCCCGGGGCTGGGATTCCTGGCCAGACCCGTCCAGAATGCGCCGATGCTGTTTACCTTCTTCTTCACCTTGCGCGACGCCGGGCTCAAAGTCAGCCTGTCGGAGTTGCTGACCTTGCTCGAAGCGCTGTCCAAGCATGTCGCCGTCTTCTCGATGGACGACTTCTACTACCTGTCGCGCGCGACGCTGGTCAAGGACGAGTCGCAGTTTGACCGCTTCGATCTGGCCTTCGCGGCGTACTTCCGCGGCGTTGACGGCGCAGTGCAGAAACTGCACGGCGAAGTGCCCGAAGACTGGCTCAAGGCGCAGATGCAGCGCCTGCTCACCGACGAGGAAAAGGCCAAGATCGAGGCGCTGGGCGGCTGGGACAAGCTGATGGCGACTCTGCGTGAGCGCCTGGCCGAGCAGAAGGAGCGCCATCAGGGCGGCAGCAAGTGGATCGGTACCGGCGGCACCAGCCCCTTTGGCAACGCCGGCTACAACCCGGAGGGCGTGCGCATCGGCGGCCAGGGCGGGCAAAAAAGCGCGGTCAAAGTCTGGGAGCAGCGCGAATACCGCAACCTGGACGATTCGGTCGAACTCGGAATTCGCAACATCAAGCTGGCCCTTCGGCGCCTGCGCAAGTTCGCCCGCGAGGGCGCCGAGGAAATCCTCGACCTTGACGACACCATCCGCAGCACTGCAAAGAATGCCGGCTGGCTGGACATCAAGATGGTGCCCGAGCGCCACAACGCCGTGAAAGTGCTGCTGTTCCTCGACGTCGGCGGCAGCATGGATCCGCACGTGAAGGTCTGCGAGGAAATATTCTCGGCCTGCAAGACCGAGTTCAAGCACCTGGAGTACTACTACTTCCACAACTTCGTCTACGAAAGCGTGTGGAAGGACAATCGCCGCCGGCAGTCCGAGCGCATCCCGATCTTCGATGTGATCCACCGCTACCCGCCGGATTACAAGCTGATTTTTGTCGGCGACGCGACCATGAGCCCTTACGAGATCATGCATCCCGGCGGCAGCGTCGAGCACTGGAACGAAGAAGCCGGCGCAGTCTGGTTCAAGCGCATGCGGGACACTTACTCGCGCACGATCTGGCTCAACCCGGAGCCCGAGCGGCACTGGGAGCACACCCCGTCAATCCAGGTTGCGCAGGAGTTGCTGGGCAAGGACCGCATGTTTCCGTTGACGATTGAGGGGCTGGATCGCGGCATGCGGCGCCTCTCGCACTAGAATACCCGCCGAAGATCACCAAACCCGAGGAGAGACTCAATGACCGGCATTACCGCTTTGCTGTGGTTTACCGTTTGGACCCTGGTCCTGATGCTGGTGTACGTCGGCTACCGCATCCTGCTGGTGCTGACGATGAAAAAGAAGGCCAACGCGTGGATGCGCGGGCAGCCGTCCGACGATCCAGCGTTCATAACCCGTGCCCAGCACGCGCACATGAACTGCCTGGAAAACCTGCCGGTATTCGCCGCCATCGTGTTCGCGGGCGTCGCGCTGGGCAAGAGTTCGGGAGTCGACCAGGTCGCCGCCTTCGTGCTCTACGCGCGCCTGGCGCAGTCGGTGACGCACCTCATCGGAACCTCGCCTTCATTGGTGTTCATCCGAGCCAACTTCCTGGTGGTCCAGGCCGGGCTATTCGGCTGGATGATCTGGGGCCTGCTGGCCTGAGCGTTTCGTGAATCCCCGCCTCAGGCGCCGATTGCGGCGCGGTTGCTACGCCGGGCTCGGCATCTCGATCCTGGTGTTGGTGCTCAGCAACCGCTGGGTCATCAATAGCACCGACGCCTACCTGTACCGGAACTCGTCGCTGCTGCCGGACAACGAAGTCGGGCTGGTGCTGGGTACCAGCACCTACACCAGCGACGGCAAGTCCAATCCGCAGTTTTATGGGCGGGTGCAGGCCGCGGCCGAGTTGTACAGGCTGGGCAAGATCAGGCGTCTGATTGCCAGCGGCACCAACCCGGACTCGCGTTACAACGAGCCCAAGAAGATGCGCGAGGCGCTGCTGGAGCTGGGAGTGCCCGGCGAGGCCATCATCATGGACTTTGCCGGCGACCGGACTTTTGATTCCGTGGCGCGGGCCGGCAGCGTCTACGGACTCAGCCGGTTCACGCTGATCACCCAGCGTTACCACGGCTACCGGGCCCTGTTCCTGGCCCGCAAGATGGGCCTGGATGCGGTGGCCTTTGCGGCCCCGCTTCCGGACGGCACCCTGGGCTCGCTGCACCCGCCGCGGGAAGTGTTCGCTCGCGCGCTGGCGGTCTTCGACCTGTTCCTGCTGGGCACCCAGCCCCGATCGACGGAGCCGGTGCCCGCCGCTGACTGATCGCTAGAACGAGTACTTGACGTTGAAGTCCAGGAAATCGCGGTCGTTGAGCAGGTTGCGCTCCGCCGCGCCAAAGTAGCTGGTGTAGCCCAGGCCGAAATTCCAGGTCGACAGATAATCGAAGGTCATCTGCCAGGTGAGCTGCTGCCGGCCTTCGACGAAGTTCACGATCGGTGTCGGTGTGGTGCCGTTCACGTCGTTCTGGTAAATCAGCGTCTGCTCCATGGTCATCGTGTTGAACACGTTGTTGAACGTGAAGCGCGCGGCGCCACGGAAGCCCCAGGAGCTGGCGGTCGCATAAGCGTCGTAAGGCACAATCGGCAGCCCGGCGGCGGTGGAGGGGTTCAAGGCGGCGGTGCCGGCGTTCAGCGTGTAAGTGGCCGGTGCTTCGAACGCCAGGACGCTGGGGTCGGGCAGGTTGTTGACGTGCACCGCGCCGACTTCAACGAACGCCGACAACTGGTCGTAACCAAAGCCCGGCCCGAAGATCTTGGTGATGCTCAGGTCCGCCTGGTTCACGTCAAACCGCCGCCAGCCCCGCAGGTACTGGTTGCCGAGCGAGGCACCCGCGGCTGGGCCGCTGATCTGGTTGGGCGCCCCGAGGCCGGCCAGCAGCAACTCAACGTCATCAATCTGAAGAGGTTGGTCGAGCTTGTAGCTGTATTCGCCCTGGAACGCGACGTCAATGCCCGGCAGCGTGGTGTTGAAGGACATCCCGTACAGCTGAATGTCCTCGGGATACTCAACAAAGTAGTTCGCATCGTCCGCAGGGGAGGTCAGGTTGGAACGGGAAGTGCCCGAGAAGACGGGAAGCTTGCTGTGGAAATTTGCCCCATAAAACGCCAGATCCATATTGTTCAGCGCC
>JANNAK010000002.1:0-14749 GCA_031384195.1 Gammaproteobacteria bacterium
CCGAGCGCCTGAAGGGCGAAACCGCCCAGTTCGACATCGTGCACAAGGGCAAGGTGCTGGTGGAAGCCGGCAAGCGCATCACCGCCCGCCAGATCAAGCTGATCAGCGAATCCGGCCTGAAGTCGCTGCACGTTCCCGACACCTACGTCATCGGCAAGATCCTGGCCCGCGACATCGTGAGCAAGGACACCGGCGAAGTCCTCGCCGCCGCCAACAGCGAGATCACCGAAGAGTTGCTGGGTGCGTTCCGCAAGGCCGGCATCAAGGACCTGATGGTCCTGTACGTCAACGACCTCGACAAGGGGCCGTATATCTCCACCACGCTGGGCATTGACCCGAGCCGCACGCGCCTTGAGGCGCTGGTCGAGATCTACCGCATGATGCGCCCCGGCGAACCGCCGACCAAGGACGCCGCCGAGACGCTGTTCAACGGCCTGTTCTTCAGCCCGGAAAAGTACGACCTGTCGGCCGTTGGCCGCATGAAGTTCAACCGCCGCCTGCGCAAGGACGCCATCACCGGTCCCGGCGTGCTGTACGACGGCCGCTACTTCAAGCTCGCCGGCGAGTCGCTCAAGAACGAGTTCGCCCGCACGCTGCGCACCCGCATGGGCGCCGATGCCGACGGTTCTGACATCGTCGAGGTCGTGCGCCAGATCATCTCGATCCGCAACGGCGACGACGTCACCGATGACATCGACCACTTGGGCAACCGCCGCGTCCGTTCAGTCGGTGAAATGACCGAGAACGTGTTCCGCACCGGCCTGGTACGCGTCGAGCGCGCCGTGCGCGAGCGCCTGGCGCTGGCCGAGGCCGAGAACCTGTTCCCGCAAGACCTGATCAATGCCAAGCCGGTCGGCGCGGCGATCAAGGAGTTCTTCGGCTCCAGCCAGCTGTCGCAGTTCATGGACCAGAACAACCCGCTGTCCGAAGTCACCCACAAGCGCCGCGTTTCGGCGCTTGGGCCGGGCGGCTTGACGCGTGAGCGCGCCGGATTCGAAGTCCGCGACGTGCATCCGACGCACTACGGCCGGGTCTGCCCGATCGAGACGCCGGAAGGCCCGAACATCGGCCTGATCAACTCGCTGGCCTGCTACGCCCGCACCAACGACTACGGCTTCCTTGAGACGCCGTACCGCAAGGTGGAGAAGGGGCACGTCTCTGACGAGATCGAGTACCTGTCGGCGATTGAGGAAGGCCGCTACGTGATCGCGCAGGCGAACTCGGATCTCGACGGCAAGGGTCGCTTCAAGCAGGAGCTGATTTCGGCCCGCTTCCAGAACGAGTTCACCATGGTCTCGCCCGACCGCGTCCAGTTCATGGACGTGTCGCCGCGCCAGATCGTGTCGGTGGCTGCCGCGCTGGTGCCGTTCCTGGAGCATGACGACGCCAACCGCGCCTTGATGGGCGCCAACATGCAGCGCCAGTCGGTTCCGACGCTGCGCAACGAGAAGCCGCTGGTCGGCACCGGCATGGAACGCCGCGTGGCGATAGATTCCGGCGTGGCCATCACCGCCCGCCGCGGCGGCCTGGTCGACAAGGTCGATGCCTCGCGCATCGTGGTCCGCGTCAACGACGACGAAACCGTCGCGGGCGAGGCCGGTGTCGACATCTACAACATGATCAAGTACACCCGCAGCAACCAGAACACCTGCATTAACCAGAAGCCGCTGGTGAACGTGGGTGACGTGGTCGCCCGCGGCGACGTGCTGGCCGACGGTCCGTCAACCGACTTGGGCGAGCTGGCGCTGGGCCAGAATGTGCTGGTCGCGTTCATGCCCTGGAACGGCTACAACTTTGAGGACTCGATCCTGATCTCGGAGCGAGTGGTCGAGGAAGACCGCTTTACGACGATCCACATCGAGGAGCTGACCTGCGTCGCGCGCGAGACCAAGCTCGGACCGGAGGAAATCTCGGCCGACATCCCGAACGTCAACGAGTCGGCCCTGCGCAAGCTGGACGAAGCCGGCATCGTTTATATCGGTGCCGAGGTCAAGGCCGGCGACATTCTGGTCGGCAAGGTCACGCCCAAGGGCGAGACCCAGCTGACGCCGGAAGAAAAGCTGCTGCGCGCGATCTTCGGCGAGAAGGCGTCCGACGTGAAGGACACTGGCCTGCGCGTACCGCCCGGCATGGACGGCACCGTCATCGACGTGCGCGTCTTCACCCGCGAGGGCATCAAGAAGGACAAGCGGGCGCTGGCGATCGAGGAAAGCGAGCTGGCCGCGGTCAAAAAGGACCTCGGCGACCAGATGCGCATTTTCGAGGATGACGTCTACGACCGCCTGCGCAAGATGCTGCACCACAAGACGGCCGACGGTGGCCCGAACAAGCTGAAGAAGGGCGACCGCATCACCAACGAGTACCTCGACGAGTTGCCGCGCGAGAAGTGGTTCGAGATCCGCCTGCACAACGAGGAGGCCCAGGGCCAGCTCGAGGCGGCGCACAAGCAGCTGCGCCTGCAAAAGGCGGAGTTCGACCGTCGCTACGAGGACAAGAAGCGGAAGATCACCGCCGGCGACGAACTCGCCCCCGGCGTGCTGAAGATGGTCAAGGTCTACCTCGCGGTGAAGCGCCGCGTGCAGCCGGGCGACAAGATGGCCGGCCGCCACGGCAACAAGGGCGTGATCAGCCAGATTGTCCCGGTCGAGGACATGCCGCACCTGGAAGACGGAACCCCGGTCGACGTGGTGCTGAACCCGCTGGGCGTGCCTTCGCGCATGAACATCGGCCAGCTGCTCGAAGTCCATCTGGGCTGGGCTTGCAAGGGCCTGGGCCGCAAGATCGACGAGATGCTTCAGCAGCAGCGCGCCGTTGGCGAAATCCGCAAGTTCATCGACAAGTGCTACTCCACCGGCCGTAGCGCGGTGAAGGAGAACATTGACGAGCTGTCGGACGCGGAAGTCATTGCGCTGGCCCACAACCTCACCTCCGGCGTACCGGTCGCAACGCCGGTGTTTGACGGCGCCAGCGAGGAGGAGATCAAGTCGATGCTGAAGCTGGCCGGCTTGCCGGAATCCGGTCAGGCCAACCTCACCGACGGACGCACGGGCGAGCCCTTTGCGCGGCCGGTCACGGTCGGCTACCTGTACATGCTGAAGCTGAACCACCTGGTGGACGACAAGATGCACGCGCGCTCCACCGGCCCGTACTCGCTCGTTACCCAGCAGCCGCTGGGCGGCAAAGCGCAGTTCGGTGGCCAGCGCTTCGGCGAAATGGAAGTGTGGGCGCTGGAAGCCTACGGTGCGGCGTACACCCTGCAGGAAATGCTGACGGTGAAGTCCGACGACACCACGGGGCGCACGCGCATGTACAAGGCGATTGTCGACGGCGATCACCGAATGCATGCCGGCATGCCGGAGTCCTTCAATGTGCTGGTGAAGGAAATCCGCTCCATTGGCCTCAACATCGAACTCGAGCAGAACCCCTAAGGCGCTGCCCGGAACCAGGAATCGAACCATGAAAGAACTATTCAACCTGCTGCGCAACCCGGACGAAGTCCAGGATTTCGACGCGATCAAGATCGGGCTGTCCTCGCCGGAGACGGTGAAGAGCTGGTCTTTCGGCGAGGTCAAGAAGCCGGAAACGATCAACTACCGCACGTTCAAGCCGGAGCGCGATGGCCTGTTCTGCGCCAAGCTGTTCGGGCCGATCAAGGACTATGAGTGCCTGTGCGGCAAGTACAAGCGCCTCAAGCACCGCGGCGTGGTCTGCGAAAAGTGCGGCGTTGAAGTCACCGTGGCCAAGGTTCGCCGTGAGCGCATGGCGCACATCGAGCTGGCCTCGCCGGTCGCTCACATCTGGTTCCTGAAGTCGCTGCCGAGCCGCATTGGCTTGCTGCTCGACATGCCGCTGCGCGCCATTGAGCGCGTGCTGTATTTCGAAGCCCACATCGTTGTAGACCCGGGCCTGACGGAGCTGGAGAAGGGCACCCTGCTGACCGAAGAGGATTACCTCGCGGCGGTGGAGAAGTACGGTGACGAATTCGATGCCCGCATGGGCGCCGAAGCCGTCCGCGACCTGCTGAAGGCGATCGACCTGCAGAAGGAAGCGGTCCGGATTCGCGAGGATATCGGCAAGACCGGTTCCGAGACCAAGATCAAGAAGCTCGGCAAGCGGCTCAAGCTGATCGAATACTTCATCTCGTCCAACAACCGGCCGGAATGGATGATCCTGGTCAACCTGCCAGTGTTGCCGCCGGACCTGCGTCCGCTGGTGCCACTGGATGGCGGCCGTTTCGCGACCTCCGACCTGAACGACCTGTATCGCCGCGTCATCAACCGCAACAACCGCCTCAAGCGGCTGCTCGAGTTGAACGCGCCGGACATCATCGTCCGCAATGAAAAGCGCATGCTGCAGGAAGCCGTTGACGCGTTGATCGACAACGGCCGTCGCGGCCGTGCCATCACCGGCACCAACAAGCGTCCGCTCAAGTCGCTCGCCGACATGATCAAGGGCAAACAGGGCCGTTTCCGCCAGAACCTGCTCGGCAAGCGCGTCGACTACTCCGGCCGCTCGGTCATCGTGGTCGGCCCGACGCTGAAGCTGCACCAGTGCGGACTGCCGAAGAAGATGGCGCTGGAGCTGTTCAAGCCGTTCGTGTTCTCGCGCCTGCAGCGCCTGGGCCTTGCCACCACCATCAAGGCGGCAAAGAAGATGGTCGAGCGCGAGGAGCCGCAGGTCTGGGACATGCTCGAGGAGTGCATCAAGGAGCATCCGGTGTTGCTGAACCGCGCACCGACCTTGCACCGCCTCGGCATCCAGGCGTTCGAACCCCTGCTGATTGAGGGCAAGGCGATCCAGCTGCATCCGCTGGTCTGCACCGCCTTCAACGCCGACTTCGACGGCGACCAGATGGCCGTGCACGTGCCGCTCTCGCTCGAAGCGCAGATCGAGGCGCGCGTGCTGATGATGTCCACCAACAACATCCTCTCGCCCGCCAACGGCGAGCCGATCATCGTGCCGACCCAGGACGTTGTCCTGGGGCTGTACTGGATGACGCGCGAGCGCGTGGGCGCCAAGGGCGAGAACATGCACTTCTCGGACGTTTCCGAAGTGCATCGCGCCTACGAAACCGGCCAGGCCGACCTGCAGGCGAAGATCAAGGTCCGGCTGCGGGACTACGACGAATCGTTCGACAAAGCCGGCAACAGCCAGTCGAAGGAAGTCACCCGCCTGACCGACACCACCGTGGGTCGCGCACTTCTGTCCGACCTGCTGCCCGCCGGCATCCCGTTTTCGCTGGTCAACCGCACGCTGAACAAGAAGACCGTCAGCCAGGTTATCAACCACGTGTACCGTCGTGCCGGCACCAAGGACACCGTCGTCTTTGCCGACCAGATCATGTACATGGGCTTCCGCATGTCCACCCGGTCCGGCATCTCGTTCTGCGTGGATGACATGATCATCCCCGAGCAGAAGGCCAAGATCGTGGCCGACGCCGAGACCAAGGTTAAGGACGTCAACCACGAGTACACCACCGGCTTGACCACCGCGGGCGAGCGTTACAACCGCGTGGTCGACGTCTGGTCGCGCGCCAACGACGAAATCTCCAAGGCGATGATGGCCAAGATTGGTTCCGAGACCGCGACTGACCGCAAGGGCAAGGAAATCAAGCAGCCGAGCTTCAACTCGGTGTTTATGATGGCCGACTCCGGCGCGCGTGGTTCGCAGGCGCAGATTCGACAGCTGGCCGGCATGCGCGGCCTGATGGCCAAGCCGGACGGCTCGATCATCGAGACGCCCATCACGGCCAACTTCCGTGAAGGCCTGAACGTGCTGCAGTACTTCATCTCGACCCACGGCGCCCGCAAGGGTCTCGCGGACACCGCGCTGAAGACGGCCAACTCCGGGTACCTGACCCGCCGACTGGTGGACGTGGCGCAGGACGTGGTCGTAACCGCAGATGATTGCGGCACCGAAAACGGCCTGTCGATGACGCCCATCGTTGAAGGCGGCGACGTGCTGGAACCGCTTCGCGATCGCGTGCTGGGCCGCGTGGTCCTGCGCGACGTCATCGTCCCGGGCACCCGGAAGGAGGTTGCGGTCGAGGCCGGAACCCTGCTCGACGAGCACCTGGTCGACAAGCTTGAGGCACAGTCGGTGGACGAGGTGTGGGTGCGTTCGCCCATCACTTGCGAGCTGCCCTTCGGCGTCTGCGCCAAGTGCTACGGGCGCGACCTGGCCCGCGGCCACCTGGTCAACATCGGCGAGTCGGTGGGCGTCATTGCCGCCCAGTCGATCGGCGAACCGGGCACCCAGCTGACCATGCGTACCTTCCACGTCGGCGGCGCGGCTTCGCGGTCGGTGGCGGCTGACGGCGTGGATACGCGAAACGCCGGCGCCATCCGCTTCCACAACCTGAAGACGGTCAAGCACACCGACGGGCACCTGGTGGCGGTCAGCCGCTCCGGCGAAATCGGCGTGATCGACAGCAACGGTCGTGAGCGTGAGCGCTACAAGATTCCGTACGGCGCGCAGATCACCGTCAAGGACAACGACGAGATCAAGGCCGGCCACCGGATCGCCAAATGGGATCCACACACCCACCCGATCGTCACCGAGCTGGCCGGTCGCGTCCGCTTCGAGGACTTCGAGGAAGGCGTCACCGTCGCCCGCGAGATCGACGATGTCACTGGCGTTTCGACGCTGGTCGTCACCGAGCACAAGTCACGCGGCAGCGCCGGCAAGGACCTGCGGCCGCTGATCAAGCTGATTGATGGCCGTGGGCGCGAGCTGACCTTCCCGGGCACCGATATTCCGGCGACCTATTCACTTCCGCCCAAGGCGATCGTGACGGTCGAGGACGGCACGGAGATCCGGGTCGGCGACGTCATCGCCCGCATCCCGCAGGAAGCCTCAAAGTCGCGCGACATCACCGGCGGTCTGCCGCGCGTTGCCGACCTGTTCGAGGCCCGCAAGCCGAAGGATCCCTCCGTCCTGGCCGAGGCCACGGGTACGGTTCGTTTCGGCACGGCAACCAAGGGCAAGCAGCGCCTGAAGATCGTCACCGGCGACGGCGAGGAAGTCGAGCTGCTGATTCCGAAGTGGCGCCAGATCACCGTGTTCGAGGGCGAGCATGTTGCGCAGGGCGAAATCATCTCGGACGGCGAGCCGTCTCCGCACGACATCCTGCGCTTGCAGGGCGTCACGGCGCTGGCCAACTACCTGGTGAAGGAAATCCAGGACGTTTACCGGCTGCAGGGCGTGAAGATCAACGACAAGCACATCGAGACCATCATTCGCCAGATGCTGCGCAAGGTGGAAATTGCCGAACCGGGCGATTCCCGCTTCCTGCAGGGCGAGCAGGTGGAAATCTTCGGCGTGTATGCCGAGAACAAGAAGGTCAAGGCCGACAAGGGCAAGGGCGCGAATTTCCATCGCCTGCTGCTCGGCATCACCAAGGCCAGCTTGTCCACCGAGTCCTTCATCTCGGCGGCGTCGTTCCAGGAGACCACCCGAGTGCTCACCGAAGCGTCGGTGCGCGGTTCCCGAGACGAGCTGCGCGGCCTGAAGGAAAACGTAATCGTCGGGCGTTTGATCCCGGCGGGCACCGGCCTGGCCTACCACGAGCAGCGGCGCCGTTCGCGCGGCGGCTCGCTGTTGGCCGACCTGCAGGCACCCAGCACCGGTGCCGGCGCGTTCGAAGCCACCGGTGGCGAGTCGCCGCTGGGTGGCGGTGGCGCGGAAGAAGTCGCTGAAGCGAAAGAGGAATCTGGCGAGTAATGCCGGTTGCAGGACCGAAAAACCCCGGCTCGGCCGGGGTTTTTTTTCGTCGTGCGCCGGAGACCGTCGTTTTCAGGGTTACCATCAACCAGCAATTGCGCCGGAACGTGGAGACGCCGTGACGAATGAATCCGAACGCCCGATCCGGGTGCTGCTGGTTGACGGCAATGCTGTCCTGGCGGCGGCCGTGCAACAGGTCCTGGAATTGAACGGCCTCAAGGTCGACCGGGTGGATTCGGGTCCGGCGGTCCGCGATTACGTCGCCAAATCAGCTCCGGTGGACGTGGTGGTGCTGGACTCCCAGGTCGGTGACAGCGATGGCCACAAGCTGCTTGACGAGATCCGCGCCGATGCCCGCTGGAGGCTGGTGCGCGTGATCATGATGACCTCGCTGGACAGCACGCAGGCGGTACGAAGCGCCCGCCGGGCTGGTGCCGACGACTACCTGTTCAAGCCGGTGCGGCCCGAGCGCCTGGTCGAGCACGTGCTGCGGATGGCGACCTCGCCGTAGTGCGGCGCTTCCCTGCCGCCATCAGTTCTTCAGGCGGTAGCCGGTCTTGAAGATCCACCAGACCAGCACCATGCACACCAGCAGGAACCCCAGGGTCGCGCCCAGGCTGGTGGCCACGCTGACATCCGCGGTGCCGTAGAAGCTCCAGCGAAAGCCGCTGATCAGATACACCACCGGGTTGAACAGCGCGACGGTCTGCCAGGCCGGCGGCAGCATGCTGATGGAGTAGAACGCCCCGCCGAGGAAGGTCAGCGGGGTTACCACCAGCATCGGGATCAACTGCATCTGCTCCCAGCTGGTGGCCCAGATGCCGACGATGAAGCCGAACAGGCTGAAGGCGGTGGCGGTCAGCACCAGGAAGGCCAGCATCCAGGCCGGGTGCAGGATCTGCAGCGGAACGAACAGCGTCGAGGTTGCCAGGATGATCAAGCCCAGCGCGATCGACTTGGTGGCGGCCGCCCCGACGTAGGCCAGGACAATTTCAAAGGCGGAGACGGGCGCGGAAAGCAATTCATAGATGGTCCCGGAGTATTTCGGAAAGTGGATGCCGAAAGACGCATTGAAAATGCTCTCGGTAAACAGGGCGAGCATGATCAGGCCCGGGACGATGAACGACCCGTAGGGCACGCCGTCCACCTCGCTCATGCGCGAGCCGATCGCCGCGCCGAAAACCACGAAGTACAGCGAGGTTGTAATAACCGGGGTCAGGACGCTCTGCAACAGGGTCCGCAGGAAGCGGGCCATCTCAAAGCGGTAGATGGCCCAGACGCCGTGGCGGTTGATAAAGGGGACGGTGCCCTTTTTTGGCGGCGCCGGGGCGGTCATGTGCTGGACGGCGTCGAAAAAGGTCGACGGTCCCCTTTTTCTCCCGAGTCGCTCACCAGGCCGATGAAGATGTCCTCCAGCGAACTCTGGCGGGTGTTCAGATCACGGAACCCGATGCCCAATTCCGCCAGGCGCCGGAGCAATCGCGGGATGCCGGCCTGCTCGTCGCGGGCGTCAAATGTGTATCGCAGCTCGTGCCCGCCGGCGGCCACTTCCAGGGGCCACTCGGCCAGGCCGTCCGGGATGGCGGGCAGGGGCTCGACCAGGTTCAGGATCAGTTGCTTGCGGCCGAGCTTTTGCATCAGGGCCGTCTTGTCCTCGACCACGATCAGTTCGCCGCGGTGGATGACGCCGATCCGGTCAGCCATTTCCTCGGCTTCCTCGATGTAGTGGGTGGTCAGGATCACCGTCACGCCACTGTCGCGCAGGCGGCGGACGAGGGACCAGAGGCCGCGACGCAACTCCACGTCCACCCCGGCCGTGGGCTCATCGAGAAACAGCAGGCGCGGTTCGTGGGCCAGCGCTTTGGCGATCATCACGCGCCGCTTCATCCCGCCGGACAGGGTCGAGATGCGATCATCGCGTCGGTCCCAGAGCGACAGGTCGCGCAGCACCTGCTCGACGTGGGCGGGATTTGCCGGGAAACCAAACAGCCGTCGGCTGAACGTGACGGTGGCCGTGACCGTCTCGAACGCCTCGGTGACCAGCTCCTGCGGCACCAGGCCGATCAGGCTGCGCGCCTCCCGATAGTCCGTCTGAATGTCGTATCCCGCGACGCGCGCCGATCCGGAACTGGGCGTGACAATGCCGCAGAGGATGTTGATCAACGTGGTCTTGCCGGCGCCGTTCGGGCCCAGCAGGGCGAAGATTTCGCCACGCCGGATGCAAAGATTAATGGGCTTCAGCGCCTGCAGGCCGGAGGCGTACCGTTTTTGCAGGCCAACGACGGAAAGAATGTCCTCCATGGAGCCGGCACGATAGCAGCGCGAGTCAACTCGGCGCCAGTTCCGGGCCCCGGAAGGGAGGCGAGGCGGGCCGCTTGTGCTAGATTTCGGGGATTCCATCCCCGGTGCCAAGATCTTGATTGAGCCGGAAAATGCAGGCCTGACGCCCCAAGCCGAGGTCGGAGCCTTTTTTGGAAGCGTCTCGATCCGGGTCCGCCTGACACTGGCCTTCGGTGTGATCCTGCTGCTGTTCCTGGCGACGGTGCTGACGACCTACGACAACTACCAAAAGGTTGCGGCGGCCCGCGCGGAAATCGTCAGGAGCCTGAAGATCATCCTGCTGGTCAATGAAGTGAATGTGCTGACCTATGCCCGCGTGGTCAGCGGCGGTGCATCCGCGGTGGTGTCGTCGGCCTCCGACCCGGCCGCGCTGGACCCGCTGGTAAAATACCTGGTTGAACTTGGCGAACTGATTGGCGCCGACGACGTCACCGGCCGGGCGCGCCTCGATGCCCTTCTAGGCGCGATGGAGGACTGGAACACGATGCTTGCCCGCGGCAAGCCAGTCCTTGCGGCCGAGTCGCGCGTGCTGGTCGCGGTGAACCTGTTGCAGCGCGACATCCAGGGCTACCAGCAGGAGAAGCTGTCCGAGCAGGAGGCGCTTCAGGACCAATTGTCCGAATCGCTGCAGCTCGAGCTGATGGTGATGCTCCTGGCCGGACTGACGGTGGGCATCATCGCGATGGCTTACAGCAACCGGAGGATTTCGGATCCACTGGTGGGACTGTCGGGCCAGATGCGAGAAGTTGCCGTCGGCCGCACCGGAATCGAGATCCAGGAGCAGTCGCGGAGCGATGAAATCGGGACCGTGGCCCGCGCGTTGGAGGTGTTCCGGAAAGCGCGCGTGTTGGCGGACGTCGAGGCCGGCAACAAGGCGCGCCTGATGCTGGAGCTCAAGTCGGCCAACTCGGAACTCGAGGCGAGCACGGCGAAATTGGCGCGTGCCAGCCAGTTCAAGTCCGAGTTCATGGCCACGGTGTCGCACGAGCTGCGCACGCCGCTGACCTCCATCCGTGGATCGCTGGGCCTGATTATTGGTGGCGCCGTCGGCGAGCTCGGGGCCCAGGCCCGGAACTTGCTGGCCATCGCCCAGAGCAACGCCGATCGATTGCTGGCTCTGATCAATGACCTGCTGGATGTCGAGAAGATTGAATCGGGCCGGATTGAGCTGACGCAGGAACCGATGGACCTGGTGGCGCTGGTGGACAACGCGATCATGGCCAACCACGGCTACGCGCAAAAGCACAAGGTCAGCTTCGCCTTGGTTGAACGTCCCGCCGACCGGGTGGGGTTGCCGGGCGACCCGCGGCGCATGACCCAGGTGGTAACCAACCTGCTGTCGAACGCCGCGAAGTACGCTCCGGAAGGAAGTACCGTGGAGGTGAGGATCATCCCGACTGGCACGACCGTTCGCGTGGCGGTTCACGATAGCGGGCCGGGGGTACCCAAAGATTTTCGCGACCGGATCTTCCAGAAGTTTTCCCAGGCCGATTCATCGGACCGGCGCACGAAGGGCGGCACTGGGCTCGGCCTGGCCATCTGCAAGGCCATCATCGAGCAGCACGGGGGCGAGATCGGATATGACTCGATGCCCGGGAATACGACGTTCTGGTTTGACCTGACGCTTGACGGGCCGTCGCGGCGAAAATCAAAGGCGCGTGTGCTGGTCCTGGAGCACGACGAGGATACGGCCGACCTGTTGATGTCCCTGCTGCGCAAGTACGATTACGATCCGTCGGTGGCCGTCAGCGTGGCCGCGACCCGCATTGAGGCCAGCCGGCGATCCTATGATGTGCTGCTGCTGGGCCACGTTCCTCCGGGCGAGGACGGGCAGGCGCTGTTGCGGGAGTTGCGCGCCCGGGAACCTTGGGACGGGCTGCAAATCCTGCTGGTGCCCAAGAGTGCCCGGGACGCGTCCGTCTACCTGGATCGCGTGCTGCGCGTCACCGCGGCTCAATCCGGCGCCGGCGAGCCGGTGGAGATCTTGCATGTCGAGGATGATCCGGACATGGCCGCCATGCTCCGCAAGCGCTTTGGCGCCGATGCCAGGCTGACGGTGGTGGCGGGCGTTGCTGGCGCCCGGGGCTTGATTGCCGAAAAGGTCTTCCCGATGGTCATCCTCGACCTGGAGCTTGCCGACGGCAGCGGTTACGAGTTGCTGCCGGACCTCCAGACGCGGTCGCGCAAAAGCAATGTCGTCATTTATTCAGCGCACGACTCAAAGCCGTTCGCGACCCGGCAAATCTCGGCGATCCTCACCCGCGGCAGCTGGGAGCGGACCCACGAGCTGCCCGGGCTCCTGCAAACGGTTCTGGGGGCCAGTGGCGCCGCGCCTTGAAAAAACGCAATACTCATGGCTTGCAGCCCGACTTCGGGTTGCGTCATGGATTCGGCAATGCCGCTGAGCAAGGTCCTGTATTGCGAGGATGAACCGGACATCCGCATCGTTGCGGAGATCGCGTTGGTCAATGTTGCCGGACTGCAGGTGCGCCTGTGCGCGCACGGGGGACTGGCCGTCGCCGCGGCGCGAGAGTTTCATCCAGACCTGATCCTGCTCGACGTCATGATGCCCAATCTCGATGGGCCCGGGACGCTGCAGGCCCTTCGAAGCGAACCGGACCTGGCGAATATCCCGGTGGTCTTCATGACGGCCAAGGCGATGCCGAGTGAAATCGCGTCGCTGAAGGCACTCGGGGCCGCCGACGTTATTGCCAAGCCCTTTGACCCGATGCAGCTGGGGGCGACACTGAAGTCCATCTGGGATTCGTTGCAGCGCTGACCGATCAGGAAGCCCCGGCGCGCAGTTTCTCCAGGGACTCCATCACGGCTTTTGCGCTGGCCGGCCGGGACGAAGGCTCCTTCGCCAGCAGCGCGTCAATCAGCTCCTGCACCGGTGCCCGCTGCGTCGGCAGCCGCGGAATGGGTGCATGGCGGTGCTTGTACAGCACCGCCAGTGGCGTACCGGCCGAGTACGGGACGGTGCCGGTCAGCAATCCGAACAGGATGACCCCAAGGCTGTACAGGTCGCTGCGTGCATCCAGGACCCCGCCCTCGCCCTGTTCGGGGCTCATGTACAGCGGCGTGCCGACAATGTCGCCCATCTGCGTCACGTCGAGTGGATTTCCCAGGTGCTTGATCAATCCGAAATCGATAATCGCGGCGCTGCCGTCTGCGCGCAGCATCACGTTGGCCGGCTTCAGGTCACGGTGCAGGATGTTCGCCTCGTGCAGGGCCGACAGGCCGCGGGCCACCTGCACAGCGTAGGAAAGCGCTTCACGGATCGGCAATTCCAGGCCGCGCTGGCACACCGGGATCAGGTTCCCGGCCGAGAAATACTCCATGATCACGTAGGCATTCGGGAACTCGAATCCCATGTCGTGTATGCGCGCCAGGTTGGGGTGATTCAGCTGGCTGATCAGCTGGTACTCCTGCACCAGCCGGGCCAGCAGTGTCCCGCCGGTCTCGGTTCCCGGGGCCGGCTGCACGACCTTCACCACCACCGATGCGCTGTCGCGGCGTCGCTCCGCCAGCAAGGCGGTTGACGAGGCGCCCTTGCCGAGGACTTTCAGCAGCCGGTAGTCGGACATCCGGAGCTGGTACTGCTGCTGCAATAGTCGATCGGCAGCATCTCGCTCGTAGCGTTCGGCGGCGCCGTGGCGGTCGACCGCTTCCTCAATGGTTCGGGCGAGGCTTGCCGGCGAAAAGGTTTGCTTCGGCAAGTAGTCCGAGGCTCCGGCCCGGATCGCCTGTACCGCCACGCGTTCATCGCCAGCGCCCGTCAGCATGATGACGGGTGGAAATCCCGGCCGGGTGCGAAATCGCTTCAGCAGGTCCAGGCCGGTCTCGTCGGTCCCCAACTGGTAATCGAGCAACACCAGGTCATGATCGCGGCCATCGAAGCCGGCAGCCGGCAGTGGGTCCGTGGCGGGGTCCAGTTCCGTGACGATGGCGTCGCGCCAGCGGCTCAGCAGGCTGTGTCGCAGCAGCGCCCTGAAGTCCGGGTCGTCTTCGATCAACAAGACTCGGAGGGCCATGGGCTAGTCGGGCAGGACCACGCGGGGAAGGAAGGCCGCCAGCGCCCGGGCGGCCGCCCGGATGCGGTCGACGTCACTGGCCAGTGCGGCAGCCTCAATTTCCGCACCGAACTGGGATATCGGCAGCAGTCCGTAGGCGCCGCCGGAACCCTTCAGGTTATGTCCAAGCTTGCGCAAGGCCAGGAAGTCGCTGTTCGCCATTCCGGCGTCGAGTTTCGCCAAATCCTGCCGGCGACTGGCGAGATAGCCGGGGATCAGGTTCTTGATCGCCGGGTGGACGTCCGGGACGTAGGGTTCGGGGCGGTTGGTCAGGGTCATCAGCGGTCGGTGAATCCGGCGGCGATTGATCGGGTGTGCCAGGTTTTCCACCAGGCAGGAAGCTCGGCGGCCGGCATCGGGCGGGCAATATGGTAGCCCTGCGCGACGTCGCAGCCGATGTCCTTGAGCCAGTTCCAGGTCAACTGGTTCTCGACGCCCTCGGCCACAACCTTCAGTCCAAGTTCCCGTCCCAGCGCCACGGATTTCTCGACAATGACATGAGCGGTGGTGTCGGCTTCCGCCACGAGCACGAAATTGAGGTCCACCTTGAGCTCGGTGAAGGGCATCTGGTGCAACATCGACAGCGACGAATGGCCGGTGCCAAAGTCGTCGAT
>JANNAK010000009.1:0-4810 GCA_031384195.1 Gammaproteobacteria bacterium
CCTGCTTGAGCAACTGGTCGCTGCCGGCCAGGTCCTGCCGTACGAACTCGACCCGGCGGGCGCAAGCACGATTTTCCCGCAGGCCCGGCACGTCCTCGCGCAGCCCCGGCTCCCGGTAATCTCCTATCCCTACGAGTGGTCGTTCCACGGACTGCGGGCGGCCGCGCTGCTGCATCTCGACATCCAAATCGCCGCGCTCAAACGCGGCGTTGCGCTCAGCGACGCGAGCGCCTACAACGTCCAGTTTCAAGGTGCCTCGCCGGTCTTCATCGACATGCTCTCATTCCGCCCCTACCGCGAGGGCGAGTTCTGGGGTGCGCATCGCCAGTTCTGTGAGCAATTCCTGAACCCGCTGCTGATGACTTCAACACTGGGTCTTGATTTTCACGGCTGGTATCGAGGCCGCCCGGAGGGAATCACGACCGTCGACCTGGCGAAGCTGATCCCGACCTGGCGCCGCCTGGGTTGGAAAATGCTGACGCACGTCACGCTCCAGGCACGATTTCAATCGACCCCAAGGCCGGACGCGGTTCGGCTCGCTCGGACGGCGACCCTTCCGCAAGCGGCCTACCGAAACGTTCTGGAGTCCCTGCGCGACTGGATTGCTTCCCTCACACCGGCAGCGGGTCCGCAAAGCGTCTGGCGCGAAGTTATGTCGTCGGTCTGGAAGCCGACACCGGAGCGCTGGATGCGGCGTTTTGTCGTGCCGAGCGGGACAGGCTGATGTTCTTGCCGCTCCGTGCGGATGCAGCCGACCCCTCCCCCGCCCAGGGTTGGCGTGGACTTGAACGACCGGCGCTGGAAACGCGCTGCAAGCCCGACAAACTGCTCGCGCTGGCGGTCATCCACCATCTGGCGCTGTCCCGGAACATACCGTTACCCGACATTGTCCGGTGGTTGGTGAGCCTCGCCCCGGAAGGGCTGGTCGAATTCGTTCCAAAAACCGATGGGAATGTCCTTGAGATGCTCTCCCTTCGCGAGGACATCTTCGCGGACTACGACGAAGCGAGGTTCCGGTCGGAACTTGAGCGCCATGCAAACATTCGCTCGGCTTCCAGAATTACGGAGTCTGGACCTGTGCTGTACTGGTACAAGGTCAAAACGTCGTCGGAGGCTTCACACCAGATGATCGGGCGATGACGATCCCTGCTGGCGGCCGGCATCAGCCTGTTTGTCCGCAATGCTCCAAGCCGGCCGGGCTGGAAACGGAGAATCGCTGGCGCCCGTTCTGCTCGGAGCGCTGCAAGATGGCGGATCTCGGCAATTGGTTCGCCGGGCGCTATGCCATCCCGGACGACGACGGCACGCCGACACCGGCCGGGGACGAGCGGCCCCAGTAGGCGGAGATTCCAGCAACGCCCAGCGCGCCCTGGGCGCGGGCCGCGTTCAACTGCTCCGGTCCAACACCACCGATGGCATAGACGGGAAACCCGGAGTCGATGGCCAACTGGCCAAATCGTTCCCAACCCAGGCTCACGGCGCCCGCATGGGTTGCGGTTGGAAATACCGGCCCCAGCACCGCAAAGTCCGCATTCAGCTTTCGTGCGTCGGCCAACTCCCTGGCGTTATGGCAAGAGGCGGCGAACCACTGTCCTCTGGCGATGGGGCGATGTTGGCAACCGGAGAGGGTGGCCGCGCTCGCATGCCAGCCGCAGCCCAGCGCCGCGGACAGGGCCGGGTCGCGGTCCAGCACCAGCTGAAGGCCCCGCTCCCGGCAGTCGGCTTGCAGCTCAGCGGCGAGCTGGGCGTAGTCGGCATCGGGGATGCCGGGCAGCCGAAGGCGCAGCAGGGCCCCGCGCGGCAAGGCCGGTAAGTGCTGCCGAAGTGGCGGCAATGATGCAATCGGCGGCGTGAACACGTAGTGCGTCGGCAATCGCAAGGCCGTAATAATGGAGCGGTTCGCGTCCAGCAAGTCCCAGCGATCCAACTGTCCTGGCGACACCCAGGCGCTCTCGGGATGCTCGTTCGATCGCACCGTTCCGCGCCACGCGCTGACGCGCCAGACGTCCAGCAGCACCGACAGCTCCGGATAGTCGTGGCGCAGGCGAATCAGCGGTTCACAGTCGGTGACCTCGATGCCCAACTCCTCGCGCAATTCTCGTCGCAGGGCCTCGACCGCCGTCTCGCCGTCCTCGCGCTTGCCCCCTGGAAACTCCCACTGGCCGGGGTAAATCTTGTGGCCGGGTCGCCGGCAGATCAGCACCCGGCCATCCGGACGCTGCAGGCACCCGGCGGCAACCAGCAACGGAGTCGCGCCGGATCCGGAGCTAGGTCCGGTACTCGGCATTGATCTTGACGTAGTCGTAACTGAAATCGCAGGTCCAGACCGTGGCCTGCGCACGCCCCATGCCCAGGTTTACGCCAATGGTGAACTCCGGGCGCGCCAGCACGGCGGTGCCGGCCGCCTCACGGTAATTCGGGTGCGGTTGGCCCTTCACCAGGACCTTGACCAGGTCCAGCGACACGCTGACCCGATCCTGGCGCAGACCGGCCACGCCCGCCTTGCCGATCGCCATGGCCAGCCGGCCCCAGTTCGCGTCACCCGCAAACAAGGCGGTCTTCACCAGCGGCGAGTGCGCAATCGAATAGGCGACCTTGCGCGCGTCCTCGGGCCGGCGGGCTCCGGCCACCCGGACCGTGACAAAGCGGGTTGCGCCCTCGCCGTCGCGCACCACGGCCTGGGCGAGCTCGACGCAAACCTCGCGCACGGCAGCGGCGATCCGTCGGTAGTCACGGCCGCCATCGGCCAGCACGCGCCGCCCCACCTGCCCGGTTGCGAGCAGGACGCAGGCGTCGTTGGTCGAGGTATCGCCATCCACCGTTGCACAATTGAAAGAAACGTCGACGGTTTCGCGAAGCAGGCGCCGTGTTGTCGCCGCGCTCAGCCGTGCATCGGTGGCGACAAACGCCAGCATCGTTGCCATGTTCGGACACAGCATGCCGACGCCCTTGGCGATGCCGGTTACCGTCACCGGGCCATCGGCGGTAGCAACCACGCGCGACGCACCCTTGGGCACCGTGTCGGTTGTCATGATGGCCCGCGCAGCCGCCAGCCAGCCGGTTTCAGACAATTCCGCGACCGCCTTCGGCACTGCCGCGGTCATGCGTTCAACCGGCAGCCGCTGGCCGATGACGCCGGTTGAAAAAGGCAGCACGCTACCCGCCGGCAGCCCGAGCGCGGCGGCAACCGCGGCGGTGGTGCTGACGGCGTCGGCCAGTCCCTCGCGGCCGGTCGCGGCGTTGGCATTGCCGGCGTTTACCAGCAAGGCACGAATCGCCGGCTTGCGGCCACCCAGGCGCTTGCGGCACAGCAGCACCGGCGCAGCGGCGAAGGCGTTCTGGGTAAAAACGCCGGCCACCTGCGACCCCTTGGCCAGTTCGATCACCAGCAGGTCCTTGCGACCGGGCTTTTTGATGGCGGCCTCGGTCACGCCCAGGCGCACGCCTTTCACCGGCTGCAGATTGTCGGGCGCTTTCAGGTTCACGGGCATGCGACGGGGCTCAGCTTGGTGTCGAAAGCATTCTACGGTACCGCCCCACTAGGCCACCCTCTCGCGAGAATTCAGCGGCGCCGCAGTGTTCTCACAGCTTTCCGGCCGTGGGCCGAACGCGCCGCTGGAATTCGCGGCTCGGTGCCAGCTAGATCAGCTTTCCGTGACATAACTTGTACTTCTTGCCCGACCCGCAAGGACACGGATCGTTCCGCCCCACCTTCGGCTGGTCGCGCACCACCGTCAGCGGCCGCGGCGGCGGTGCTGCACGCACCGCTTCCCCGCCACCCTCGCCTGCGCTGGGCGCACTCTCGCCCTGCGCCGGCACCGGTGGCGCAGAGTCGTGCTTGAACTGCATCGGCCGCGGCTTGCGCCGCTGGGCCTCAACTTCGGCGACGTCCGTCTCGGCCTTGATCTGTACCTTCGACAGCACGCTGACAACCTCGTGCTTGAAGCGCGCGAGCATGTCATTGAACATGGTAAAGGCTTCGCGCTTGTACTCCTGCTTGGGGTCCTTCTGGGCGTAGCCGCGCAGGTGGATGCCGAGGCGCAGGTAATCCATCGCGGCCAGGTGCTCACGCCACAACTGGTCAATCACGTTCAGGAACAGTGCCTTCTCGAAGTGCTCCAGAACCGGCGCACCGACCTGGGCCTTCTTCGCCTCGTAGGCTGCCTTCAGCTGTTCATGGACGCGCTTGCGAAGCGTCTTTTCTTCCAGGGCCGTGTCGTCGTCCAGCCACGCCTGCACTGGCAGGTCCAGCAGGAAGTTGCGCTTGAGCGCCTCCTGAAGCTCGACCACGTTCCACTGGGCCTCAACGCTTTGCGGCGGAATGTGCGCATCGATGGCCGCATTGATCGCGTCAAGGCGTATTTCGTCCAGCATGCCGGTCACGCGCTCGGCAACCATCAACTCGTTGCGGAGTTCATAAATGACCTTGCGTTGGTCATTGGCGACGTTGTCGTATTCGAGCAGGTTCTTGCGAATGTCGAAATTGTGCGCCTCAACCTTGCGCTGGGCGGTCTCGATCGCCCGCGACACCCAGCGGTGCTCAATGGCTTCGCCCTCTTCCATTCCCAGGCCCTGCAACATGGCGCGCATGCGCGGCGGGGTGAATATCCGCATCAGCGTGTCGTCGAGGGAAAGGTAGAAGCGTGAGGCGCCGGGATCGCCCTGCCGGCCGCTGCGGCCGCGCAGCTGGTTGTCGATGCGCCGCGACTCGTGTCGCTCGGAGCCGATGACGTACAGCCCGCCGGCCTGCACGACGTCCTCGTGGCGCTGCTTCCAGGCCGCCTGCGCCGCCTGCCGAGTTGCGGCATCC
>JANNAK010000025.1:0-13787 GCA_031384195.1 Gammaproteobacteria bacterium
AGCCATGCCGAGGCGGTCTTGCGCCGGCTGGAGCTGCCCTACCGGGTGGTCACCCTGTGCACGGGCGACCTGGGGTTCTCGGCCGCGAAGACTTACGACCTGGAAGTCTGGCTGCCATCACAGAAGCGCTTCCGCGAGATTTCCTCCTGCTCGAACTTTGAGGACTTCCAGGCCCGACGCATGCTGGCCAGGTTCCGGCGCACGCCGGCCGGCAAGCCCGAACTCCTGCACACCCTGAACGGATCCGGGCTGGCGGTGGGCCGCACCCTGGTCGCGATCCTCGAGAATTATCAGCAGTTCGACGGTTCGGTTGCGGTCCCAGCGGCGTTGCAGCCCTACCTCGGCGGGCAGCAGAAGCTGAGTTGAACGAGCCGGGCGCTGCCGGATGAGCCGCTCAAATCCGCGCGTGTTGTCGGTCATCGCGCCGATGACCCAGATCAACACGCCCTATCCCTCAACCGCCTACCTCACCGGGTTCCTGCGCTCGCGCGGGGTAGAGGCGGTCCAGCAGGACCTCGCCCTGGACTTGGTATTGCGATTGTTTTCGGGCGCCGGCCTGGACGGGCTGGCCGAGGCGGCGGCCAAGGTGCCGGATGGAAAGCGCAGTCCTGCACTGAAGGCCTTTGCCTCAGCATTTGGGAGGTATCGCGCAACCATTGACCCGGTGGTGGCCTTTTTGCAGGGTCGTGACCCAACGCTGGCGCACCGCATCGCCGGCCGGCAATTCCTGCCGGAAGG
Organism: Gammaproteobacteria bacterium; assembly: GCA_031384195.1. Classification (GTDB taxonomy): domain Bacteria; phylum Pseudomonadota; class Gammaproteobacteria; order Nevskiales; family Nevskiaceae; genus JACPFV01. The sequence goes on from JANNAK010000025.1 coordinate 739, forward strand.
CCCGCGATTCGCCGCGCTGGACGTTTACCAGGCCGCGCCGAACGAGGATCCGCTGGCCTGGGCCTTCGGGGCGCTGGGCACCCACGACCGGGCCCGGCACTTCGCCACGCTGTACCTGAATGACCTGTCCGACGTGGTCCGTGACGCCGTGGATTCCCGGTTCGAATTTGTGCGTTACGCCGAATCGCTGGCGCAGAGCCAGTCCGATTTCACGCCACTGCAGCGGGCACTGGACGCCGCGCCGAATTTCATCGACCAGACGCTGCACGCGCTGACGTTGGACTCGATTAGCCGTCATCGGCCGGACCTGCTTTTGGTTTCCGTGCCCTTTCCGGGTTCGGTCTATGCAGCGTTCCGGATTGCCCAGTGGGTGAAGGCGCAGTTCCCGCAAGTGGTGACGGTGTTGGGGGGCGGTTACGTGAACACCGAGCTGCGCGAGCTGGGCGAGCCCCGCGTCTTCAATTATTTCAACTTCGTCAGCCTGGATGCCGGCGAGCGGCCGCTACTGAGCCTGCTGGATCACCTCGCCGGCAAGCGCCCGCGCGAGCAGTTGGTGAGGATGTTCTGGCGCGAGGGCGATTCGGTCCGCTTCGCCCGCCACCCCGAGCCGGACATTCCGTTTGCCGAGACCGGCACGCCGACCTGGGACGGGCTGCCGCTGGACGGCTACCTGTCGGTGCTGGACATGCTCAATCCCATGCATCGGCTGTGGTCGGACGGGCGCTGGAACAAGTTGACGGTGGCGCACGGCTGTTACTGGAAGAAGTGCAGTTTTTGCGATGTCAGCCTGGATTACATTTCCCGCTACGACCTGGCCGGAGCCGGGGTGCTGGTGGACCGCATCGAGGCCATCGTCGCCGAGACCGGGCAGACCGGATTTCATTTTGTGGACGAAGCCGCCCCGCCCAAGGGCTTGAAGACTCTGTCCGCCGAGTTGCTGAAGCGCAAAACGGCCGTCTCCTGGTGGGGAAACATCCGCTTCGAAAAGACTTTCACGCCGGCGCTGTGCCAGCAACTTGCCGACAGTGGCTGCATTGCGGTGTCGGGTGGTCTGGAAGTCGCGCACGATCGTCTGCTAAAGCTGATGCAGAAGGGCGTGACGGTGGTGCAGGTCGCGAAGGTAACCAAGGCGTTTACCGATGCCGGCATCCTGGTGCACGCCTACCTGATGTATGGTTTCCCGACCCAGACGGTGCAGGACACGGTCGATGCGCTGGAGTATGTGCGGCAGTTGTTCGAGGCGGGTTGCCTGCAGTCCGGCTTTTGGCATCGCTTCACCTGCACGGTGCATTCGCCGGTGGGGCGCAACCCGGAGCCGTTCGGGGTGACGCTGGATCCGGAGCCGTTCGCGGGCTTTGCGCGCAATGACATTGCGTTCGACGATGGCCTGGGCGTGGATCACGACAAGCTGGGTGTCGCGCTGAACAAGGCGCTGTACAACTATATGCACGGCCTGGGCCTTGAGACGCCGGTCCACCAGTGGTTCGGCAAGCGCACGCCGCGCACCACCGTCGCCCCGGACTTCATCGCCAAAGCGCTGGACTAGGCCCGGCGGCGTCGAAAAATCGGCTGCTGGCCGTCGGCGGCGGCCTGGTAGGCGGCGGCGGTGGAATCCTTGAACGCGCCCAGCGCGTCCTCCAGGTGCTGGCCCTCGCGGACCTCGAACTCATTAAACCCGCAGCGGTGCATGTAATACATCGCGTCGCGGAACACCCCGCCGACGGCGCGGATATCGCCCTTGAATGCGTAGCGCTCGCGCAACAACCGCGCCTGACTGTAGCCGCGGCCGTCGTAGGTCAGGCCGCCTTCCGGCTTGGGCTGGATGAACGACAGCGGGATCACGATCAGTGACAGGTAATGCAAGTCGTCAGCCAGTTGCGCCACGTCCAGGCTCGGCTCGAGGCGAACACCCAGCTTGCCGCGGGATTTCAGCGCTTCCTTCTCAGCTAGCCAGCGCAGCTGGCGGATGATGACCTTGCCCGATTCCGGGATTGCTTCGGTGCTTTCAATGGCGGTCCAGTTGTCCTCGACAATGGCCTGATTGCGGATGATCTTTGCCATCAGGCGGCCTCCGCCTGCTCGGCGTAGACCCGCTCCTTGAACGGCTCGATGCCAACCCGGTGATAGGCCTGCAGGAAAGTCTCCGCCTCGTCGCGTCTCTGCTCCAGATACACCTCGATAATTTTCTGGATCGCATCCACTACCTTGTCGCGTGCGAACGAAGGGCCGATGCGGTCGCCCAGCTTCGCGTTGTTGGACGCATTGCCGCCAAGCGTGACCTGGTACCACTCCTCGCCAGTCTTGTCGACGCCGAGGATGCCAATGTGCCCGACGCTGTGGTGGCCGCAGCCATTCATGCAACCGGACATCTTCACCTGGATCTCGCCGAGGTCGTATTGGTAATCGAGGCTCTCAAACCGGTCCCAGATTTCCTGCGAGACGCCAATCGAGCCAGCGTTGGCCAGCGAGCAAAAATCCAGCCCCGGGCAGCAAATCATGTCGGTGATGGTGCCGATGTTGGGAGTGGCCAAGCCCAGTTCGGCGAGTTTCGTCCAGACCGCATGGAGGTCCCGGTTGCGCACCTCGGCCAGGATCAGGTTCTGGTCGTGGGTGGTGCGGATTTCGCCCAGTGAATACTGGTCGGCGAGTTCGGCCAGTGCATCCATCTGGTCGGCGGTGCAGTCCCCGGGCGCAATTCCACGGGCTTTCAGTGACACCCAGACGATGCGGTAGCCCGGCTGCCGGTGCTGGCGGGTGTTGCGCTTGTGCCAGGTGGCGAAGGTTTTTTCCTCGGCGAGGTGCCGTTCATGCGAGGTATCGGTGGCCGCCGCCGCGTCGTAGGCATGTGGCGTGAAGTGCTTCTGCACGCGCTCGATGTCCTCTGGCAGCAGTTTGAGGTAGCTGTTGCGGATCTGCTCCCATTCGGCCTCGACCAGTTCGGTGAATTTCGCGACGCCGTGTTCCTTGACCAGAATCTTGACGCGGGCCTTGTGGATGTTGTCGCGGCGGCCGAGACGGTTGTAAACCCGCAGGATGGCTTCGAAGTAGGACAGCAGGTCGGTCTCGGGCAGGAAGTCGCGGATTTTCTGCCCGAGGATGGGCGTGCGTCCCAGTCCGCCGCCGACATAGACGGTGTAGCCCAGTTCGCCGGCCGCATTGCGCACGATGCGCGCGCCAATGTCGTGAGTCAGCAGCGCGGCGCGTTCCTGGTCGGTGGCGGTGAACGCGATCTTGAACTTGCGCGGCAGGTAGTTGAACTCGGGATGGAAGCTGGCCCACTGCCGGGTGATTTCGCAGTAGGGCCGTGGATCCACCAACTCATCCGCTGCCACTCCCGCCAGGTGATCGGTGGTGATATTGCGGACCGCGTTGCCACTGGTCTGGATCGCGTGCATCTCCACCGTCGCCAGCTTCTCCAGGATGTCCGGGACTTCCTCGAGCTTTGGCCAGTTGTATTGAATGTTCTGGCGCGTGCTGAAATGCCCGTAGTCCTTGTCGTGCACGCGGGCGATGTGCGCCAGCATGCGCATCTGGCCGGTCGACAGCAATCCGTAGGGGATGCTCACCCGCAGCATCGGCGCGAAGCGCTGGACGTAAAGGCCGTTGCGCAGGCGCAGGGCCCGATACTCGTCCGGGGCGATGGTGCCGGCGAGAAAGCGCTGCGTCTGGTCGCGGAACTGCGCAACGCGTTCGTTGACCAGGTCGCGGTCGTAGGAGTCGTATTTGTACATGGGGTCGCGAGGTTAGCAGGGCGGTCCCGCTGGCGCGGGGTTATCGAAATACGAAAGCGCTATATGGTGGGCAGGCGCTGGCCGAGGGCGGCCGCCAGTTTGGCGCGCAGCGCCGGATCGGCTTGTCCGGCGACCTCGTCGACCTTGTCCGGCTTCAGGTGCGGGGCAAAGATGCCGATGAAGTCGTACATGAATCCGCGCAGGAACATGCCGCGACGAAAGCCGATGTGGGTGGTGCTGGTCTCGAACAGGTGCGCGGCCTCCAGCCGGACCAGGTCCTTGTCCAGCTTTGGGTCGTAGGCCATGTGCGCAACGATGCCAATGCCCAGGCCCAGGCGGACGTAAGTCTTGATCACGTCGGCATCGACGGCGGTCAGTACAACATCGGGCTTCAGTCCGTGGGCGGCGAAGGCCTGATCCAGCTTCGAGCGACCGGTAAAGCCAAAGGTGTAGGTGATCAGCGGGTAGGCGGCGACGTCTTTCAGGGTCAGGCGGCCTTTTTTCCCGGTCAATGGATGGCCAGGCGGTACCAGCACGCTGCGATTCCAGTGATAGCAAGGCAGCATCACCAATTCCTCGAAATGCTCCATCGCCTCGGTGGCGATGGCGAAGTCGGCCTCGCCCGAGGCGGCCAGCTTGGCAATCTGCGGCGGCGAACCCTGGTGCAGGTGCAGGCTGACGCGCGGATATTTGTGGCGAAAGGTCCGGATGATCTGGGGCAGGGCGTAGCGGGCCTGGGTGTGCGTGGTGGCGATGGACAGGTCGCCGCGATCGGCCTGCTTGAACTCGGCCGAGACGTTGCGGACGTTGTTGGCCTCCTGCAGCAGTCGCTCGGTGTACTCCAGGATGCGCTTGCCGGCGGGGGTCAGCTCCTCCAGGTGCTTGCCATTGCGGCGGAAGATGTCGACGCCCAGCTCTTCCTCAAGCAGGCGAATTTGCTTGGAGACTCCGGGCTGGGAGGTGTGCAGGGCCTCGGCGGCGGCGGTGATGTTGAGCCCGCGCCGCGCGACTTCGTGAATGTACTTGAGTTGCCTGAGTTTCATGATCGTGTCCCGGTCTATATGCAATATTGAACTTAACCCAGACCAAAATAATACTGTTTTCGCACAAGCCCCGCCGGTACAGTACCGACCCTCATGCTCCCCTATTCCCTGGCAGGTCTTGTCGTGGACCGGCCGTCGACGCCACCGGCGCCGGCGGCGCATTAGCGCACGTCGCGACGGGGCTCGCCGATGACCGATGCCCGCTGGCCGTATTTCCCGGTCTTCCTTCGCCTGACCGGCCAGCGGGTGCTGCTGGTCGGTGGCGGCGAGGTCGCCTTGCGCAAGGCCCGCTTGCTGCTCCGGGCCGGTGCTGCGATCGAGGTCGTTGCGCGGGACATCCATCCCGAGTTGCTGGCGTCGGGTGTGCGACACCTGGCCGGTGAATTTGACCCGGCCCAACTGCGCGGCGCCCGGCTGGTGATCGCGGCCACCGACAATGTCGAACTTAATATCCGGGTGGCCGAGGCGGCGCGGGTCCTCGGCGTACCGGTGAATGTTGTCGATGATCCAGTGCACAGCGACTGGATCACGCCGGCCATCGTCGATCGGTCGCCCGTTCTGCTGGCGATTTCAAGCAGTGGTTCGGCGCCGGTACTGGCGCGGCGACTGCGCGAACAGATCGAGGCCCTGTGGCCGGCCGGATTGGGACGGCTGGCGAGTTTTCTGGCCGGCGCTCGAGATCGTCTGCGGACATTGCCGACCGCGCTGCGGCGGCGCGCAATTGAATCGTTTCTTGATGGCTCCGGACCGGAAAAAGTGCTGGCGGGTGCAACGGCGGAGGCCACCGTCGAGCTTGAGCGGAAAATCGCCGGCCTGCCGGTGGACGGCGAGGTTTACCTGGTTGGCGGCGGGCCCGGCGATCCGGACCTGCTGACGTTGAAAGCCCTGCGCTTGATGCAGCAGGCGGATGTCGTGCTCTACGACCGGCTGGTGTCCCCGGCGGTGCTGGATCGGGTGCGGCGCGATGCGGAGCGGATCTTCGTCGGCAAGGGCCCCAAGCGGCACGAGATGCCGCAGGAGGACATCAACGCGCTGCTGGTGCGGCTCGCCCAAAAAGGGCAGCGGGTGCTGCGGCTCAAGGGCGGAGACCCATTCATTTTCGGCCGCGGCGGCGAGGAAATCGACACGCTGGCGGCCAACGGGATTTCGTTCCAGGTGGTGCCGGGCATTACCGCAGCCAATGGTTGCGCGGCCTACGCCGGGATCCCGCTGACGCACCGGGACTACGCCCAGACCGTGCTGTTCGTCACCGGGCATGCGCGTCAGGACGGAGCGCTGGAGCTGGACTGGCCGACGCTGGCGCGGCGCGGGCAAACCGTGGTGTTCTACATGGGGCGCGGCTCGCTGCCGACGCTGTGTGAAAACCTGGTCCGCAACGGGCTCCCCCGGGACTGGCCTGCCGCCCTGGTCGAACAGGGCACGACGCCTGAACAGAAAGTCGTTGTCGGTACCCTGACCGACTTGCCGGGCCGGGTGGATGCAGCCGGGATTGCGGGGGCCAGCCTGCTCATCGTCGGCGAGGTCGTCCGGCTACGCGACCGCTTGCGGTGGTTTGAGCCACTATCGGTCGCGGAGTAGTCGATAATTCGTGGCGCTTTGAACGGGACGGAGTTCCTACACTGAAATTCATCAAAAAATGCCTGGGCGCCAATGCGCGCGCTCGCGCCGTTCTGTCATCCCGTCCAGACTGCTGCATGGCTGTCCCGAAACCCGCTGCGCCCGTCGTCTGGCTGCGCCTGATGGTGCTGGCGGCCGCGCTGTTTTGGCCGTGGCAGTCCTTGCCCGCCGACGATACGCCGGTCTTTGCCGGGGATCCGGTTCCGTCGCGCGAACTGCCGGCGGGCGCCGTCCAAATCCTCGAGAACCCGGGTTTTCGCGTTGGTTATTCCGAGGCAAGCCGCCAGCCGTTGTGGGTTGGTTTTCGTGCCGAGTCGGTGCGCGGCAAGCCGCCGCTGGGGGCCAGGCCGGCCGGATTCAGCGCCGATACGCGACTGGCGCACCCGGTCAGCAGCCGTGACTACGCATCGCGAAAAAACGGCGGTCGTTATACCCGAGGCCACCTTGCGCCGAATTACCTGATTGGCAAGTTGTACGGGCGGGCGGGGCAGCTGGCGACGTTCCTGATGAGCAATGTCAGTCCACAGTCGCGCCGGCTCAACGAATTGCTGTGGCAACGGCTGGAAGAGGCCGAGATTGATGTGGTGGCTCCAGCGATGGGGCAGTTGTACGTCCTGACCGGCCCGCTGTTTGGCGATGCCCGGGTCGTTCTGCGTTCGGGCATACCGGTGCCGGAGGCGTTTTTCCGGATCTGGCTGGACCTGCTGCCGTCGGGGGAACCGCGGGCGCTGGCCTTTATCGTGCCTCAAGACGTCTGTGGCACGGAGCCGCTGTCCAGGTACTTGACGACCATTGACGAGGTCGAGCGGCGCACGCAACTGGATTTTTACGCACCGCTGGAAAATGCGCTGGAGGACCGGCTGGAGGCGTCGACCGGGACCGACGGCTGGAACGTTCAGAAATTCGATCGGCTTGCGCCGCGTTACGCCGGAAACTTCGAGTCGCTCAAATGCTGAGGCCAGGCGCCTTGGCGGGTCTGTGGGCCCTTGCCTTTGGGGTGGCGCACGCCGGCCCCGAGCCCCTGTTGATGGGCGCCATCCAGTTTCAGCCCTGCGACCTGTCGCTCCCGGAGTCTGGCTGGATTGGCGCTCAGTGCGCGCGCTACTCCGTTGCCGAAGACCCGGACAACCCGGGCGGGCGCAGGATCGAGTTGCGGCTGGCCCTGATTCCGGCAGCCTCCAAAAAACCGCTGCCGGACCCGGTGCTGTTCCTGGCCGGAGGCCCAGGCCAGTCGGCGGTGGCCGCCTGGCCGTCCATACGCGCCGCCCTGGGGCCCGTTGCGCGCAAGCGCCAGATCCTGCTGGTGGACCAGCGCGGCACCGGCAAGTCCAACCCGCTCACCTGCGCCATTCCGGATTGGACCGACCCCGCCGTCTTCTCGATGGCGGCGGCGCGGACCCAGGCGCGTCTTTGCCAGGCCCGACTTGCGGACCGCGCAGACACGCGGTTCTACACCACCGGCAACTACGTCCGCGACCTGGAGTCCGTGCGTCGCGCACTGGGCGTTGCTCAATTCAACCTGATCGGTGGCTCCTACGGCACCCGGGTCGCGCTGGAGTACTTACGCCGCCACGCCGGCGCCGTACGTAGCGTTTTCATCGACAGCGTCGTCCCGCCGGAGTTGGCGCTGCTGCAGGACCACGCGGTCAACCTCGAGCAGGCCTTGCGCGGCATTGCCGAACGGTGCTCCCGTGACGCCGCCTGCCAAAAAAAGTTTGGCGACGTCCATCAGGACCTGCACGCGCTGGCACGGCGTCTGGCCGCGCACCCGCAGCAGGTGGTGTTGCCGGACCCGACCAGCCACCAGCCCCTGACGGTCCCCTTCAACGACGTGGCGCTGCTCTGGGTCGCGAGATTCTTCAGCTACTCGCCCGAATCGGCTTCCCTGTTGCCGCTGTTGCTGCGGGAGGCGGCGCAAGGCAGGCCACAAGCGCTGTTGGCGCAAGTGGTACTGCTGGCGCGCAAGCTGCCCGACCAAATTGCACATGGACTCGAGTTGTCGGTGATTTGCGCCGAGGACGCCGACCGCCTGAAGGCGCGGCCGGAAGCCGAGGACACGCTGATGGGGAACGAAGTGATTGGGCTGCTGAAGGCGCAGTGCGCGCAATGGCCGCATGGACGGGCGCCGGCCGACTTCAACCAGCCGGTGGTTTCCGACAAGCCGGTGCTGTTGTTGTCTGGCGAGTTCGACCCGGTGACGCCGCCGCGTTACGCGCAGCAGGTGGCGCGAACGCTGTCGCGCAGCCGCGCGCTGATCGCAAAAGGGCAGGGCCACACACCGATGGCGAAGGGCTGCATGCCGCGGTTGCTGGAAAAGTTCTTCGACACCCTGGACCCGGTCGGACTGGACGCCAGCTGCCTTGAAGTACTCGGGGACACACCGTTCTTCCTCGGTACGGAAGGTCCGTCGCCATGATTGAAGTCAACGGTCTGAAGAAATCGTTCGGCAAGGTGCAGGCGGTTGACGGAACCTCGTTCCGCGCCGCCGATGCCCAGATCACCGGCTTGCTGGGTCCCAACGGTGCGGGCAAGACCACCACTTTGCGGATGATTTGCACCCTGTTCGTACCGGATGCCGGCACCGTCAAGATTGATGGCGAGACGGTGGGCAGCGACGCCGGCCCGATGCGGCGGCGACTGGGCGTGTTGCCGGACGCCCGCGGACTTTACCGGCGCCTGACCGCGCGGGAGAACATCGAATACTTCGGGCGCCTGCAGGGCATGGACGAGGTGACGCTGCGCACGCGCACCGACGCCCTGATTGCCGAACTCGACTTGCACGACGTCGAGCACCGGCGCGCCGACGGATTCTCGCAAGGGCAGCGGGTCAAGACCGCCATCGCGCGGGCGCTGGTCCACGATCCGCAAAACCTGCTGCTCGACGAGCCCACCAACGGCCTGGACGTCATGGCCACCCGCGCCATGCGCGAGTTGTTGCGGCGCCTGCGCGCGCAAGGCCGCTGCGTGCTGTTTTCGAGCCACATCATGCAAGAGGTCTCGGCGCTGTGTGATCGCGTCGTGGTCCTCGCCCATGGGCGGGTGGTGGCGGAAGGGACGCCGGAGGAACTCCGGCAGCAGGCCGGAACGGCCAGCCTCGAGGACGCGTTCGTCAAGCTGATTGGCAGCGGCGAGGGCTTGCTCGCATGAGTCGCCCGGCCTGGCTGACGGTGATGGTCAAGGAGGTGCGGGAGAATTTGCGTGACCGTCGCACGATGTTCTCGGCGCTGGTGTTGGGGCCGCTGATGTTCCCGGCCTTGCTGGTCGTGATGCTCAGCGTCATTGGCAGCCAGCAATCCAGCGACCTGGAGAAAACCGTTGACCTGCCGGTGGTTGGGGCCGAGCACGCCCCGAACCTGGTGGCTTACCTGCGGCAGGCGGGCATCAACATCCTGCCGGCGCCGAGCGATCCGGAGCGGGCGGTAACCGAGCAACGGGCCGAGGTGGTGCTGGTCATCCCCGCGGAGTTTGCCGCGCAATGGGCCGAAGGCCGCACCGCACGTCTGGACCTGTGGCAGGACGGCACCCGCCAGCGCACGCGCACGTCGGTGTTTCGGGTCGAGCGGCTGCTGGAGTCTTACGGTGCGCGTATCGGATCGCTGCGGCTGACGGTGCGCGGTATCGATCCTTCGGTGCTGCGGCCGCTGTCGGTGATCAAGCGTGACGCCGCCGGCGTTGACCCGTTGATGGCGATGCTGATTGCGTTCTTTCCCTACGGCCTGATGTTCTCGGCGTTCATGGGCGGCATGTTCATGGCCATCGACACCACGTCCGGCGAGCGCGAGCGGCAGTCGCTGGAACCACTGCTTCTGACGCCGGCGCCGCGGCGCGACCTGGTGGTCGGCAAACTGGCGGCAACCGTGTTGTTTTCCATGACGTCGCTGGCGCTGTGCGTCACCGCCATGGCCTGGGGACTGACCCTGGTGCCGCCGCTGCCGGGCGGGCTTGAGTTGTCGATGGAGCCGGGTGTCGCGGTACGCATCTTCCTCGTCGCGCTGCCGGTGATCCTGCTGGCCTCGTCGGCGCAGATGCTGATCGCCGCCTTCACTCGCACCTACCGTGAGGCCCAGACGTACGTCCAGTTGTTCCAGTTCGTGCCGATGATGCCCAGCCTGGTGCAGCTTATTTCGCCCATGGACACCACCACACTGAACCTGCTGACGCCGGTTCTGGGCCAGAGCATCCTGATCGCGCAATTGGGGAAAGGCGTGCCGCTGGAGGCGGGGGCACTGTTGCTGTCCTGGTCGGGAACCGTGCTGGTCGGCGCGGTACTTACCGCCGCCGTGATCGCCTTTTACCAGCGCGAGAAAGTCATCAGCTGAACCAGCGCCGGTTCAGGCGCTGCGCGACTTGTCCTGCGCCTTGTCGTCGAGGTCGCGTGAGCGCAAGCGCTTCTGGATGCTGCGCTGAACGCCGGAGGCATCAAGGCCACAGTCGGCGAGCAGCTCTTCGCGGGTGCCGTGCTCGACAAACTGGTCCGGCAATCCCAGGTTCAGTACGGGCACCGCGTGGTGCTGCGCCAGCAGGACCTCATTGACCGCGCTGCCGGCGCCCCCCAGGCGCGCGTTGTCCTCGAGCGTGACCAGCAGGTCGTTCTCATTGGCCATCTCCAGGATCATTTCGTGGTCGAGTGGCTTGACGAAGCGCATGTCCACGACAGCGGCATCCAGGATGTCGGCGGCTTCGAGTGCGGGCTGCACCATCGCGCCAAACGCCAGGATGGCGACCCGCGGCTTGCGGCGCCCGCGTGCCTCCCGGACGACGCGTGCCTTGCCGACGATCAGCGGCTCGATGTCGCCGGTAAAGGCCACGCCCGGCCCGCTGCCGCGCGGATAGCGCACCGCACTGGGCTGGTCCAGCAGCAAGCCGGTGCTCAGCATGCGCCGGCACTCCAGTTCGTCGGAAGGGGCCATCACCACCAGGTTGGGGATGCAGCGCAGGAAGGAGAAGTCAAAGGCGCCATGGTGGGTGGCGCCGTCGGCGCCGACCAGCCCGCCGCGGTCCAGCGCAAACACCACCGGCAGGTTCTGGATGGCGACGTCGTGGATCAACTGGTCGTAGGCGCGCTGCAGGAAGGTTGAATAAATGGCCACCACCGGCCTGAAGCCTTCGCAGGCCAGGCCCGCCGCCAGCGTAACCGCGTGTTGCTCGGCGATGCCAACGTCGAAGTAGCGCTCGGGGAATTTTTGCGAAAACTCTACGAGGCCCGATCCTTCGCGCATCGCCGGGGTGATCGCCACCAGCTCCGGATGCTTGGCCGCCACATCGCACAACCAGCTGCCGAACACCTCGGTATAGCTGGGTCGGCCGCCGACTTTCTTTGCCGGAAAGTCGCCGGTAACCGGGTCAAACTGGGTCACGCCGTGGTACTTGATCGGGTCGGCTTCGGCCGGCTCGAAGCCCTTGCCCTTGATCGTGATCACGTGCAGCAACTGCGGGCCGCGCGCGTCCTTCAGTCGTTCCAGCGTCGGCAGCAGTGCGCCGAGATCATGGCCGTCCACCGGGCCGTGGTAACCGAAGCCGAGGGTTTCGAACAGCGAGCCTGGACGTTCCAGGTGCGCAAAATTGTCTTCGCCTTCAGAGCCGGTTTCGCGCGGGGTTCGCGCATGGTGCGGCGCCGCCAGTCCGAGCTTCTTCATCAATCGCGCCGAGTAGTCGCGCAGCGCCCCGACATTTTCGGAGATCGACATGTCGTTGTCGTTGTAGATCACCAGCACGTCCAGGCCCAGGTGGCCGATGTGGTTCAAGGCCTCGAAGGCCATGCCCGCGCTCATCCCGCCGTCGCCGATGATCGCGACCACGCGCCGCTTTTCACCCTTGAGTCGTGCCGCGGCGGCCATGCCGGCGGCGGCCGAGATCGAGGTCGAGGAGTGCCCGGCGCCGAACACGTCGTATTCGCTCTCGGAGCGCTGCAGGAAGGGCGCAAGCCCGTCCTTGCGGCGAATGGTTTCCAGCTGCGCCCGGCGGCCGGTCAGCATCTTGTGCGGATAGGCTTGGTGGCCAACGTCCCAGATCAATCTGTCGTGCGGGGTATTGAATGCGCGGTGCAATGCCAGGGTCAGCTCGACCGTGCCCAGGTTGGCAGCGAAGTGCCCGCCAATCCGGCCCAGGGTTTCAATCAGGTGGCGGCGCATCTCCACGGCGAGGGCCGGCAATTCGCCCACAGGCAAGGCTCGCAGGTCTGCGGGAGTATTAACCCGCCCGAGCAGGGCGTAGCCGGGAATGTCAGTCATCGAAATGGATTCGCTTCTGGGCGGCCATTATCGGTGGTTTGAGCGATTGCCGAAAGGCGTCTTGCCAATGGGTCGGCCGTCCATCGGCCCTGGCGGGCACGAGGCGCCTGGCGGCCTGCGTTGACGGGCTCCGGCGCTGCCGTTCCGCTTTTACCGCCGCCGCCCCTGGATGTGGTCTGCCAGCCAGTCCAGAGGCGCGGCGCGGGCTCCGAAGGGTTTGAGCGCGGCGTGTGCGCGCTCGAACAGGTCGGCGGCCCGGGACTTGGCTTCTGGCATTCCCAGCACCGAAGGGTAGGTGGGCTTGTTGCGCTTGTGGTCCTTGCCGGAGTTCTTGCCCAGCTCGGAGGTGTCGCCCTCGACGTCGAGGATGTCGTCCTGGATCTGGAAGGCAAGGCCCAGCGCCTTGGCATAGCGGTCCAGGGCATCGC
>JANNAK010000097.1:0-9302 GCA_031384195.1 Gammaproteobacteria bacterium
AGCGCCGGGACCACCTCGCTCAGCTCGGCCGGATTCCAGCGCGCCTGCTTGTCGCGGATGGTGCCGGTGCGCCAGCCGTCGGCGATGGATAGCTTGCCGCCCTCGACCTCGAATACCTTGCCGGTCACTTCCCGCGACAGCGAGCTGCACAGCCACACCACCAGCGGCGCGACGTTTTCCGGCGCGTAGTGGTCGAAGGCCGCGCCTGCGGGCGGCTTCATCATGTCGGCGAATACTTTCTCGGTCATGCCGGTGCGCGCGGCCGGGGCCAGCGCGTTAACCGTGACGCCGTATCGGGCAAGCTCCGCGGCCTGCACCAGCGTCAGCGCGGCAATGCCAGCCTTGGCCGCGACGTAGTTGCTCTGCCCAACCGAGCCCTGCAGCCCGGCGCCGGAACTGGTGTTGATGATGCGCGCGTCCACCGTCTGGCCGGCCTTGACCTGCTCGCGCCAGCGCTTCACCAGCGTATTGGCGATGCAGAAGTGCCCCTTCAGGTGCACCTTGATCACCAGGTCCCAGTCGTCCTCGGACATGCTGGCAAACATCTTGTCGCGCACCATGCCGGCGTTGTTGACCACGCCGTGCACCTCGCCAAACGTCGCCACGCCCGCGGCCACGATCTTTTCCGCACCGGCCATGCTGGTGATGTCGTCGCTGTTGGCGAGGGCCTGCGCACCAATCTCGCCGACGACCGCCGCCGCCGCGTCGGCACGAATGTCATTCACCACCACGTTGGCGCCCTCGGCTGACAGTGCCCGCGCATAGGCGCGGCCCAGCCCGCCGCCAGCGCCGGTGACGATGATGGTCCGCTGGTCACAAATTCCCATTCACTTCTCCGGACATAGGCTGAAAAAGGTGACTGTCACCTTTTTCACAGGCGTTCGATGATGGTTACGTTGGCTACCCCACCGCCTTCACACATGGTCTGCAGGCCGAAGCCGCCCTTGCGGCGCTCCAGTTCGTGCAGCAGCGTGGTCATCAACTTGGTGCCGGTGGCGCCCAGCGGATGGCCCAGCGCGATCGCGCCGCCGTTGACGTTGACCTGCTCGTGCTCGAAGCCGGTGTCTTTCATCCAGGCCAGCGGCACCGAGGCAAACGCTTCGTTGCACTCGGCGATGTCAATTTGCGACGGCTTGAGCCCGGTCTTTTTCAGCGCCCGCAGCGTGGCGGGAATCGGCGCGCTCAGCATCTTGATCGGGTCGTCGCCCAGCACCGTCAGGTGATGGATGCGCGCCCGCGGCTTGAGGCCGTAGCGCTTTACCGCGGCTTCCGACGCAATCAGCATTGCCGAGGCGCCGTCGCAGGTCTGGCTGGACACACCGGCGGTGAGCTTGCCGCCGGGCGTCAGCGGTTCCAGCGTCGCCATCTTTTCCAGCGAAGTCTCGCGGGTGGTTTCGTCGTGGTCCAGACCGTTGATCGGCACGATTTCGCGCTTGAAGTGGCCGGCCGCGATCGCGGCGCGTGCGCGGCGGTGGCTTTCGAGCGCGAACTTCTCCATCTCCAGGCGCGAGATATCCCACTCGTCGGCGATGCGCTGCGCACCGTGGAACTGGGAGACCGGCTCCGTGCCGAAGCGCTCGGTCCAGCCCTTGCTGCCGGAAAAGGGATCGGCAAAGCCCAGCGCCTGGCCGGCAATCATTGCCGAGCCGATCGGGATCTGCGACATGGTTTGCACGCCGCCGACCGCGATGACGTCCTGGGTGCCGCTGAGGATGGCTTGGGCCGCGAAGTGAACCGCCTGCTGCGAGCTGCCGCACTGGCGGTCGATGGTCACGCCCGGCACGCTCATCGGCAGGCCGGCGGCCAGCCAGCAGCTGCGGCCGATGTTGCCGGCCAGCGGGCCGATCGCATCCACGCAGCCGAAGATCAGGTCATCGTAGTCCTCGGCCGGAATGGCATTGCGACGCACCATCTCGCGCAGGATGTGCGCGCCCAGGTCGGCGGCATGAATCTGCGACAGGCTGCCGCGGCGCTTGCCGGTGGGAGTGCGCAATGCATCAATGATGTAAGCCTCAGCCACTTCAGTTCTCCGGACAATCAGTCAAACGTTGCGCCCGGCCCCAGCGCCGCGTCCTTGTTGAACACGTGTGCTGCAACCCGCGACTTGTGGAAAGCACGATCGCCCCAGGCGGCATCCAGTGCCCAGGCGCGCTTCATGAACATCTGCAGGTCGGCTTCCCAGGTATAGCCCATCGCCCCGTGCGCCTGCAGGCTGTTGCGCGCGGCCAGCAGCGCGGCATCACCGGCGGCGATGCGCGCGTGCGACACATGCACCGCCGCCAGGGATTCGCCATGCGCCAGGGCGTAGGCCGCGCGCTGCACCACCGGCTCGGCAAACTCGATGGCCACCGCAACATCCGCCATGTGGTGTTTGACCGCCTGGAACGAGCCAATCGGCTTGCCGAACTGCTTGCGCTGCGCCGCGTGGTCCACGCCCAGATCCAGCATGCGCTGGGCCAGGCCCAGCAACTGGCAGGCGGCGGCGAAAGCGCCGCGATCCAGCAAGCCGCGGCCGATGTCCTTGCCGAGCCTGCCGTTGCACAGCCTGGTGCCGCGACCACCACTGACCGTATACAGGCGCCGCGACATATCAATACTGGGATTGAGCGTCAGCTTGACGCTGTCCGGCTCCACCGCATGCAACTCGTTGTCGCGCCACAGCAGCAGCAGGTCAGCGACTTCTGCATCGCAGACAAACGGATTGATGTTGTGGCCCACCGCGATGCGTGCCCGTCCTTCGGCGATTCGCGCCAGCCACTCGGCGCGAACCGGCACCGAGGCCGGCAACTGCGACAGCGCCCACACCGCCAGGTACGCCATGTCCGACAGCGAGTCCGGAATCGCGTAATAGCCCAGTTCACGCTGCACCGGCATCCAGTCCAGATCGCCCAAGCCCATGCCGCCGAATTCCTCCGGCACCGACAGCGCGGTCAATCCCTGATCCGCAAGCTTGGCGCGCAACTCGGAGGAGCGGCCGGTCCTGGTGCTCCAGATGTCGCGCAGGGCCTCGGGCGCGGCCTCCACCATCAGGAAGCGCTGGATGGCGTCGCGGAATTCGATCTGCTGTGCGTCGAAGGTGAAATCCATGATCAGGCTCTCGGCAGCCCGAGCATGCGCTCGGCGATGATGTTTCTCTGAATCTCGTTGGTGCCGGCGTAAATCGGGCCGGCCTGCGCGAACAGGAAGCCGTCCAGCCAGCGGCCGTGGTCGCCGCCGTCCGGCGCATCGGGCATCAGCTCGGCGTGCGGGCCGAGGATGCGCATCGCGGTCTCGTGGATGCGCAGGTCCAGCTCCGACCAGAAAATCTTGTTGGTGCTGGCCTCGGCGCCGATTTGCGCGCCCTTGGCCAGCCGGCTGGCGGTGCGGTAGGTCGCCAGCGCGTAGGCCTCGGCGTCCATCCAGCAACGCATCACCGCATCGCGGATCGAAGGATCGGCGTCGGCGCTGTCCTGGTGCGCCCGATAGAGAGCCAGCAGTTGCCGCGCGGACTGCTGAAAACGCGCCGGCGATCGCAGCATCAGCCCGCGCTCAAATCCAGCCGTCGCCATGGCGATGTTCCAGCCCGTCCCTTCCGCGCCCAGGCGATTGGCCACCGGCACGCGCACGTTGTCGAAGAAGATCTCGGCAAAACCGGTCAGGCCGTTCAGCTGTTTGATCGGCCGGATGGTGATGCCCTTGCCCTTCAGCGGCAGCAACAGGAACGACAGGCCGTGGTGGCGCGCCGAGGCCGGATCGCTGCGGAACAGACCGAACAGCCAGTCGGCCCACACCGCCCGCGTCGACCAGGTTTTCTGGCCGTTCAGCACGTAGTGGTCGCCCTCGCACACCGCCGTGCTGCGGATCGCCGCCATGTCGGACCCGGCGCCGGGCTCGGACCAGCCCTGCGCCCAGATGTCCTCGCCCGCCGCCATCCGCGGCAGGAACTTCTTCTTCTGCTCCTCGCTGCCGTGTTCCATCAGCGTCGGGCCGAGCAGGAAGATGCCGTTCTGGTTCACACGCAGGGGCGCCTCGGCGCGCCAGTACTCTTCCTCGAAGATCAGCCACTCGACCAGGCTGGCGCTGCGGCCGCCCAGCGCCCGCGGCCACGTCACCGCGCTGTAGCGTCCCGAGTACAGCGTCGCTTCCCACTGCCGGTGCGCGGCAAAGCCTTCCTTGGTGTCAAAGCTGGCCAGCGGCTTCTTCGGCACATGCTCGGCCAGCCACTGCCGCACTTCGGCGCGGAAGCGGTTCTGGGCCTCGGTGTATTCGAGCCTCATTTGCGCTTTTTCTTCGGGCCGGACTTGTGGGTCAGGCGCGCGTTGCGCTTTTCGACGAAGGCGCGGCGGGTCTCGGCCGAGTCGGCACTTTGGTAGGCCTGCAGGGTGAAGCCCTGCTCCCAGCGGTACTTGTCCTCAAGGTTGCCGTCCTCGATGCCGTTCAGCGATTCCTTGGCCAGGCGAATCATGGCGCCGCTCTTGCTGGCAATCTTTCGCGCGTACGCCATCGCGGTTTCCTTCAGGCGCTCGCGCGACACCACCCGTTCCACCGCGCCGAGGCGAAACGCCTCGGCCGCCGGGATCGGGTCGCCGGTGAAGTACATCGCCCGCACCTTGTGCAGGGGGAACAGGCGCTGCAGGTGCGCCCCGCCGCCCATCGCGCCGCGGTCCACCTCGGGAATCCCGAATGTCGCGGTGTCGGCCGCGATCACGATGTCGGCCGCACCGGCGATGCCGATGCCGCCGCCCAGCACGAAGCCGTGCACCGCCACGATCACCGGCACCGGATTGCGGTGCACGGCGCGGAAGGTGCGGTAGTTGCCGGCGTTGACCGAGACGATCTTCTCCGGATGCGCGTCGAGTTCCTTGATGTCCACGCCGGCGCAGAAACCGCGGCCTTCGGCGCGAATCAGGATCACCCGCACCCTCGGATGCACGCCAAGGCGCTCGATCTCGGTGGCCAGCGCATGCCAGCTGGCGTCGTCCAGGGCATTGACCGGCGGCCGGTCCAGCACGATTTCGCCGATGCCCTCACTGACGTTGGACTTGAACGCTGCGCTCATGGCATTCCCCCGGCTGACGATGGCTGTGGCATGGATGACGACCTTGCGGCCAATTCGCCCAAAGCGGCGATGCGCGCTTCGGCGTCGCTAACGATGGACTGGATCAGCTCGGCCACCGTCGGCAAATCATCAATCAGGGCGGCGACCTGGCCGCTGGGCAGTACACCCTCTTCCGGGCGGCCTTCGACCATGGCGCGCTGGATCAGCACCGGGGCATTGGCGGCCATCAGAGTCTGCGCGACGGAATCGCCGGAGCGCAGCGCCTCGAGGGCGACGCGCAGCATGAAGCGGGTGGACATGCCGGTGCGCGCCTTCCACTTCCAGGCACTGGACAGCGCCGCGAGCAATTGGCGGATGGGTCCGCCAGACTCCAGCTTGCGCAGGTAGCTGTTGTCGAGCATGCGTTGCGGCATGCCATCGACCGCACGGCTGGTGTGGATGGATCCCGGATCCTTGGCGTCGAGATACTTCTGCAAGGTGCGCCGTGGCACCGGCGATTCGGCAGTCAGCAGGAAGCGGGTTCCCATGGCGATGCCGGCCGCGCCGTAGGCCAGTGCACCGGCCAGGCCACGACCGTTGTAGAAGCCGCCGGCGGCGACGACCGGGACCTTGACCGCGTCCAGCACCTGCGGCAGCAGCAGGCTGGTGGGAACCGTCCCGGTGTGGCCGCCGCCCTCGGCGCCCTGGATGGTGATGATGTCCGCGCCCAGCTCAACCGCCTTCTGCGCGTGCTTGAGTGCGCCCACCGTCGGCATGCACAGCACGCCGGCGTCCTTGAAGCGACGCACGGTCGCGCCGTCCGGTCCGCGGCCATAGCTGACCGCGCGCACACAGTCGGTGTTGGCAAGGATCAACTCAATGACCTCGCGCGCATTGGGCTGAAACATGTGGAAGTTCACGCCAAAGCGCTGCGGGGTGGCCAACCGCACCTGCTCAATCGCCGATTCGAGTTCTTCGGTGGACATGGTTGCGGCCGCGAGGAACCCGAAGCCGCCGGCCTTCGACGTCGCGGCCACCAGCTTGGCATCCGCCACCCAGCCCATCGCCGTCTGCACGATCGGATGCCGGCAGCCCAGCAACTCCGTCAGCGGCGTCGCCAGCATCCCAATCCAATGGGGACGCTCCCCTTTGGTCAATGTGGCCAATGGGGAGCGTCCCCATTGGGTTCCGCATTGGGTGCTCGCTCATGCGGCCCTCACTATCACGCAGGAACCGTGCCCGAACAAACCCTGGTTGGCGGTGATGCCGACCTTGGCGCCCTCGACCTGCCGCGTGCCGGCCTGCCCGCGCAGCTGCCAGGTCAGTTCGCAAACCTGTGCGAGTGCCTGCGCCGGCACCGCCTCGCCAAAACAGGCCAGGCCACCCGACACATTCACCGGCAGGCGGCCGCCCAGTCGAGTGTCGCCCCTGCGCAACAAGCTTGCGGCCTGACCGCGCGGACAGAGTTGCAGGTCCTCAATCCAGTCCAGCTCCAGTGCCGTGGACAGGTCGTAGACCTCGGCCAGGCTCACCTCGTCGGGACCGATTCCCGCCTCGTCATAGGCCTTGCGCGGCAGCGCGGCACGGAACGCCTGCGGATCGCCGCACACGGCCGAATCGGTTGCGAGGTCCGGCATTTCGATCAGCGCGGAAGGGTAGCTGGGCGTGACGGTGGAGATCGCCACGATGCGCGGGGCGCTGGCCTTGCCGTGCTTGCGGGCGTATTCGAGGCTGGAGATGACCAGCGCCGCACCGCCATCGGAGGTGGCGCAGATGTCCATCAGGCGCAGCGGATCAGCGACCATCGCCGAGGCGGCGACATCGGCAGCGGTGAACTTCTTGCGATAGCGCGCATTGGGATTGTCCGCCCCATGCGCCGCGTTCTTGACCTTGACCTGAGCGAAGTCTTCGACCGTGTCGCCGTACTGCACCATGCGCCGGCGCGCGTACAGCGCGAAGTACGTCGGATTGGTGATGCCGAGGCGAAACCGCACCCAATCCGGATCGTCCGGCCGTTCGCCGGCCTGCGGCTTCAGGAAACCTTTGGGCGTGGTGTCGGCACCAACCACCAGCGCGACCTCGCATTCGCCGGACAAAATCTTTGAACGCGCAGCGGCCAGCGCCTGCGAGCCCGAGGCACAGGCGGCGTAGGAGGTGTTGACCTGCGCGCCCTGCCAGCCGAGCGCCTGGGCGAAGGTCGCGCCGGCGACCTGGCCCGGGTAGCCGTTGCGGATGGTGGCGGCACCCGAGACGAACTGGATATCGCGCCACTTCACGCCAGAGTCCGCCAGCGCCGAACGCGCCGCCGCCACGCCGTACTCGACAAAGTTGCGCCCCCACTTGCCCCAGGGGTGCATGCCGACGCCCAGCACCGCGATCTCGCGGCTCATGGCGCCGGCTTCCATTTCCAGGTCAGCTTGCCGTCGGCCAGAGGCTCCAGCGCGAGTTCCATCGCCATGCCGACCTTCAGATCCTTGGCCGCGACGCCGTCGATCACCGGACCCAGCACCACCATCTTTTCGGTCGCCAGTTCCACCGCTGCAATCGCAAAAGGCCGGTATGGATCGGGCGCCACGAAGGGCTCGGGCGGCGCGTAGCAGGCATCGGTGTAGGACCACAGCGTGCCAGTACGCGACAGCTGCACCGGGTCGAACTTTTCGCCGTCGCAGTCCGGGTTGCGGCAGTAGCCCGCCAGCTTGGGAAAGTAATAGCTGCCGCAATCCTGGCAGCGGCTGCCGATCAAATGCGGCAGCGCGGCGTCCAGCGTGAACCAGCCCGGCAGCACCGGCTCCGAAAAAATAGTGGCGGCCACTATTTTTTCTCCATCGGCGGATTGTCCTTGATCGCCATCGCCCGCCAGTGGTGCGGGTCCAGCTTGCGGATGATCTCCATCTGCTCGCCGGTCGGCGCCGGCGTAGTGCCGATCCCGGGCGCCTTGAGCAGCGGAAAGCCGGTCGCCTCCTGTACCTGCTCAAAGCTCACGCCCGGATGCAGATAGCGCACGCGGATGGCGTGGTCCGGACCGCTGAAATCCAGCACGCACAGATCGGTGACGATCAGGCGCAGGTCCACGAAATCCCGCTTCATGCCCGGACCCCAGCGCTCCGGCTTGTAGCCGACGCCGGAAACCATGTCGACCTCGCCCTTCACGAACACGCGCGGACCGTGGTTGGGCACGAGCATCGAGTTCATGTGGCAAATGCTGTTGCCCGGCAGGCCGCGCACACCGAGCACCGCGACTTTGGGCTTGGCGTAATCGCCCACCGCCGACAAATTGGTCTGGCCCCAACGATCAATCTGGGTCGGACCGATCATCGCGTGGCGCTTGCCGCCCCACACGCATTCAAAGACCCGCTCAAACGGCATGAAGCCTTCGTATTTCGGAACGTAGCTGCCGCGCGGCCCCAGCGGCACCGGCTCGGCAACGAGATAGGCCTCGCTGTCCGTCATCAGCAACTCGGGCGAATGCGTGAGCTTGGCCAGACCTGCGCCGAGGCGCGGTATCGTGCCGATGCCCGAGGCCAGGATCTCGCCGTTGTCGCGCCAGGCCTCGGACGCGGCGACGATCATCAACTCGGCCAGCGTGATGGCTTCCATCAGAACACCGGCTGCTTGAGTTGCGACAGACGCGCCGCGCCGCCGATCCTGGCTTGGTACGCGACCTCGCCTTCCTGCACGAACTCCTTCACGTAGCCGTCCCAGCCGTGTTCCTCAGTGGCCGAGCCGGCGTAGCGCTTGAAGTGGTCCATGTCCCAGCCGTAGTCGGGCCCGAAGTACGTCGGATGCGCGCCGCCGGCGGCCAGCACCACGCCGCTGACGAGGTAGCGCTCGAAGGCGTTCTGGCGTGCGGTGGCTGGATCAAGTTGCAGTCGCTCGTGCAGCACTTCGGCGCTGACAAAGCAGCGCGCGGCGGCACGGGCGTACAGGTGATCAAAGAACGTGTCGGCCCCGCGCATGAGCGTGTTGCCCAGGCGGTCGGCTTCGTTGACATGCAGCAGCGCGGCATCCAGCTTCAGCGCCGGCATCGCCACATACACCTCGCCATCGTCATAGGGCGACGTCACCGTCTTGATCTGCGGATTCTTGCCCAGCACGTCGCTGGCCAGGCCCACGCGCGTGGGCAGGAACGACATGCGCATGCCGGCGGCTCGCAGGCCCCACTCGAACATGCCCTCGTCCAGCTCCATCACCTCGATCTGCCCGGACTCGCGCGCTTTGCGGTAATACGGTTCCAGCGGAATGGCGTCGAGGGTGACAAAGGGAAACACCAGCTTCTTCACCTTGC
>JANNAK010000012.1:0-6705 GCA_031384195.1 Gammaproteobacteria bacterium
TTTCCCGCCGGCGTTCAAGGTCGACGGCAAGATGACGCCGGTGTCGAGCCAGACGCTGACGCCGCAGATGACCGCTGACCTCACGCGCGCCATGATGAACGACAAGCAGGCGGCGGAGTTCGAGGAAACCAAGGAATGCAACTTCGCGGTGGCGCCCGCCGGCATCGGCCGCTTCCGCGTCAACACCTTCATGCAGATGCAGCGCGTCGGCATGGTGATGCGCACGATCACCACCACTATCCCGAAGTTCGACGACCTCAAACTGCCGCCGGTCCTGAAGGACGTGATCATGAGCAAGCGCGGCCTCATTATCTTCGTCGGCGGCACCGGTTCGGGCAAATCGACCTCGCTCGCGGCCATGATCGGTTACCGCAACGAGAACAGTTACGGGCATATCATCACGATCGAAGACCCGGTCGAATACGTGCACGACCACAAGAACTGCCTCATCACGCAGCGCGAAGTCGGCGTCGATACGCTGTCGTGGGAGCACGCGCTGCATAACACGCTGCGGCAGGCGCCGGACGTGATCCTGATCGGTGAAATCCGCGCGCGCGAGACCATGGAACACGCGGTCGCGTTCGCCGAAACCGGCCACCTGGCAATGGGCACGCTGCACGCCAACAGCGCCAACCAGGCGCTGGACCGCATCATCAACTTCTTCCCTGAGGAAAAACGCGAACAGCTGTTGATGGACTTGTCGCTGAACATCAAGGCCATCATTTCCCAGCGCCTGGTCCGCAAGGAAGGTGGTGGGCGCGCTGCGGCGATGGAAATCCTGCTGAACAGCCCGCTGATCGCGGACTTGATATTCAAGGGTGAGGTGGTCGGGATCAAGGAAGTGATGAAGCAGTCGGTCGAGCAGGGCATGATTACCTTCGACCAATTCCTGTTTAACCTGTTTGAGGCAGGGGTCATCAGCTATGACGAGGCGATCCGCAACGCGGATTCCCAGAATGAGGTGCGGCTCGAGATCAAGCTCAAGTCGACCCGTGCCAAGCAGAACCTGCTGGAAGACGAAATGGTCAAGAAGATGCAGATGAAGGAAGACCCCAAGTCGCAGATGATGAAGCGGTAGCCGCGCGACACGGATCCAGGATCAGACATGAGCACTTCGGCCGAAGGCGAAACCACCCCCAATGTGTCGTCCCAGCGCTTGCTGGCGTACCTGAAGGTGGCGGTCGACAAGAACGCCTCGGACCTTTTCTTCACGCCCAACGCGCCGGCAATGCTGAAGGTGGAGGGCGAACTGCTGGCAATGGGCAAGCAGGTGATGACGCCGGAATTCGTCAAGGAACTGGCCTACAGCATGCTCACGCCGGAGCAGCAAGCCCACCTGCAGCAACACCTTGAGCTGGACTTGGCCATCCAGGCCGGGACGATGGGCCGGTTCCGCGTCAACATCTTTCACCAGCGCGGCGCCCACGGAATGGTGTTGCGTTACGTCAAGAGCACCGTGCCCACCCTTGCCGAGCTGGGGGTCCCCGAAGTCCTCAAGGACCTGATCATGCAGAAGCGCGGCATGATGCTGATGGTCGGCGCGACCGGTTCGGGCAAGTCCACCACGCTGGCGGCGCTCATCAACCACCGCAACGAGAACAAGTCAGGGCACATCCTCACCATTGAGGATCCGATCGAGTTCCTGCATCCGAACAAGCGCTCCATCATCAACCAGCGCGAGGTCGGCCAGGACACCCACAGCTACGAAAACGCCCTGAAGAGCTCGTTGCGCGAGGCGCCGGACGTGATCCTGATCGGCGAGATCCGCAAGCGCGACACGATGGAGGCGTGCCTGCAGCTGGCCAACACCGGCCACCTCGCCATCTCGACCCTGCATGCCAACAACGCCTATCAGGCGCTGCAGCGCATCGTGAACCTGTACCCGGACGAATTGCGCGACCAGCTGTTCATGGACCTGTCGCTGACCCTGCGGGCCATCGTTTCGCAGCGGCTGGTCCGGCGCAAGGATGGCAAGCGCTGTGCGGCCATCGAGATCATGATGAACACACCGTTCATCGCCGACCTGATCCTGAAGAAGAGGATCGACGACGTGAAGGAGGCGATGGCCCAGTCCTCCGACAAGGGCATGCTGACTTTCGACAGCAGCCTGTTCCAGTTGTACAAGGACGGCCAGATCGAGCTTGAGGAAGCGCTGTCGAACGCCGACTCGCGCACCAACCTCGAGGCCAAGATAAACTTCGGTTGAGGGGGGCCTTTCCCGCAGTGGGGAGGGCGGTTTGGGGGGAGACTTTCGAATGCGTAACCGGATCGGGAAAGCTTTTTTTTTGGGCCTTTGCCTGACAGTGCTGTCAGGTCCGGTATTTGCCGCGCCAGACATCGGCTCGGCCGACCGGGTGGTTATTGAAAAAGCGCGCCGCCAGATGACGCTGTTTTCCGGTGGTCACCAGATCGCTCGTTACTACGTGGCCCTGGGCCAGCAACCGGTCGGGAAGAAGCGTTGCCAGGGAGACCTGCGAACCCCCGAAGGGACCTACTCGATCTCGGGTCGCAAGCCGAATTCGGATTTTTACCGTGCCTTGCGCATTTCCTACCCCTCCGAAGACGACGTGGCGCGGGCCCGCGAGGTCGGTTGTGATCCTGGCGGCGACATCATGATTCATGGCCTGCGCCCGGGCTCGCGGGAAAACCTGCGCAAGCACTTGCTGACCGACTGGACCCACGGCTGCGTGGCCGTGACCAACGACGAGATCGAGCAGATCTGGGCGATGGTCCCGGACGGGACGCCGGTCGACATCCGCCCCTGACGGCCTTGCCCCGTGCCCCCCCATTCGGCATAATGCGCGCCCTTTTGTCGGGCAACCGGCAAAGGTCCGAGGTTGAGGCAGGCATAAGTGCCTGATTCAACTGAACTATAAATAACGACGAGCAGCAGACATGAAGACCGTTTTCATCAACAATGAAACGGCCAAGCGCGAATGGCTGTTGGTGGATGCCACCGACAAGACCCTTGGGCGCCTGGCCACCCGTATTGCCACCGTCCTGCGTGGCAAGCACAAACCCGAATTCACGCCCAACGCAGATACCGGCGACTACGTCGTTGTGATCAATGCCGAGAAGATTCGCGTGACGGGCAACAAGATCAAGGACAAGATTTACTACCGGCACACCGGTTGGGTCGGCGGCATCAAGTCGCAAACGCTTGGCCAGATGCTCGAAAAGCATCCGGAACGCGCCATTGAGAAGGCCGTCAAGGGCATGCTGCCCAAGGGCCCGCTCGGTTATGCGCAGTTCCGCAAGCTCAAGGTGTACGTGGGTGACCAGCACCCGCACACCGCCCAGCAACCCAAAATCATGCAGGCCTGATCCCAATGAACGCCAAGACCGTAAAAGCTCCGAAGGAACCGAAAGAAGCCAAGGAGCCAAAAGTAAAGGCTGCGAAGTCAGCGCCGATCAAACACAAGGCGCCTCAGTACAAGTACGGCACCGGCCGCCGCAAGACGGCCGCCGCCCGCGTGTTCCTGCAGGTTGGCAAGGGCGACATCACGGTCAACGGCAAGACGCTGGAGCAGTACTTCGGCGGTCGCGAGACCTCACGCATGATCGTGCGCCAGCCGCTCGAGGCCACCGACTCCATGGGCCGCTTCGACATCCGTATCACCGTTGCCGGTGGCGGCCCCTCGGGCCAGGCCGGCGCCATCCGCCACGGCATCACCCGTGCGCTGATGAACTACGACGCAACGCTGCGCCCGACGCTGCGGACGGCCGGATTCGTAACCCGCGACTCGCGCGCGGTGGAGCGCAAGAAGGTCGGCCTGCACAAGGCGCGCAAGGGTTACCAGTACAGCAAGCGCTAGGTTAAAGTGCTGCGCCATCCCTCCGACCACCGGCGGGATGGCGAGGGGGCAGTACCGCTTGCCCCTCGGCAGATGCGTTAGTCCTGGTGGGGGATCGTCTAATGGTAGGACAACAGTCTCTGACACTGTTTATCTAGGTTCGAGCCCTAGTCCCCCAACCATTTTTTCTGGCGCCAGGTTCCGGCGGCGCCCGGGCGATGCCCCCGGCCGTGACCTCAGGCCATTTCTACGGCCAGCGCCACTGCCTCGCCGCCACCAATACACAGTGTCGCAATACCGCGCTTGCCGCCGCGCTTCTTCAAGGCACCGAGCAGCGTGGTCGTGATGCGCGCGCCCGAGGCGCCGATCGGATGGCCCAGTGCGCAGGCGCCACCGTGAACATTGACCCTGTCATGCGCGAGCTGGTGCTCCCGCATGGCTGCCATGGTCACGACCGCAAAGGCCTCGTTGATTTCCCACAGGTCGACGTCGGCGGCCTTCCAGCCCGTCTTCTTCAGCAGGTCGGCAATGGCGTAGACCGGCGCGATGGTGAATTCGCCCGGCATGCGGGCGTGGCTGGCGTGCCCGAGAATGCGGGCCAGCGGCTTGAGGCCTCGCCGGGTGGCCTCGGACTGCGACATCAGCACCAGCGCCGCTGCGCCGTCGGAGATGGAGCTGGAGGTCGCCGCGGTCACGGTACCGTCCTTCTTGAACGCCGGCCGCAGGGTCGGGATCTTGTCCGGGCGGCCCTTGTACGGCTGCTCGTCGCGGCTGATGGTTTCGGAACCCGCCTTGCCCGGTACCTCGACCGGGGCGATTTCAAAATCAAAACTGCCGTCCTCGGTGGCGGCCTTGGCGCGCGCCAGCGAGGCGATCGCGAACGCATCCTGCTGCTCGCGGGTGAATCCGTACTTCTCGGCGGTACGCTCGGCGTACACGCCCATCGCGGTGCCCTTCTCGTAGGCGTCCTCAAGGCCGTCCAGCGCCATGTGGTCGTACATCTGGGCGTGGCCGTAGCGGTAGCCGCCGCGTGCCTTGGGCAGCAGGTAGGGGGCGTTGGTCATCGACTCCATGCCGCCGGCCACCATGACCTTTGCCGAGCCGGCCTGCAGCAGGTCGTGGGCCAGCATCACGGCCTTGAGGCCGCTGCCGCACATCTTGTTGATCGTGGTGCAGCCGGTGGCCTGGGGCAGGCCGGCACCGAGGGCAGCCTGGCGGGCGGGGGCTTGGCCAAGGCCGGCCGAGAGGACGCAGCCGAAGATCACTTCCTCGACGTCGGCAGGCTGCAACGCGGAGCGCTCAACCGCGGCCCGGATCGCCACCGAGCCTAGCTGCGGGGCGGCCAGCGGCGAAAACTGGCCGAGCATGCCGCCAATGGGCGTGCGCACCGCGGCAGTAATAACGATGGGATCGGTGCTGGACATTCGGCTACTCCATTGGAAATCGTCGGCCCCGGGGGCCGGCGGCGTGCAGGATGCCGCCAGGCCGGGTCCGGGTGCTTTGGGTGAGGTACCCATGTCTAGTTTAACGTCGCGCGCAGGTCTCAGGTCGGGGCGCGGTCGGGTAAAATGGCGGCCAATCGAAGAAGCAGAAATCCCATGGCCGTCTTTACCCACCCCGAATTCGATGGCCACGAACTGGTGGCGCATCATCACGATCGCGCCACCGGACTGCGCGCCATCATCGCCGTGCACAGCACGCGTCTGGGAAAGGGCCTGGGAGGCTGCCGGATGTGGCCTTACGCCAGCGAAGTGGAAGCCGTGACCGACGTCTTGCGCCTGTCTCGCGGCATGACCTACAAGGCGGCCATGGCCGGCTTGCCCCAGGGCGGCGGCAAGAGCGTCATCCTGGGAGACCCGCGCCGCGACAAGTCGCCAGAGATGATGCGCGCCATGGGCCGTTTCGTGCACACCTTGGGCGGACGCTACGTGGTCGCGGAGGACTCCGGCACCGGCGTGGCCGACATCCGGTTGATGGCAGAGCACACCCCCTATGTCGGCGGACTGGCCGACGAAAAGTCTGTTGCCGCCGGACGCACCGGCGATCCCTCGCCGGCCACGGCCTATGGCGTGTTCGTCGGGCTGCTGGCTGCGGTGCGGGCCCAGCTGGGGCGCGACCAGCTGAACGGCCTGAAGGTGGCCATCCAGGGCCTGGGAAACGTGGGCTACCGGCTTGCCGCGCATCTGCACGAGGCGGGCGCCAAGCTGTGGGTCACCGACCTGCACACGCCTGCGGTTGAGCGCTGTGCGCAGGAGTTCGGCGCCACACCGGTCAGCATGGACGCAATTTTCGGCGTGGACGTCGATGTCTTCGCACCGTGTGCGCTCGGGGCAATCCTCAACGATTCGTCTATTCCGCAGTTGAAGGCCAAGGTCATTGCCGGCGCCGCCAACAATCAATTGGCAGAGTCCCGGCACGATCGGCTGCTGGCGCAGCGCGGAATCCTCTACGCCCCCGACTATGTGATCAACGCCGGCGGCATCATCGATATTTTTTACGAAGGCCCGCAGTACGATCAGGCCAAGGTCAAGGCGCACCTGGACCGGATTGGCGAGACCTTGGCGACCATCTTCGAGCGCGCAAGGTCGGGCGGACAGCCCACCGGCGAAATCGCCGACCGCATGGCCGAGGAGCGATTCAAAAAGTAGAAAAGCTGGGTGATCCCGACTTAGTCGTCGAAGTCGAAATCTTCCTTGGGCGGATTGCCGTCGTAAACCTTGTTCAGCCGGTTCTGCAGGTAGGCATTGCGGATGAACACGTAGCGGTCGAGCTGCTGCTCAATCACCGAGTCCAGCGGCAGGAATTGGGCCCGCGTGTCGACCGTATCCAGCGCCGCCAGGCCCCAGGTGACCTCCGGGTCGTCCAGGTAAGAGGTCGGATTGGAGAAGTAATCTCCGGTAGCGCCAACCAG
>JANNAK010000177.1:0-16481 GCA_031384195.1 Gammaproteobacteria bacterium
CTCGACAGGCCCGGCGCGGCAAGCGCTTGGAATCCCCGCCGGCGGTCCGCTGGTCGCCTTGCTGCCCGGCAGCCGCCGCGGCGAAATGAAATCTGTCGCCGCGCCGTTTGCCCAGGCCGCCGCACGACTGGCGACGACGAATCCGGCGCTGCGTTTTGTGGTGCCGATCGCCAAGCCCTCGTTGCGGGCCACTTTTGAAGCCGCGTTGAGGGAGCATGCCCCGCACGCCGACATCTTGATGGTGGACGGCCAGTCGAGGCTGGCGATGCAGGCGGCCGACGTGGTGCTGCTGGCCTCGGGGACCGCGACGCTGGAGTGCCTGCTGCTGAAGCGACCGATGGTGGTGGCCTATCGCACTGCGGCTCTGACGGCGTTCCTGCTGCTCAAGCTTGGATTGCTGAAGGTTCGCTATGTCAGCCTGCCCAACCTGCTCACCGCGGCGCCGCGGGTTGCGGAGTTGCTGCAAGGGCAGGCGACGCCTGAACGAATGGCCGCGGAAATCACGGTCTTGCTCGACAATCCGGCCGCTCGGGCCGCGCAGCTGGAACAATTTGATGCCGTGCGCGCCGCCCTCGGCGGCGGTGCCGCCGACCGCGCGGCGGTAGCGGTACTCGGACTCCCGCGCCAGGTCGGCCATGCGTGAGCTCAGTGCCGGTCTGGACGAAGCCGGGCGCGGATGCCTCGCCGGTCCGGTGTGTGCGGCAGCGGTGATCCTGCCGCCGGACTTTATGCTGCAGGGATTGAACGATTCCAAGCAGGTCACGGCCACCCATCGGCAGCGCCTGGCGCTGGAAATCCGCGAGCGCGCGCTGGCCTGGGCGGTGGGCTGGGGATCGGTCGCGGAAATCGAGGAACTCAATATCCTGCGGGCGTCCTTGCTGGCGATGCAGCGCGCCGCCGTGGCCCTGGGGACGCGCCCGACGCGGGCGCAAGTCGATGGCATCCATGCGCCGTCCCTGAGCATGCCAGTGGAGACCGTGGTGGACGGAGATGCGAAAATTCCATCCATCATGGCAGCCTCAATCCTTGCAAAAGTCGCGCGCGACGCCGAGATGCAACGGCTGGACGCCGTGTATCCGGGGTACGGCTTTGCCCGGCACAAGGGTTACGGCACGGTCGCGCACCTGAGCGCCCTGCGGACGCTCGGTCCCTGCGAGTTGCACCGGCGCGGCTTTGCCCCCGTGCGGGAGCTGTGTCGAGCGCTGGAGTCGGAAGCATGAGCCGCCCGGTGGAATTCGTGCACTTGTCCGTGCATACGGAGTTCTCGCTGCTCGACGGCACCGTCCGGCTGGAGCGTCCCGAGGCGCAGGCCAACGACAAGAAAAGGCGCCATCTCGAGGAGCGGTTCAAGACCCTGACCGAGCAGGCGGCGGATTTGGGCTATCCCGCCTTGGCGGTCACCGACCTGGGCAACCTGTTTGCCTGGATCAAGTACTACAAGGCCGCCGAGTCGGCAGGCATCAAGCCTATCGTCGGCGCCGACCTGCGTATCGAGCCGGTGGCCGGCGGCGAGGGCGTCGAGCGGGTCATCCTGCTGGCGCAGAACGAGATCGGCTATCGCAACCTGGTGCGGCTGGTGTCGCGTTCCCACACCGAGGGGCAGTCCCGCGGCAGCCCGCGGATGGAACATGGCTGGTTTGAGGGCCAGAGTGACGGCCTGCTGGCATTGTTGGGCGCGCGCAGTGACGTCGGACGCCAGTTGCTGTCTGGTCACTTCGAGGAGGCGGGCAAGCGGCTGCTGCGCTGGCAAGCATTGTTCGGCGACCGGCTGTACCTGGACGTGCAGCGCTGCGAGCGTCCGGACGACGAGCCGCACCTGCAGGCGGCGGTGCGCCTGGCGCGTCGTCACGGCGTGCCACTGGTGGCGACCAACGACGTCCGCTTCCTGCGGCGCCAGGACTACGGCGCGCACGAGGCGCGAGTCTGCATCGCCCAAGGCTACACTTTGGACGACAGCCGCCGGCCGCGCGAAACCACGGCCGAGCAGTACCTGAAGAGCCCGGCCGAGATGCGCGCGCTGTTCAAGGATCTTCCTCAGGCGCTGGAGAATAGCGTTGAGATTGCGCGACGTTGCAGCGTCAGCCAGGAGTTCGGCAAGAACCACCTTCCGGACTTTCCGGTGCCAGACGGCCACACCGCCTCCAGCTACCTGCGCGAGCAATCGGAGCGCGGGCTGGCGCAGCGGCTGCGCGAACAGCCGCCGGCGCGGCCGTCCGAGGTTTACCAGCAGCGGCTGGATTACGAACTCAAGGTCATCGACCAGATGGGCTTCGCCGGCTACTTCCTGGTAGTGGCCGACTTCATCGCCTGGGGCAAGCAGCACGGCGTGCCGGTGGGTCCGGGTCGCGGTTCGGGTGCCGGATCGCTGGCCGCCTACGCATTGGGCATCACCGACCTCGACCCGCTGCCTTACGACTTGCTGTTTGAGCGGTTCCTGAATCCCGAGCGCGTGTCACTGCCAGACTTCGACGTCGATTTCTGCATGGACAAACGCGACCGGGTCATTGACTACGTCATGGATCGCTACGGTCGCGACCGGGTGGGGCAAATCATTACCTACGGCACCATGGCCGCGCGCGCCGTGGTCCGCGACGTGACACGCATCCTCGGCCAGCCCTACGGCCTGGGTGATCGCATCGCGAAGATGATTCCTGGCGGGCCACAGGGGCTGACCCTGGGCGAGGCACTGGACCAGGTGCCCGAGCTCAAGGCCGCCTACAAGGCAGAGGACGACATCTCCGCCGTCATCGACCTTGGATTGCAGCTTGAGGGCCTGACGCGCAATGTCGGCAAGCACGCCGGTGGCGTGGTGATTGCGCCGCGGCCGCTGACCGAGTTCGCGCCGCTGTTCTGCGAGCCGGGGGGCGGCGGCCTGGTCACCCAGTTCGACATGAAGGACCTTGAGGCGATCGGCCTGATCAAGTTCGACTTCCTCGGCCTGAAGACGCTGACCATCATCCAGGCGGCGGTGGACCTGATCAATGCGAAGCGGCAGGATGGCGGCGAGAAGCTCGACATCCTGAAGATCCCGCTGGACGATCCGGCGGTCTACCAGTTGTACTCCTCGGGAAACACCACGGCCGTGTTCCAGATGGAATCCGGTGGCATGCAGCGGTCGTCGGTGGACCTGCGGCCGGACAACTTCGAAGACATCATCGCGTTGATCTCGCTGTACCGGCCCGGACCGATGGACCTGATTCCACAGTTCATCGCGCGCAAGCACGGGCGCGAGGCCATCCAGTACGAGCACCCCGGCATGGAGGCGGCACTCAAGCCGACCTACGGGGTGTTCGTGTACCAGGAGCAGGTCATGCAGGTCGCCCGTGAACTGGCCGGGTACACGCTCGGGGGCGCTGACTTGCTGCGCCGCGCCATGGGCAAGAAGGACGAGGCCTTGATGCGTACGCAGCGCGAGGGCTTTGTCGCCGGCGCCGGGAAGAACGCGATCAAGATGGACAAGGCGAATGAGATCTTCGACCTGATTCACAAATTTGCCGGCTACGGATTCAACAAGTCGCACGCCGCCGCCTATGCGCTGGTGTCCTACCAGACCGCGTGGCTGAAAGCGCATTACCCGGCCGATTACATGGCGGCCGTGCTGTCCTGCGACATGGACAAGACCGACACCGTGGTGATGATGGTCGATGAATGTCGGCGCATGGGCCTCAAGGTGCTGCGGCCCGACATCAACCGCTCCGAGTTCCGCTTTACCGTCACCGGCCCCGATGAAATCCTCTACGGCCTGGGCGCCATCAAGGGAGCGGGCGAGGCGGCCCTGGCCGGCGTCATCGAGGAGCGGCGCAAAACCGGGCCGTTCAAGGACTTGTTTGACCTGTGCCGGCGCATCGACTTGCGTCGCACCAACAAGCGGGTGCTCGAGGCGTTGGCGGGGTCGGGGGCGCTGGACGGTCTCGGCGCCAACCGGCCCAGCTTGCTGAAGACCCTGCCGCGCGCGATGGGCCTGGCCGAGCAGGCGGCGGACAGCCTGGGGGCCGGACAGACCGACCTGTTCGGGCTGGCCGCCTCGACCTCGGGTGGCAGCGAATTACTGGAGTCGGAACCCGAGTGGCCGGAGCTGGAGCGCTTGCGCGTCGAGAAGGACACGCTGGGTTTCTATTTCTCGGGCCACCCGATCGAGATGTACCGCTCGCTGTTGAAGGAAATCTGCCACGGCAGCCTCAAGCAGCAAATTGAGTCCCGCGGCGGATCGGCCGGGCTGCTGGGGGGCTGGGTCATGGACTTGCGACGGATTGGCAAGCGCTGGCTGCTGACGCTGGATGATCGCAGCGCGCAGGTTGCCTGCATCCTGGGCGAGGATCTCCTCGGTTCGCGGGCCCCGCCGCGCAAGGACACCCTGCTGTTCGTGCACGGGAAGCTGGCGCCGGATGAATTCACCGGCGGGTGGAAAGTATTTCCGAATGAGCTGTTTGAGCTGGAGCAGGTGCAGGCGCGGTTCGCCGACCGCCTTCTGCTAACCTTTATTAATGCCGATCCCGCTCCTGGGGCGGGCGTTGCGGCACAGGGTTCCGATGCCGCACCCGTACCGGGGGTGGGGCCGCGACTTGAAGCGACCGCATCGCGCCGCGGGTCTCGCGGGGACGGTCTGGACATTGAGGTCTTGATGAAAGCGCTGTCTCCACTGAAGGACCCGAAGGGTTGCCCCATTACCGTTCATTTCATGAACGGCGCCGCAAAGGCGAAGCTGGACCTGGGCGAGGAATGGCGCGTGCGCATCGAGGAATCCGGGCTCGGAACCCTGCGGCAATTGCTGGGCGAGCAGAATGTGCGGGTGGTCTACCGGCGCGCGTCGGCGGACGGGGCCTAAGCCGGTCGTGAACCTCAATTACCTGGATTTCGAGCAGCCCATCGCGGAGCTGCAGAAGAAAATTGATGACCTGCGCTTCGCGGCAGAGGGCAGTGACGTCAACATCGCTGAGCAGATCCGGCAGCTCGAGGCCAAGAGCCGGATCCAGACCGAGCAAATCTTTTCCAATCTTTCCGCCTGGCAGATCGCGCAACTGGCGCGCCATCCGCAGCGTCCGTATGCGCTGGATTACATCAAGTCGCTGATCACCGACTGGGAAGAGTTGCATGGCGACCGCAACTACCGCGACGATCCGGCCATCGTCTGCGGCATCGGTCGGCTTGAGGGCCGTCCGGTGGTCGTGATTGGCCAGCAGAAGGGGCGCGATGCCAAGGAGCGGGTGTACCGGAATTTCGGGATGCCGAAGCCGGAGGGCTACCGCAAGGCACTGCGCATCCTGAAGCTGGCGGAGAAGTTCCACCTTCCGGTGCTGACCTTCATAGACACCCCGGGCGCCTATCCGGGCATCGGCGCCGAGGAGCGTAACCAGAGCGAGGCGATCGCCCGCAACCTGTTTGAGTTGTCGCGTCTGCGCACTCCCATCCTGGCCACGGTGATTGGCGAGGGCGGTTCCGGTGGTGCGCTGGCAATTGGAGTCGCCGACCATTTGATGATGCTCCAATACAGTATCTACTCGGTCATCTCGCCCGAAGGCTGTGCCTCCATCCTGTTCAAGAAGGCCGAGCGTGCACCGGAGGCGGCGGAGGCGATGAAGATCACGGCCCAGGACCTGCTGGGCTTCAAGCTGGTGGATGAAATTGTCGCGGAACCCCTGGGTGGCGCGCATCGCGACCCGGTGGACATGCACGAACGCCTGCGTCAACGGCTGGTCGAGGGCATCGAGCGGCTGTGCCGCGTGCCGGTGACGCAACTGCTGGCCACTCGACACGAGCGCCTGATGCAGTACGGAGTGTTTGGCGGAACGGCCTGAGATGCCGGCCGACCTGGCGCTGGGTACCTTGCCCAGGCTCGCGCCGGGTGCATCGGTCTGGCTTGGATACAGCGGCGGGCTGGACTCCACTGTGTTGCTGCACCTCTTGGCGGCCTCGTCGCTGCCGGTCAAGGCGGTGCACGTTAATCATCAGCTGCAGGCGTTTGCCGGACGCTGGGCGGAGCATTGTCGGGAGGCCTGCGCAAAACTAAAGGTCCCGATTTATGTCGTCGACGTGCGCATCGAGCCGGGCGACGCGGAGGGCCCGGAAGGTGCGGCGCGCCGTGAGCGCTATGCGGCGTTTCGCAGTTTGATGAAGGCCGGGGACTGGCTTGCTACCGCCCACCACCAGGATGACCAGGCCGAGACGGTGCTGCTGCGGCTGATGCGCGGCTCCGGACCCACTGGGCTGGCCGCCATGCGGAAGTGCACGGATTTCACGCCGGGCTCGATCTGGCGGCCGCTGCTGCAGCGTTCCCGCGCGCAATTGCGCAGTTACGCTGAACGTCATGAAATGCAATGGATTGAGGATCCGCACAATCTGGATCCGCGATTCAGCCGCACTTTCGTCAGGCACGAACTCTTTCCGAGGCTGCAGCAGCGCTGGCCGCAGGCGATTGAGATGTTGGCACGCAGCGCCGCGCTCTCGGCCGAGGCCGTGGAGTTGCTGGACGAACTCGCCGCCGGCGACCTGCAGGCCGTCCAGCTGGCCGCCGACCCGGCGGCTGGGGCGGGGCTGTCGGTGCGCAAGTTGCTGGCGCTGCCCGGCGCCCGGCGCAGTAACGCCCTGCGCGCCTGGGCAGCGCAGCTTGGCCTCGAGGCGCCGCCGTTTGACGCCCTGCAACGCCTGGAGCGGGAAGTGCTGCGCGCGCGGCCGGATGCGTCGCCTGTGCTGGCGTGGGGGGAGGCCGAATTGCGTCGTTACCGCGATCGGCTGTACCTGATGACCCGACTGGCGCCAGCGCCCGGGGGCGCGGTCCTCGAATGGAGCGGCCTGGGTTCGCTGGAGCTGCCGGAGGGTTGCGGCCGGATCACGGTCACCCGTTCCGCCACCAGCGAGCTTGCGTTGCGCGTGCGCTTTGCCCGCGGTGGTGAACGCATCAAGCCCGCCGGTGCGCGGTTTACCCGAACATTGCGCAACCTGTTCCAGGAAGAAGCCGTTCCCGGATGGATCCGGGAGCGCGTGCCCTTGATCGAGCACCAGGGCGAACTGGGGGCGATTGGCGATCGTTGGATGTCAGCGCCGTTCGCGGCCATGTCCAAGCGCAGCCGCCTGCAATTTTCGTGGCAGCACGTCCTGGCCGGATGCCCGGAAAAGAAGTAGGGGTTACGGGCGGTTGCGCCCGTATTTCTCGTGGCTGGAGACCCAGTCACCGGAAGCCACAGCCGAGGCCAGGGACAGCTCACCAGCCAGCACGGTCGCGCCGATTATTTCCGCCAGCTTCTTCGCATTGCCCTCGCCGTAGCAGCCCATCAGTTCCAGGCATTCACGCTGCGTCGGCAGTCCGGTGCCACCGCCGTAGCTGGCGACGATCAGCGACGGCAGGGTGATGGAGAAGTAGTAATCGCCGGTCGCCGTCAGTTCACCCACGGCCATGCCGACGCAGGACTCCGCCACATTGCCGGCATCCTGGCCGGTGGCGATAAAGGTCGCGGCGATTGCATTGGCGGCATGCGCACCGTTGTTCAGGGAGCCGGCCATGAACGCCCCGGTCATCGACAGGATGCGGCGGCTGTGTAGCGCCTCGGCCGAAGTATTCATCAGGGAGCGCAGCAGGGCGTCCGGAATTGTGCACTCGGCGATGACACTCTTGCCGCGACCGCGCAGGATATTCAGCTGCGAGGGCTTCTTGTCGGTGTCCATGTTGCCCGACAGCGAAAAGCGCTCAATGCTCCCAGGGTAATTCTTCGCAATCCACTCACAGGCGGCGTGGGTGGCCTTGCCGCACAGGTTTTGCCCCGCTGCATCGCCGGTGCTGTAGTTGAAACGCAGGTAGCGAAAGCGCGCTGCGGCGTATTGCTCGATGTGCTTGAGCTTGCCGACCCGGGTGGTGGCTTCGGCGGCCTTGCGGATGTCAGGCAAGTGTTGCTCAATCCAAAGGCCGAAGTCCCGCGCCTCGCGGGCGCTGGCCAGCACATAAACCGGGGCGCGCTGCATCGCATCGTCCACCACCGTGACCGCGATGCCGCCCGCTTCCCGGGTCAGGCGCATACCGCGGTTGTAGCTCGCGACCAAGGTGCCCTCGGTGGTGGCCAGCGGCACGTAAAACTCACCCTGGGCGTGCTCGCCCTTGACCAGCATCGGCCCGGCAAGGCCGATCGGCACCTGCGCGACGCCGGTGAAGTGCTCGATATTCCCCCGCGTCGCGGCCGGATCAATGCTGTAGCGGCCGGTGTGCGTGAGCTTGGCACCGGTCTGCGCGGCAGCGAAGTCGCGGCGGGCGGCGGCAGCCGACTCGGTGTGGTCGTCATCGGTCGACCGGGGAATTTTCGGGTTCATGGAGGCGCATGATAGGCGCTGGTGGCAGCGCATACGAATCGCGCGTCAGTTTTGACGGTAATGGTCCCAGTACACATACTTCGGCCTAGTTCCAATTTCTCATGCGTCAGCCGAGCCTGAAATGACTGCCTCCAATCCGGACGGGCGCGTGATGCCTACCCTGGCTGCGGAGCTGAAGGCCATGGTGATGGAGCAGGTAAATCAGCGCATCGACCGAATGTTCCGGGAGGCCGGGGCCCGGCTGCTGGAGATGGCCGAGCGTTCCCGCAACAACGCCGAGCAACGGCGCTACATGGACGCCAAGCACCTGATGCGCAAGCACCGCGACGCGCTGGTGCAGGGCTTCAATCGGGAGTTCGCCGGCGTGTTTCGACCCGGCGCCAAGCTCAAAAACCAGCCCGAGAGCCCGGACATCTCGTTTGACGAATTGCGGATGTGCCAGACCCGCAGCATCGAGGAGTCGATCGCGGTCAACAATATTGCGCTCAAGGTCGAGGCCGATAATGAGACGCCCTTGTGGGAAATCGGCCGCCGGATGGAGTGGCTGGCCAAGGAGGGCGGTGCCGACATCTCGCCGACCGCGCTGGCGCCGGCGGCGCTGTGCAACTCGTTTCGCGTAAGCACGCAGTCGCTGAATCTGGATTTTCAGGTCGAGTTGGTGATCTTCAAGCTGTTCGAGGTGCTGGTCGCCTCGGAACTCAAGTCGGTGTACACCGACGCGCTGCAGTTCCTGGATCGCGGCGGGGTGACCACCGCCGTGCTTAAGCGCGCCGGTCCGGCAAGATTGCCGCGGCCCGGAGGTCACTCCGGTGCGCATCCGGTCACCGCGCCATCCAGCCCGCCCGCCGCCGCGTCGGCATCGACCACCGCCTCCGGTGCGGCGGTCGACGCAATGACCGCCGGCATGCCGGCCATGGATCGCGGCACCTTCGAGGCGCTGCGGTCGGCCCAGGGACTGTCGTCCACCCGCAGCTACGGCGATGCGGAGCTCGCCGGCGACCTGGTGCAGGTGGCCAGCGGACAGCCGGTGGCCGGCTGGGGCGTTGAGCAAGCGCGCGCCAGCGTGCAGGCCGCGGACCTGGTTGGCCGGATGTTCGGCGGCATTCTTGAGGACCCGCACGTGCACGGCAGCCTCAAACCGCAGCTGGAGCAGCTGCGCTTTGATGTGATCAAGAATGCGATAAGCGATCGCCGTTTCTTCTCGAACTCCGACCACCCGATCCGGCGCTTGCTGGACGAGCTGGCGACGATGGCAGCGTCGGCGCGCACCACCGATGCCAGTTCGCTCGAGCGGCTGTCCGACCTGCTGGGCAGCATCCGCTCGCAGTTTCAGATAGCCGCGCTGGTGGTGAAGGCCGCGGCGGCCAGCGCGGTACCGCTGCCGCCGGACCAGGCCGAGCGGTTCCTGGAAGAGCAACTGATCAAGAACAAGCAGCGGCGCCAGGCGCTGATTGAGCGGGCGCGACGCGTGGTGCAGGAGGAAGTCCAGCTGCGGATGGCCGGTCACGAGATTCCGGCGCCGGCGCGGCCGATGGTCGCAGCGGGCCTCACGCCTTTGCTGGGCCTGCGCCTGCTGCGCCACGGCATCGGCAGCGAGGCCTGGAATTCCGGGCTTGCGCTGCTGGACAAGGTGATTGGCGCGCTGGATGCCCGCCCCGGGTTCGAGATCGAGGCAGCGCCGGACAGCGAACTGTGCCCCGAGGTCGAGCGCGAGTTGCTGGCGGCCGGGATGACCACGCGACGATCCGCTGAACTGGTGGAGGGTCTTCGCGAGGGCCTGGTGCGGGCGGCCACTGGACGCCAGGCACCCGCGCCGACCATTGAGATGCCGGCACTGCCGCGCGAGGGCGCAGAATCCGAACCGCTGACCCCGCCGCCGCATCGACCCGACCACCTGCTCCGGCAGCTGCTGGTCCCGGGGGACTGGTTCAAGGTCCACGACCCGGGGCACACCGAAAAGCGCTGGCTCAAGGTTGACGCCCTGTACCTGGACGATGCGCGGCCGGAGTTCCGCGACCGCGTCAGCTTCGTCGAATTCAGCGGCAAGAATCCGCTGCACTTGCCGGTGGACGACCTGCTGGATGACATCGCCGCGGGACTGTCCGAGCCATTTGACCAGTCGCCAGCCGCCCGGGCTGCCCTGGCAGAACTCGTGCGGATTCAGTTGGCGCGGGCAGCGACGACGCCCGACCTCGCGCTCTAGGGCTTGGTCAGAGCGACGCCAGCACCGCCAGTGCCGGGCGCACCTCGGCGGAGCTGCCAAAGCGGTCATCCCGTTCCTTGGCCAGCAGGCGGTTGATCAGTGCCTGCGCCGGCGCCAGCGGTCCGCTCAGGTCCGGGATCGGGGCGTGCCGGTGCTTGTAGCAGACCGCCATGGCGGTGCCGGCGGTGTACGGGACGGCGCCGACCAGCATCTCGTAGGCCATCACGCCGAACGCGTAGAGGTCGCTGCGCGCGTCAGGGGTGAAGCCTTCGGCGTGCTCGGGGCTCATGTAGTGCGGCGTGCCGAGCACCGTGCCCTTGCGGGTCAGCGTGTTGGACTCATTCAGCGACTTGGCCGCGCCAAAGTCGATCAGCACGGGGCTGCCGTCGGCGCGCAGCATCACGTTGGCGGGCTTGAGGTCGCGGTGGACGATGCCGGCGGCGTGCACCACCTCCAGCGCATCGAGCAGCGGCGCCAGGTAGCCGAGCGCCACTTTCGGCGGCAGCGGCGCCTGCATGCGATCGCGCAGGCTGCCGGCCGGGAAGTATTCCATGCCGACGTAGACCCAGTTTTCCGTCGAGCCGCGCTCCACCAGCCGCACGATGCCGGGATGGTTCAGACGCGAGAGCAACTCGCATTCCTGAAAGAAACGTAGCAACTGCTCCTCGTTCTCCTGCAGCCGGGCGTGCTCAAACACCTTGAGCACGATGTCCTGGTTGTCGCCCTTGCGCCGGGCCAGGTAAACCCGCGACATGCCGCCTTCGCCGATCTTCTTGACGATGTGCAGGCCCTTGATCTCGACCCCGGACTGCACGGCGGAGCGAGGCGCGCGGTCCTCGAAGCGAGCCACTGCCCCGCGCGCATCCAATGCCTCGTCGATGCTGCGGGTCAGCATCCCGTGCGTCAGGCTTTGCTTGGGAATGTAGTCGCTGGCGCCCAGCTTGATGGCGTCGACCGCCAGCAACTCGTTGCCCTCGGCCGTGAGCATGATGACCGGCGGAAAGTTTGGAAGCTTGCGAAACCGCCGCAGGTAGTCCAGCCCGTTTTCCCGGCCCAGCAGGTAGTCGAGCAGGACCAGGTCGTGGCCGGCCGCCGACGCCGGATCCAGCGGCACCGGCGCCGTTACCGGGTCAAAATCCGTGACCTGAGCCTGGGGCCAGCGGGCGGTCAGGTGGTGGCGCAGCAGCGTCCGGTACTCGGGATCGTCGTCAACGACCAGTACTTTCAGGGCCCGAGTCGTGTCCGCCGGCATGGCGGCAAGTATAGCCGGGGCCCGAATTTCTCCATCCGGAACGTGCGTTCGTTGTGGGCTGGGACGCGTTCGACTAAAATCACACAAACCCGCCGCCGGTGCTCCCATGTCTGAAGCTGTCCAGACGCGTTATGTATTTGTAACCGGGGGCGTGGTCTCCTCGCTTGGCAAGGGCATCGCCTCGGCCTCCCTGGCGGCGATCCTGGAGTCGCGTGGACTCAAGGTCCACATGCTCAAGCTCGACCCGTACATCAATGTCGATGCCGGCACCATGAGCCCGTTCCAGCACGGCGAGGTCTTCGTCACCGAAGACGGTGCCGAGACCGACCTCGACCTGGGCCACTACGAGCGCTTCCTGCGCGGCAAGACCAGCCGCCGCAGCAACGTGACGACCGGACAGATTTACCGCAACGTCATCGAGAAGGAACGTCGCGGCGACTATCTGGGCAGCACGGTGCAGGTGATTCCGCACATCACCGACGAAATTCAGCAGCGCATCCAGGCCGCCAGCGAGGGGGCCGATATCTGCATGGTCGAGATTGGCGGCACGGTGGGCGACATCGAGTCGCTGCCCTTTATCGAGGCGATTCGCCAGATGGGCGTGAACCTCGGCCGCTCACGGGCCCTCTACATGCACCTGACCCTGGTGCCCTTCGTGCGATCCTCGGGCGAGCTCAAGACCAAGCCGACGCAGCACTCGGTCAAGGAATTGCGTGGCATCGGCATTCAGCCCGACATCCTGGTGTGCCGCAGCGAACGACCCCTGCCGGACTCGGAGAAGCGCAAGATCGCGCTGTTCACCAACGTGCAGAATCGCGCCGTCATTTCGGCCGTGGACGTGGATGACATCTACAAGATCCCGGCCTTGCTGCACCAGCAGAATCTTGACGAGTTGGTGGTGGAGCACTTCGGCATCGAGTGCCGCAAGGCGGACCTGTCGCAGTGGGACCGGGTGGTTGCCGCACGCGACGCGCAGGACACCGAGATTGAAATTGCCATGGTTGGCAAGTACGTGGACCTCACAGACGCCTACAAGTCACTGAACGAGGCGCTGAATCATGCCGGTCGCCATACCGCGACCAAGGTGAAAATTCGCTATATCGAGGCCGAGTCTGTCGAAGGGCAGGGTGCCCGGGTATTGCAGGGGGCGGATGCCATTCTTGTGCCCGGCGGCTTCGGCAATCGCGGCATCGAAGGCAAGATCGAGGCGGTGCGCTATGCCCGCGAGAACAAGATCCCCTACCTGGGCATTTGCCTGGGCTTGCAGGTGGCCGTTATCGAGTACGCGCGCAACGTATGCGGACTCAAAGATGCCAACTCCACCGAGATGGTGCCCAAGACGCCGCACCCGGTGATCG
This sequence comes from Gammaproteobacteria bacterium, assembly GCA_031384195.1. Taxonomy (GTDB): domain Bacteria; phylum Pseudomonadota; class Gammaproteobacteria; order Nevskiales; family Nevskiaceae; genus JACPFV01. Next base: position 13,109 of record JANNAK010000177.1, read on the forward strand.
CGCTGGTGACCGAGTGGCACGATGCCAGCGGCACCGTGCAGCAGCGCAGCAACCGCTCCAACCTGGGCGGCACCATGCGTCTGGGCGTGCAGGCCGCCCGCCTGAAGGCAGGGACCCGGTGCCGGGCAATGTACAACTCCGAAGTCATCAGCGAGCGCCATCGGCACCGCTTTGAGGTCAACAACAACTACCGCAAGGACCTCGAGGGCAAGGGCCTGATCATCGCCGGCGAGACCACCGATGAGAATTTGGTGGAAATGGTTGAGTTGGCCGATCATCCGTTTTTCGTCGCCTCGCAGTTCCACCCCGAATTCACCTCGGGCCCGCGTGACGGCCATCCGTTGTTCAATGGCTTCATCAAGGCGGCGCGGGAACATCATTTGGCCAATCAGGCTGCGGCAGCGTAATTTGGTGTCATTCCGGACGTGGCGGGGAATCGGTCTTTAGCTCCCTCGTCGCTGCGCTTCCTGGGATGACACGGGGAAATACATGAAACTCTGTGGCACCGAAATCGGCATCGACCAGCCGCTGTTCCTGATCGCAGGCCCCGACACCCTTGAGTCGCCGGAACTGGCGCTGGAGGTGGCCAGCCACATTGCGCCCATCGCCAGAAAGCTTGGCCTGCTGTACATCTTCAAGGGCAGCTTCGACAAGGCCAACCGCTCCTCGCACAAGTCGTACCGCGGACCGGGCGTGGCCGAAGGCCTGAAGATCCTCGAGATGGTGAAGGCCAAGGTTGGGGTTCCGGTGCTGACGGACGTGCACGAAGACACGCCTTTGAACGAAGTGGCGGCCGTGGTGGACGTGATCCAGACCCCGGCGTTCCTGTGCCGCCAGACCAACTTCATGCAGGCCGTGGCCCGCACCGGCCGCCCCATCAACGTCAAGAAAGGCCAGTTCATGTCGCCTTGGGAAATGGGCAACGTGATCGAGAAGATGAAAGACGTCGCGCCGCACCAGTTCATGCTGTGCGAGCGGGGGTTCTCATTTGGCTACAACAACCTGGTCGCTGACATGCGCGGTTTGGCGATCATGCGCCAGTACGCCCCGGTGGTGTTTGACGCCACCCACACCGTGCAGCTGCCGGGCGGACAGGGCAATGCCTCTGGCGGCATGCGCGAAATGATCCCGGTGCTGGCGCGCGCGGCGGTGGGTGCCGGCGTGGCCGGGCTGTTCATGGAAACCCATCCAGACCCAAATTCGGCGCTCTGCGACGGCCCCAATTCCTGGCCGCTGCAGCTGATTGAGCCGCTGCTGAAGACGCTGCAGGCGATCGACCGCGTCGTGAAGCACCACGTACCCGAAGAAATCCAGTTCGCCTCGAAAATCAAATAAATTCCATGTCCAGAATCAAAAAAGTTACCGGCCTTGAAATTATCGATTCGCGCGGCAACCCCACCGTCGAAGCCGAGGTGGTGCTGGCGTCGGGCGCCATTGGCCGAGCTGCCGCACCCAGCGGGGCTTCGACCGGTACCCGCGAGGCGGTCGAGCTGCGGGACGGCGACAAGGGCCGCTACCTCGGCAAGGGCGTGACGCAGGCGGTTCGCAACGTCAACGGTCCGATCGCACGTGCCGTGAAAGGCCTCGAGGCCCAGAACCAGCCGGCCCTCGACAAAGCGCTGATTGCGGTTGACGGCACCAGCACCAAGTCGAACCTGGGCGCCAACGCGCTGTTGGCGGTGTCGCTGGCAGCGGCCCATGCCGCCGCCGCCGAGAAGGGCCAGCCGCTGTATCGCCGGATGGGTTCGAACAAGAACCTGCCAGTGCCGATGATGAACGTGATCAATGGCGGTGCCCACGCCGACAACAACATCGACATCCAGGAGTTCATGATTTTGCCGGTCGGTGCGACGAGCTTCTCCGAGGCCTTGCGCATGGGCGTGGAGACCTTCCATGCGCTCAAGGCAGTGCTGCGCAGTCGCAAACTCAATACGGCGGTCGGCGATGAAGGCGGCTTCGCCCCAGACCTGCCGTCCAACGAGGCGGCGCTGGAATGCCTGGTGGAGGCCGTGGATCGGGCCGGTTACCGCCTGGGTAAGGACATCTATCTCGGGCTGGACGTCGCCTCCAGCGAGTTCTTCAGGGACGGCAAATATCACCTCGAAGGCGAGGGCAAGTCGTTCACGCCGGCGCAGTTCACGGATTACCTGGCCGGAATTTGCCAGCGCTATCCGGTGATTTCGATAGAGGACGGCTGTGCCGAGAATGATTGGGAGGGCTGGGCGCTTCTCACCCGAAAGCTGGGCAAGAAGGTCCAGCTGGTCGGCGACGACCTGTTCGTGACCAACACGGCGATCCTGAAGCGCGGCATTGACGAGGGCATCGCCAACGCCATCCTGATCAAACCCAACCAGATCGGCACGCTCACCGAGACGCTGGCCGCCATCCGCATGGCGGAAAAAGCCGGTTACGCCAGCGTGGTTTCCCACCGGTCCGGCGAGACCGAAGACGCGACCATTGCCGACATTGCGGTGGGCAGTGCCGCCACCCAGATCAAGACCGGTTCGCTGTGCCGTTCAGACCGTACCGCCAAGTACAACCAGTTGCTGCGCATCGAGCAGAAACTGGGCCGCTCCGCCCGCTATCCAGGCGCTAAAGCATTTCGGATAAAACTCTGATAAATTAATAGGATGCCGCGTGTTCTTACAGTGGTTTGGATATTGCTGCTGGTGGCGCTCCAGTATCGACTCTGGATCGCCGACGGCGGCCTTGCGCACGCACATCGGCTGAAAAACGAAGTGGTGGTGCAGGTCAACGGCAACGCGGCGCTGCGCGCGCGGAACACGGCACTGGACGCCGAAATCGCGGATCTCAAGTCCGGTGTTGCCGCCATCGAAGCCCGGGCCCGCACTCTGCTGGGAATGATTCGTCCCCACGAGACCTTTTACCTCATTGTCCACCCGTCCTGAGTTGCAGGCGGCGCAGTACTGGGCCGTGATAGCGGCCGCCGGCATGGGTTCTCGCGTCGGCGCCGAGCTTCCCAAGCAATACCTGAAGCTGCTGGGGCGCACGCTGCTTGAGCATGCCCTTGAACCGTTCCTGAACGCCCGCTGGATCAGCGGGGTGGTCGTGGTGCTCTCGCCGACCGACCAACACTTCAAGTCGCTCGCCATCGCCGGCAACCCACGCCTGCACCAGGCCATCGGCGGCGCCCGCCGGGCCGACTCGGTGCTCGCCGGACTTGCGGCCCTGGCCGGGTGTCATGCGGGTTCCGCCGAATCGGTCTACGTCCTGGTACACGACGCGGCGCGACCGGCCGTGCGCGCCGTAGACCTGGAGCGCCTGCGGGACGTGGCCGGGGACGAGGACGGCGGCCTGCTGGCGATGCCGGTGTCCGACACCCTGAAGCGCGCCGAAGGCGACCGGGCCGCAG
>JANNAK010000194.1:0-3262 GCA_031384195.1 Gammaproteobacteria bacterium
GTGAAACCGCCGAGTACCGAATTCACCGTTACTGGCTCAAGGGCGACAAGGCCGGGTCCTCGGACATCTTCATCGACAACCTGCCCGGCTTTCCGGACAACCTCAGCTATAACAACCGCGACCGCTTCTGGCTCGCTCTGAGCGGGCCGCGGGAGGCCGATCTCGATGCATTGCTGTCCGGCGATGCGTTCCTGCGCAACGTAATCGCCCGGGTCCCCGGATTCCTCCAGCCGCACCCGAAAAAACATTCGTTTGTGCTGGGGCTGGACCTCGATGGCAAGGTGGTGGCAAACCTCCAGTACGCTGGCGACGATGCCTACGCTCCGATCACCAGCGTGCGCGAACACGGGCCGTGGCTCTATTTCGGCAGCCTCACCGAGACCGCGATCGGCCGCCTGCCGTTGAACCGGGTCGTGGCAGGCGCGCCGCCCCCGCCGGCCGGCTGGGAGCAGGTTTCCGGAGCCCTGCAGGTTCCCAAGCCGCTGACCCGCCGGGAAGCCATGAATAAGGAGCTTCAGGACCGGGGGCAGACGCCGGTTCCGGACGACGATCAGGACTGAATTACGGCGCGAAGGGCCCCTGTCACGGACCGTCGCCGGCCGACCACGGCGGCGCGCCGGCTCGCACTGGAATCTGCACTCTGGGCGCGTACACTGGGCGCCTCCAAATTGATAGGCGGCCCGTATTACCGGCGGGACCGTCAAGGGTTAATCATGAAAACTGCCATTTCTGCCTTGGCCATGCTGGCCATTTCCACTATTGCCCACGCTGTCCCGGAACGGATCAGCCTCGACCCGCAGGACGCGGTCGCCCGCTTGAAGTCCAATACCGGATACGCGCTGACCCAGAAAGTCCGCGCCAAGTCCGCCTACACCTCGCTCCGGGCCACCGGTCCGATGCCCTTGCTGGCGGATGCCGGCGTTGGCGAACCCGAAAGCCGGGCACGGTATTTTCTCTCCATTTATGGCGAGGCCCTCGGCATCCAGAATCCGGCCGAGCAGCTGATCCTGCAGCGGATTTCGGCCGACCCGAGCGGACGCCGCCACGCGCACCTCGACCAGGTGCACGACGGCATGCCGGTGTTTGGCGCGCGCGTCATCGTTCACATGGACGGCAACGGCATCACCGGGGTCAACGGCGTGTTCATCCCGGACCTGGACAAGGCGCCGTCCAACCCAACGATTGATGCCGGACAACTCCGTGCATCGGCCGTCAAGTACGCGATCAAGTTCCACCCAAGTCGCATGCTCCATGCCACCGCCGGGCGCTGGGTGATGTATCCGGTCGGCTTGCTGGAAGGGCGCCAGCAAGGGGCCCGAGTGGCGCACGAAGTCATGGTCGAGGCCGCCGGCCGCAATGACGTCCGGGATCGCATTTTCGTCGACGCGCGGAACGGGACCATCCTGAATCGCCTCAGCGAAGTCCACACCTTCCAGAACCGGGAGATTTACACCCCGGATGATTCGGTCGCGCCGACCTACGACGAAAGCGCCACCACCTTGCTCACGCCTCGGGGCCCCGCCGACCCGGCGCTGATCAACGACCCGGGCCACAACGGAACCGTCCTTTCGGCCTACCCGAACAACGCGCCGCAGGCAAACCTGTGGATTTTCGCCGGCGGCACCTACGCGCTGTACAAGAACATGTTTGGCCGCGGCGGCTACGACGCCTGCGACCTGGACGGCCCCTGCCAGCCTGACCAGGCCGCGCCGGATTGGTCGCCGACCCGGCCTCCGGGATTTGCCGGCCAGTTGCAGAAGAGCATCTACCTGATCAACGACGCTTGCCCGAACGCGTACTGGAACGGCAGTTCCACCAACTACTGCCCGGGCTTCGACGCCGACGACGTGGTCAGCCACGAGTGGAGCCACGCCTACACCCAGTACACCCACGGCCTGATTTATCAGTACCAGTCGGGTGCGCTGAACGAGAGTTACTCCGACATTTTTGGTGAAACGTACGACTTGCTCAACAAGCTCGAAGGGCCACTGGGCACGTTGACGCTCGAAGAGCACAAGTACTACGAGGAATTCGGCAGCCGCTGGGTGGTGGGTGAGGACCTCAGTGAAGAAGCCGCTGCGCTGCTGTTGCGCGACATGTGGAAGCCGGATGACTTTCCTGCGGCCAACCCGGGCAAGGCAACGTCCGGAAACTACACCTGCGGCTCCGGCGACGGGGGCGGCGTGCACTCCAACTCCAGCGTGCCCAACCACGCCTACGCGATGTTGGTCGACGGCACCGCCGGTCAAGGTGCCCCTGCCTCGGTACCGCCGGAGCGCAATACCTACAATGGCCAGAGTTTTGCCGGCATCGGGATGGTCAAGGCGGCACACATCTATTTCCGCGCCGAGAACAACTACCAGACTCCAAGCACCGATTTTCCGCATCATGCGGATGCCCTGCGCCAGAGCTGCCAGGACCTCAAGGGCGTGAATCTGAACGGCCCCACCGGGGCCCCGTCCGGCCAAATCATTGTCCAGGCCGACTGCGACATCCTCGAAAAAGCCATGCTCGCCACCGAGATGGACCTGGGCTCGCCTTGCCCGTTTCAGCAGGTACTCAAGCCAGACGCGCCGGCCATCTGCGACGGTGCTGCCACCATTTTTTCGGAGCTCTGGGAAACCGACGCGCCGGGCTGGACCAAGACCAGCACCGGCGTCTTCTCCGAGTGGAACGACAGCTCACGCAACCTGCGCGATTTCAAAATCGCCACCACCCTGCCTGCCGCTCGAGCCGGCAAGGCCGCATTTGCGCTTAACGCCCCGATCGGGGCACCCGGCGGCGGCGATTGCAGCCCGGGAACTGGCGATTACTCCGGCCAGTACACCTATGACAGCCCGGAGATCACGATCCCCGCAGGCGCCACCAACCTGAACCTGAGGTTTGAGCACTACGTGGCGACCGAGGCTACCTTCGATGGCGGCCAGATTGAAATCAGCGTCAACGGCGGCGCGTTCGCTTTATTGCCCCCTGGCAGCTACACATTCAATCCGCCGAACTCCGCGTTTGACGATCCGCCGCCGGTTGGCCTGAATACCAACCCCAACGCGGGGGAATTGGCCTGGAACGGAGCAGACATCAACTCGCCCTCGGGCAGCCCTCCGGGCTCCTGGGGAACCACCATCGTCAAGCTGAGCAGCCTTGCTGCCCCCGGCGCCAAGATCAAGCTGCGGCTCACCTATAGCCAGGACGGTTGCAACGGCGTGCAGGGCTGGCTGGTGGATGACTTCCGCGTCTATAGCTGTCCGGCACTGGAAGCACC
>JANNAK010000213.1:0-2759 GCA_031384195.1 Gammaproteobacteria bacterium
GCCCATCAACCTGGTGCCGATGATCGACATCATGACGGTGCTGGTGCTTTACCTGCTGGTGGCCACGCTGCAGAAGCACCTGTCGATTCTTGAGCTGAACATGCCGACCACCGCCCCCACGGTCGTCATGGAGCAACCCAAACTGCAACTGTCCGTGACCGTTCGCAGCAAGGATCTGATCGTCAGCGATCGCTACGGCGCCCTCCAGGTTCTGGCCAACCCGGAGGGATACGACCTGCCAGCGCTGTCGCAGCTGCTGGTCGAAATCAAGCGCAAGGCACCGGAAGAGACGGCCATCAACCTGTTGCTGGAGCCGGACGTCCAATACGACGTGCTGGTGCAGGTGATGGACGCGGTGCGATTGTGGCCACCAGACCTGCCGGCGGAGTTTGGTTCCAGGGACCTGTTCCCGGATATCGCGCTCGGTGACGCCCCGACTCCGGCGTCCGCGCCGTGAGGATGAACCGTCGCGCCCTGCGCAAGATTCGCCGCACCAAACGCGGCAGCCATGTCGCGTCCGTGAATCTGGTGTCGATGATCGACATGTTCATGATCATGATTATCTACCTGCTGGTGAACACCGCCGCGGTGCAGGTGATGGGGGCCGAACTGGTCAAGCTGCCCGAATCGCTGGCCGACGCGCCGCCGCGCCAGTCGGTGGCGATTATCGTCACCAACACCGAACTGTTGGTCGACGGCAAGGCCCTGATGAGCGTTGCGCAGGCCAAGGCCGCGAAAGGCCTGGTGATTGAAGCACTCAAGCAGCGACTGCTCGAGGAGTCACCTCCCACCGAGGCCCAGAAGCTCGCCGCGGCCAATGGCGAAACGCCGGAAAGTGGCGAAGTCAATATCCTGGCGGACAAGACCGTTCCTTACTCACTGCTTAAACGAGTCCTGAGCACCTGCACCGACGCCGCCTTCGGCGACATCTCGCTGGGCGTCCTGCCGCGGGGCAACGTCAAGTGAGCAACGGCTACGCCCTTTCCAGCGACCTGTTTGAACTGGCCGAGCAGAACGACCGCCGCTTCAAGCGCCTGCTGAAAATCTTCGGAATCCCGGCGTTGATCCTGGCCATCGTCATCCCGTTCCTGCAGATCACCGAGGTGCTTGACGACGTCATTGAGCCGGTCAAACGACTGGCGAAGCTGTTGCCCGAGATGCCCAAGCCCGAGCCGCCCAAGCCGAAGCCGGAAGAGCCGATCAAGCCCAAGCCGCAACCCAAGGCCGAGCTCACCGATGACCAGAAGCTCGCCAAGGCGAAACAAAAGATCGACAAGATGCGCCAGACGTTTGACGAGCTGTCGGCGCTGCGTGACCAGACCCTGCCAACCGCACCGGCGCAACTCAACACCCAGCTGATTACCTCGAACGTGGCCTCAACCCGTTCGGTAGACGTGACCAAGACCAGCGGCGGCATCGGCGACACTGCCGTGGTGGATCGCAACGCGAGCACCAACGTCGGCAGTCGCAGCACGACGTCGGTGGAAAGCGGCATTCGTACCGGAACCGGGACTGGCGGTGGCGAGGGCGGCCGCGCGCTTGCTCGTTCGCTGGAGGAGATCCAGGTGGTCTTCGACCGCACCAAGGGTGCGTTCTACGCCATCTACACTCGCGAGCAACGCCAACGGCCGGACATGGTCGGCAAGCTGGTGGTGCGCTTGACGATCCTCCCCTCCGGCAAGGTCAAGAGCGCAAAGCTGGTGTCGAGTGAATTGAATAATCCCGAGTTCGAGCAAAAGATCATCGCCCGCATCCTGCTGATGGACTTTGGCCCGAAGGATGTCGGCGACTTCACCATCGACTATCCGCTGATCTTCTTCCCGGCCTAGCGGCCGCCGAACCTTTCGCGCAGGGCGTTACACTCTCCAGCGCACCAGAACCACCGGACACGGACCATGGGATTTCTGAACGGGAAGAAGGCACTGATCACCGGGGTGGCCAGTGATCGATCCATTGCCACCGGCATCGCCGAGGCCTTTCATCGCGAAGGCGCCGAACTGGCCTTCACCTATCAGGGCGACAAGCTCAAGCCCCGCGTGGAAGCGCTCGCGGCCGAGACAGGATCGAAGCTGGTCCTGCCACTGGACGTCACCCGCGACGCGGACATTGCCGCCGTGTTTGCCGCCCTGCAGCAGTCCTGGGGCGGACTCGACATTCTTATTCACTCCATTGGCTTTGCGCCGCGCGAGTTGCTAACCGGCAGCTACCTGGACTCCGTAACCCGTGAGGGCTACGCCATCGCCCATGACATCTCCGCCTACAGCTTTGCAGCTCTGGCCAAGGCTGCCCGCCCGCTGATGCGCGGCCGGCGGGCCGCGCTGCTGACGCTTACCTACCTGGGTGCAGAGCGTGCAGTGCCGATGTACAACGTGATGGGGCCGGCCAAGGCCAGCCTCGAGGCGAACGTACGCTTCATTGCGATGGAGCTCGGCGCGGAGGGCATTCGTTGCAATGCGATCTCGGCCGGGCCGATCAAGACCTTGGCCGCGGCCGGAATCAAGGGCTTCCGGGGCATGCTGTCGCACGCGGAAAAGGTCGCGCCGCTGAAGCGCAACGTCACGATTGACGAGGTCGGCAACGCCGCGGCCTTCTTGTGCTCGGACCTCGCCAGCGGCATCACCGGCGAGGTGATGTACGTCGACGCCGGCTACAACATTGTCGGCGTCCCGCCGGACGACCCCGCCCCCCCGGCCGCCTGATCGGCGTCTCCCTATCGTCTCGGAGCCGTGCCCTAGGCTGACTCGCGCCCGCTGACCACC
>JANNAK010000003.1:0-3739 GCA_031384195.1 Gammaproteobacteria bacterium
GGTGGGCGCGCTCGCGCTGCTTTGGGATGCCGATGTCGTGGCGCCCGTGGCGCATCTGCCGGCTTGGTTTCTTCAAGGCATCGCGGGTCTGGCTCTGGCGGCGACGGCAGCCTTGCTCTGGCAATGCGCCAGAAGCCGCGAGTTGCGCTGGTGGGGGCTGAGCCTGAGGTTGCCCTCGCTGAGCTTGGCGCTACAACAGATCGCGATCTCCGCTTTGGACATCGCCGCTTCAGCCGCTGTGATCTGGGTGTTACTGCCGGCCAATGCGTTGAGTTTTCCAGCCTTCGTGGGCTTCTATGCCATCGCGACGGCGCTGGGCGTTATCAGCCACGTGCCGGGCGGCTTGGGCGTGTTTGAGGCGATTATGCTGGGGGCGCTTGGCGGACATCTGCCCACCGAGGCGCTGGCCGGCGCACTGGTGCTGTATCGGCTGATTTACTACCTGCTGCCGCTAGCGCTCGCGCTGATGCTCCTGGTCGTGCACGAGTTGCGCCAGGGCATTGCGGGCCCGGTGGGAAAGGCGGCCGCAAGCCTGTCGCCCGTATTGCTGGCGGCGTTCACACTGATTGTGGGCGTGATAATGCTGGTCTCTGGCATTACGCCAGCTACGGACGAGGCCACGGCCCTGCTCGCTCTGTATGTGCCGCTGCCGCTGGTGGAGGCTTCGCATTTCCTCAGCAGCATCGCCGGCCTGGCCTTGTTGTTGGTGGCGCGTGGGATGTTGCAGCGTTTCGATGCCGCTTGGTGGGCGGGATTGGTCATCGCGGGCATCGGTCTCGCGCTCTCATTACCGAAAGGCATCGCGCTATCAGAGGCGGTACTGCTGGCCATTCTCAGCGTGACGCTGGCCTTGTCCCGAAAGCAGTTCACGCGCCGAGCCTCATTGTTGGCCCAGCCTTACACCGGCGGCTGGTGGCTCGCGATGGCGGGGGTGCTGGCGGCGCTCACCGGACTTCTGTTCTTCGTCTACAGCGACGTGGATTACACCCATGAACTATGGTGGCAATTTGAGTTCGACGGCCACGCTCCGCGCTCACTACGTGCGCTGATGGCCGTCGTGCTGATTGCGTTCGTTCTGGCCGTGCAGCAGTTGTTCCGGCCGTCACTGGCCCCACTTGCGAGGCCCGATGCGGTCGCGCTTGAAAACGCCGCCGCCATAGTCCGCGAGCAGGACTCTGCCGACGCCTGCCTCGTGATGATGGGCGACAAGCACTTGCTGTTCTCGGAGTCCCGCAAGGCCTTTGTGATGTTCGGCCGCCGCGGGCGCTCTTGGGTCGGACTGTTCGACCCGGTGGGGCCGCCGAGCGAGTGGTCGGAACTGGTCTGGCGTTTTCTGGAACGCGCGCGCGAGTCTGGCGGCCGCGCCTCGTTCTACCAAGTGCGGCCGCAAACGTTGCCGGTGTATCTCGACGCCGGGCTGAGGGTGTTCAAGCTCGGCGAAGACGCTTTTGTCCCGCTGACAGACTTCTCGCTTCAAGGGAAGCTCCGCGCCAACCTGCGGCAAAGCGTTAGCCGTGCCGAACGAGAGGGCCTGGAATTCGAGGTAATTCCTGTTGCGGGCGTGTCTGCCGAGCTGGCCGGGATCAAGGCCATCTCCGACGCCTGGCTGGGTGAGCACAGCGCCGCGGAGAAGGGCTTTTCGCTGGGCGCGTTCAATGAGCGCTATGTCGCACGTCAGCCGGTGGCGCTGGTGCGCAAGAACGGGCAAGCCGTCGCTTTTGCGACGATCATGTCCACCGGGCGCAAAGTGGAGGCGAGCGTGGACTTGATGCGCCATCGGCCCGATGCCCCGAAAGGCGCGATGGATTTCCTGTTCGCCAAACTCATGCTGCATTTCCAGGCCGAAGGCTTCCAGCGTTTCGGCCTCGGGATGGCACCGCTGTCCGGCATGGCCGAGCATCCGCTGGCGCCGACCTGGCACCGCTTCGGCCGGTTGTTGTTCGCACATGGCGAGCACTTCTACAACTTCCAGGGCCTGCGCACGTTCAAGGAGAAATTCAATCCGATTTGGGAGCCGCGCTACCTCGCCTCGCCGGGCGGCATCGCGCCGCTGATCGTGCTCGCCGACATCGTTGCCCTCATCAGCGGCGGACTAAAGGGAGTGATTGCCAAATGAAAACCCTTGCCCGCGCGGTACTCATCGGCCTTCTGCTGTCCGCGCCGCTGCACGCGGAAGACCACCTCTCCCACGGCCGTTTCAAGGACGTGACGCTCTACAAGCCTAAGGGCGAGGTAAAGCAATTCGTGCTGTTCTTGTCCGGCGACGGAGGCTGGAACCTGGGTGTTGCCGGCATGGCGCAAGCTTTGGTGGACCAGGGCGCGATTGTGGCGGGCGTCAGCGTTCCGCAGCTCTATGCTAGCCTCGAAGCCGATAGCGCCTCCTGTGTGTTTCCGGACGTTGACCTCGAAAATCTCTCCCACTACCTGCAAGGCTACGCCAGGCTCCCCAGTTATCACACGCCGCTACTGGTCGGCTATTCCTCCGGCGCAACGCTGGCCTACGCCATCATCGCCCAAGCGCCAGCGGGCACTTTTTCCGGCGCACTCTCGCTGGGCTTTTGCTCCGATCTCGAATTGATGAAGCCGCTGTGCAAGGGCGAGGACGTGCATTTCACTTGGCGCAAGGACGGCAAGGGCGTGGACCTGTTGCCCACGAAAAAGCTGCAGGTACCTTGGGTGACGCTGCATGGAGAGCGCGATCAGGTCTGCGATACCCTGGCAGCCCAAGCCTTTGTCGCACAGGTGCCCGACAGCGAACTGGTGCTGTTGCCCAAAGTCGGCCACGGCTACTCGGTGACGAAAAACTGGATGCCTCAATATCTCGCCGCTTTCAGCGCCCTGACTGCGCAGCACGTCGCCGCCGCGCCGCCGCAACCGCCTGTGGTTCTCGCCGGCTTGCCGCTGGTTGAAGTGCCGGCCACCGGCAACGGCGATACCTTTGCGGTGCTGCTTTCCGGCGATGGCGGCTGGGCCGGGCTGGACAAGGGCGTGGCCGCTGCGCTCGCCGCGAAAGGCGTCCCGGTCGCCGGTCTCGATTCGCTGCGCTATTTCTGGACGGCCCGCACGCCGCAAGGACTCGCCGCCGACCTGGATCGCGTACTGCGTTACTACGCCGCGCACTGGAAGAAGTCGCGCGCGCTTCTGATTGGCTACTCGCAGGGCGCGGACGTGTTGCCGTTCGCGGTCAACCGCCTGCCCGCCACTTCGAAAATGTTGGTCACCCAGACTGTGCTGATGGGCTTGAGCGAAAAAGCCTCGTTCGAGTTCCACCTCGGCAACTGGGTGGGTGGCAGCGGCAGCGAACCGATCCTGCCGGAAGCGCAAAAGCTCGATGCCGCGACCACGCTCTGCCTCTACGGAGTGGATGACGCCAAAGATTCGCTCTGCCCGAAGATTCCAGCCGGACACGTCCACGCACAGGCGCTGCCGGGCGGGCATCACTTCAATGGCGCTTATGGCAAGCTCGCCGAACTGATCTTGTCCCGCGCCAAAGCCCCATGAACCAGACCTTCATCCACCTGCCGCTGCCGCAATTCCTCGCCCGCCTGTCGCGACCCGCGCTGTTTGCGTTGCTGTTGGTACTGCTGTCCTGGTTCGGCGGCGCACTGGCCTACCGTGAACTGGAAGGATTCACATGGATTGATGCCATCTACAACGCGGCGATGATCCTCGGTGGCATGGGACCGGCCGATCCCATCAAGACCGAAGCCGGAAAGTGGTTCGCCTCGTTCTACGCGCT
>JANNAK010000058.1:0-16483 GCA_031384195.1 Gammaproteobacteria bacterium
CCCAGCAGCGCAAGTTGCTGAAACTGATCCAGGACGCACGCACCCGTCAGCATGATTCCATCAAGGCGGCGATGGATGGCGCCCTGAGCTTTGTCCCGGCCTTGCTGCGCGCCCCGGTCCGTGCCCTGTTCCGACGCAGATGAATAACGATTTGCTGCTGCAAGCCGAGCGCATCAAGCTGGCCCGGACGCTGGGCGTCGCTGACGCGAAGCTCGACTTCCTGCCCGAACTCCCCGCGCTCGAACTGCGCAGCCTGCGAAATCGCATCAGCCACACCCTGTTCGACCAGCATCAGGTCCTGTTCCAGCGTCTCGCCGACGCCGGCAAGCGGCTGCCGCTGGCGGTCAACGCGCTGATCTCCGAGAAAGTCTTCGGCCCGATGCTGTCGGCGCGCATCGCCGGGCTGCTGGCGCCGGACCGTGCGCTGGAGATCTCCGGCAAGCTGTCGGTCGAGTTCCAGGCCGAGCTGTGCCAGACCCTGGACCCGCGCAGCTCGCCCGAGCTGCTGAGGCGCATGCCGGTTGCGAACGTGGTCAGCGTCGGGCGTGTCCTGATGGCCCGCAAGGAGTTCATCACCATGGCGCGCTTTGTCGACTGCCTGAGCGATGCGGCGATCAAGGCCGTGGTCAAGGACACCCAGGACGACGAGGTCCTGCTCCGCATCGGCTTCTACGTAGAGTCCAGCGCGCGGCTCAGCCACGCCATCTCGCTGATCCCGGACCCGCGGCTGGTGCAGATGATCCAGACCAGCATTGACGGGGCCGCCGACCTGCAGCAGGCCGGTGCGGCGCTGATCTCCACCGTGGACGACACGCAGAAGGCGCGCCTGGCCGAGGCCGCCGCCAGCCTCAGCCGCGAGTCGATGGAAAAGCTGGTCCGCACCCTGGTCAACGAGAAAGCCGAGGGCGCGCTGCTGTCCGCGCTGGCCCTAATGAGCGACGCCGGCCGCATGCGACTCCAGGCCGCCCTGCGCTAAACATTCAAAGGGGACGCTCCCCGGCGGCGGCACGGCCACCGTTCCCTGCCGCTAATATAGCCGCATGACCGAGTCCACCCCGCCCCGGCACCTGAGCGTCCCGCACCCCGGCCGCAAGGCGCTGCTGCTCGGATTCCTGCGCGACTTGCTCGATTTCCAGATGCGCAAGGAGATGGCCACCCGGATGATGCCGGTGGTGTACGCGCTGGGCGTGGCGATCAGTGGATTGTTTACCGGCTACCTGGTCTATCGCGGCTTCCGCCATTCAGCGTGGGAGGGCGTGGCCTGGCTGCTGTTGCTCGGACCGGCAGCCTTCCTGGGCCTGGTCACGGCCCTGCGTATCGTGTTGGAGTTCGTGTTGGCGGTGTTCCGCATTTCCTGGCACATCGAGACGGTGGCCGGCAGCACGCAGGAGTTGTCGCACAACATGCCGCGCTTCGGTTTCTGGCGCACGCTGCTTTACGGCGAACGCGCGGTCCCGACACCGCCCGCCACCCCCAAACCAGAAAAGTAGGGACGTTCCCGGCTTTTTGGCTGGCGCACCTTGATCGGCGCGAAGCCGCGCCAGGACAACCGGTGTGCGACACCCATTATTTGAGCGTGTAGGTCGGGACCTGTTCGCCGACGCCCTTGATCGCCCGCAGCTCGCCGCGCTGGGGCAGCGCCTCGCCGGCCGCCGTCAGCGTGTCGGCGTCGACGCGGATCTCGCCGTCGGCAGCCTCGTCACAGAGGCGCGAAGCCAGGTTCACTGGCGGGCCGACCGCCACGTATTCGTAGCGCGCGCCCTGCCCCGCAATGCCCACTGCCACCCGGCCGGTGGCGACACCCACGCCCAATCCCAGCTTCCTCGAATGCCGCTGGACCACCTTGCGCGTCTCGGCCTGCAACACGCGCGCCATGCCCACTGCGCGCGCCGCAGCGTCGTCAAACGGTACTGGCGCACCCAGCAGGATCAGCGCGCCATCACCCGCCAGGTCCTTGATCGTGCCGCCATACTGCTCGGCCGCCGCGCCCACCGAGCCGTAAAAATCGCGCAGCAAGCGCAGCACCTTTTCCGGCGTGTGCTCCAGCGCGTGGGCGGTGAAGCCGCGGATGTCCACCACCACCACTGTCACCGTCAGGCGCTGGCGCTTCATGGTGTTCTTCAGGCCACCCTCGCGCACCAGCTGCGCGACCTGTGGCGACAGGAACCGCGCCATAAATTGCCCGCGCGCGCCCTGAATCACGTGATAACGCATCAGCCCGACCAGCAGCACAATCTCGCCCAGGGCAAACCCGATCGGCGCGATGTCCGCCGGCAGCACGATGGCCGAGGTCAGCAGCGGCATCGCCACCAGAATCGCGATCACGCGCACCGCTTCGGCCCGGTCCGGGTTGGCGCGCAGCAGCCGGAAGCCGGCGAGGAACACCAGCAGGCCGGCCAGTACCGCCGGTCCTGCAAACAGGTAGAACCCCGGCGCGGGCCAGCCGCTCAGGTCCAGCGCATTGACCAGCTCCCGCTCGCGCAACTCCGGATAGGCCGCCGACAGTCCGGCGTAGACCAGCGAACTGGCTTGTGCGATGCGCATCAGGATCACGCCGCGCCGGCGCTCGCCATCGCGCAGGGCCACCGTGCGACCGACGCGTATCCCCCACTCGGTGCCGGCAATGAACACCAGGGTGTCCATGAAGCCCAGGCCGCGCAGCCATAGCGGCAGCGGGCGGACATCGTAGTAGCCGGTTGCCGTGGCGTTGGCGAATATGGCAACGCCGGTGAGCATCAGAAACAGCGCCAGCGCGGCGCTGGTGGGATTGCCGCGATCGGTGACCCAGACGCTGCCACCCATGCCGCAGGCAATCAGCGCAACGATGTGGTAACCGCTGGTTTCCATTACGAGAGTCCAGGGCAGTCCGGAAGGGGCCAGCATTCCGGACGCAAACTACGCGCCAGACGCCAGGTCCGCGTGAACCGCAACCGGCTCACGGCCTGCTGATGCAGCTGAAAGAATTTGGTCGGTGCGAGAGGATTTGAACCTCCGACCACCTCCACCCCAAGGAGGTGCGCTACCAGGCTGCGCTACGCACCGAAACGATCTGACACGGAACCACTACGGGGGCGCGCATGGTAGCCCATGGCGCGGGTACAGGAAAGAATTTACTTGTCGAGCAGCTTGAGAGCGGCTTCGAGCTCGCTGCGCATCTGGCGCAGTTCGGTCTTGCTGAACTTGCCCTTGGCGGTGGACAGCGCCGCGGGCAGCTGTGAGGTCGGCAGGGCGGCGCGGGCGGTCGAGGAGAACTTGGGCATCTCTCGCAGGCGCTGGCGAGCTCCGCCGATGGTGAAGCCCTGTTCGTACAGGAGGCTGCGGATGCGCCGGATCATCTGCACATCGTCGTGCTGGTAGTAGCGGCGGTTGCCACGGCGCTTGACCGGCTTGAGCTGGGGGAATTCCTGCTCCCAGTAGCGCAGGACGTGCGGCTTCACCGCACACAAGTCGCTCACTTCGCCAATCGCAAAGTAGCGCTTGCGCGGGATCTCCGGCAGCTCTGCCTGTGTGGAATTAACGGCCGCTTCCCGCATCGCTCTCTACCCTGATTCTCAGTTTTTGGCCGGGTCGGAAAGTCACCACCCGGCGTGCGGAGATCGGAATCTCCTCGCCGGTCTTGGGATTCCGCCCAGGACGCTGGTTTTTGTCGCGCAACTCGAAATTACCGAACCCGGACAGCTTAACCTGTTCGCCGGCTTCAAGGCTGTGCCGGACCAGTTCAAAAAACAGGTCGACAAATTCCTTGGCCTCTCGCTTGTTGAGGCCGAGCTGGTCAAACAGCGCTTCCGCCAATTCCGCTTTGGTCAGTGCCGCCACGGTTACTCCCTCGAATTGAAGCCCCAAACCGCTTTTCCAGGGCGGTCGCCACAGCTTGCGCCACTGCGTCGACTTCCTGGTCAGTCAGGGTGCGTGAATTATCCTGAAAAATCAAGCCGAAAGCGACACTTTTGAATCCTTTAGGTAAACCTGTTCCGCGGTACACATCGAACACCGAAAGCGCCCCCAGGAGGCCCCCGGCAGTGTCGCGGATGGCGTCTAACAGGTCGGAAACACTGAGATTTTCAGGCACCACCAGCGCAAGGTCGCGGCGCGAGCTGGGGAATTCGGACGGCACCTGCGGCGCGGCCAGGGTGCTCGGCGCCAGCGTTGCCCACTCCAGTTCAAACAGGACCGGGGCGGTCTGCAGGTCCAGCGATTGCGCCCAGCGCGGGTGCAAGGTGCCGATCCAGCCCAGCTGCCGGCCCTCGCGCAGCAGGCGCGCGCTCTGCCCCGGATGCAGCGCCGGATGCCCGGCCCGCTCAAACCGGACCTGGCTCAGGTCGCGGCCCAGCAGGGCCTCGACATCGGCTTTCACGTCAAAGAAATCCACCGGCCGCGCCGGAACGCCCCACTGCTCGGCCGCCGCAGGACCGGCCGCGACGCCCGCCAGGCGCAATTTCTCGACCGTGACGCCGTCACGGTCCTCAAAGCAGGTGCCGGCCTCAAACAGCCGCACGCGTGGGTGCTGGCGCTGCAGGTTGTGGCGCACTGCCGTCAGCAGTCCGCCCCACAGGGTGGTACGCATCACGCCCTGGGTGTCGGCCATCGGGTTGTCGAGCGGAATCGCCTTCGGCCCCGGATTGAGCTGCTCCTGCAGGTCGGCTTCGACGAAGCTGTACGTCACCGCTTCCTGGTAGCCGCGCGCAATCAGCTGCCGCGCCGGCGCGGCGACCGTCCGCTGCAGCTCGCTCGCGGTGCCGGCAACCAGCTGTGCCGAATAGGCCCGGGCCGGGATGCGGTCGTAGCCGTACAAGCGTGCGACTTCCTCAATCAGGTCGGCCTCAATGCGCAGGTCGTAGCGGGCGCTGGGCACGGTGGCGACCCAGGCCTTGGCGCCTGCCTTCGTCACGCCAAGCCCCAGGCGCTTGAGCGCGCCCTCGACCTCGGCGGACGGAATTTCGTGCCCGATCAGCCGGTCCAGCTGGCTGCGGCGCAGACGAATCTTCGGCGTCTTGGGCGTGCGCGCACCGGCAAAACTCACCGGCCCGGCACGACCGCCGCAGATTTCCAGCACCAGCTGGGTCGCCCGCTCCAGCGCCTGCTGCTGCAGGCCCGGGTCGACGCCGCGCTCAAAGCGATACAGGGCGTCGGAGTTGATGCGCAGGCGGCGGCCGGTCCTGGCGACCCGCTCTGGCGTGAAGCAGGCGCTTTCGAGGAACGCCTCGGTCGTCGTGGCGCTCACGCTGGACGGCAAGCCGCCCATCACGCCGGCCAGCGCCAGCGGCGCGGCGGCGTCGGCGATCAGCAAGTCGTCAGTGGTGCAGTTCACGACCTGATCATTTAGCAGCACCAGCTTTTCGCCAGCGCGGGCGCGCCGCACTGAAACCGGCCCGCTGATCCTGGCGGCATCAAAGGCGTGCATCGGCTGGCCGAGTTCCAGCATCACGTAGGCGGTGATGTCGACCAGCGGATGAATGGTGCGCAGGCCGGAGCGACGCAGGCGCTCGCGCATCCAGTCTGGCGTACGTGCAGCTGCGTTCAGGCCGGTCACCAGGCGACCGGCGTAGTGCGGGCAGTCGGCAGCGCTGTCGATCTTGACCGCGAGCTTGCGCGACTCCTGCACCTTCACGGCCGTGGCCTCGGGCAATTCGGCCTTCAGCGCAAAGATCGCCGAGACCTCGCGCGCCAGGCCCGCAAGGCCCAGGCAATCGCCACGGTTGGGCGTCAGTTCCAGCTCGATGATCGAATCAGGCAGGCCCAGATATTCGTTGAGGGTCTTGCCGAGCGGAGCGTCGGCATCCAGCACCAGCAACCCCTCGGATTTCTCGGCAAAGCCCAGTTCCTCGGCCGAGCACAGCATGCCGGCCGACTCCACGCCGCGCAGCGCGGCCTGGCGGATTGCGGTGCCGTTGGGCAGCGTCGCGCCCACGGTGGCGACCGGCGCTTTCATGCCAACCGCAGCGTTGGCTGCGCCGCAAACGATGGTGAGTGCCTGCTTGCCGCCGACATTCACTTGCGCCACGCGCAGGCGGTCGGCCTGTGGGTGCGGCTGCAAATCGGTGATTTGTCCGACGATGATCTGGTCGGACAGCTTGGGCAGCGCCTCGGCACTGGCCTCGACGCCGGTACGGGTCAGGCGCTCGGCAATCTGCGCCGCGTCAGCCTTGGGCTTGACGAATTCACGCAACCAGTTCGCGCTGAGCTTCACTTAAAGCCCCCCAGGAAGCGCAGGTCGTTGTTGAAGAAGGCGCGCAAGTCATCCACGCCGTAGCGCAGCATCGCGAGGCGCTCCACGCCCATGCCGAAGGCATAGCCGGTGTAGCGCTCGGAATCCAGGCCGACGGCCTTGAACACATTCGGATGCACCACGCCGCAGCCCATCAGCTCCAGCCAGCGGTCGCCCCAGCGGACGTGCACGTCGGCGCCGGGCTCGACAAACGGGAAGTACGAGGGCCGGAACATCACTTCCATCTCGCGCTCGAAAAATCGCGACAGGAAGGTCATCAGGTCGTGCTTGAGGTCGGCGAGGCTGACGTTCTCGGCCACGTACAGCCCTTCCACCTGGTGGAACATCGGGCTGTGGGTGCGATCGAAGTCGCGACGGTACACCCGGCCCGGACAGATGATGCGAATCGGCGGCTTGCCCTTTTCGCGCACCAGCCGCTGCAGGGTGCGGATCTGCACCGGCGAGGTGTGGGTGCGCAGCAACTGCGCGCCGCCGCGGACGTAGAAAGTGTCCTGCATCGCCCGCGCCGGATGCGACTCGGGAATATTCAGCGCCTGAAAATTGTGAAAGTCGTCCTCGATTTCGGGGCCGGAGACCGACTCAAAGCCCTGCGCGGCGAACAGCTGCTCGATGCGCTCGATGGTCTGCGTGATTGGATGGCGACCGCCGGGGATTTCGCCACGACCCGGCAGGGTGACGTCGATGGACTCGGCGGCGAGCCGCGCGGCCAGCTCCGATTCGCCCAGTTCCTGCTTGCGCGCCGACAGCAGGCCCTCGATCTCGTCGCGCAGCTGGTTGACCTGTGCGCCAAAGGCCTTGCGGTCCTCGGGCGCCATCCCGCCCAGCTGCTTGAGCAGGTCGGTGATGCGGCCTTTCTTGCCGAGCAGGTCCACGCGCAGCTGCTCCAGCGCGCGGGCGTCCGTGGCGGCGGCGATGTCCTGCCGCGCCTGCGTCCGCAATGGCTCGTGGTCGCTCATTCCGATCTCGTAAAAAAGGGGGACCGTCCCCTTAAGAAAGGATCAGGCGGCCAGCTTGGCCTTGGCCATCTCGGCCAGCACCGCAAACGCCGGCTTGTCATGAACCGCCATGTCGGCAATGACCTTGCGGTCCAGCACGACTTCGGCCTTGATCATCCCGGCGATGAAGCGGCTGTACGACAGGCCGTGCTCGCGGGCAGCGGCATTGATGCGCTGGATCCACAGGGCGCGGATCTCGCGCTTCTTCACGCGGCGATCGCGGTAGGCATAGACGCCGGCACGGGTTACGTGCTGCATCGCCACCTTGATCGAACGGCTACCGGCTCCCTGGTAACCCTTGGCTTTCTTCAGGATCTTCTTGTGCTTGGCACGAACGAGCGTGCCTCTTTTAACGCGGGCCATGTGTGTACTCCTTTAAGCGTTGGGCAACAGCTGCGAGACTTCCTTGTGGTCCGATTTGGCGACCATCGTCTGTCCACGCAGGTTGCGAATGCGCTTGCCTGATTTCTTGGTCAGGATGTGGCGCTTATGGGAGTGCGCACGCTTGAAGCCGCCTTTGCCAGTCTTGGCAAAGCGCTTCGCGGCGCCGCGATTCGTTTTAAGTTTTGGCATCTACAACTCCTTTGATTTAATGCCTTTCCTGGCAGTGCCGTGCGGCACGTTTCGAAGGCCAGGGTCAGCTTGTTTGCTCTACCACCCGGGCCCGTCAGGGTCCGGAATTCATCAAATCTTCTTGCGCGGCGACATCACCATCACCGACTGCCGCATTTCCATTCGCGGGTACTGCTCCACCAAGGCCAGTTCGTCCAGATCCGCCTTCACCCGATCCATCAACTTGGAGCCCAACTCCTGGTGCTGCATTTCGCGGCCGCGGTAGCGGACCACGATCTTGATCTTGTCGCCTTCTTCCAGGAAGCGCGTCAATGCGCGCAGCTTGGTCTGGTAGTCGGCTTCCTCGGTCGTCGGACGAAACTTGATTTCCTTGACCTGGATTTGCTTCTGCTTCTTGCGGGCAACCTGGGCCGCCTTGTCCTTCTGGTACAGGTACTTGCCGTAATCCATGATCTTGCAGACCGGCGGCTCTGCATTTGGCGAAACCTCCACCAAGTCCAGTCCCAACTCTTCCGCCTTGGTGAGGGCGTCCCGGGTAAGCATGATGCCGACCTGCGCTCCGTCGTCAGCGATCACGCGCACACGCGGCACGCTTATCTGGTGATTGCGACGGTCTTCTTTCTCTTGACTGATCTGGGTGTCTCCGGCTCAAGCCTGTAAAAACGTCTAACGGAAAACCAGGGGACGCACCCTGATTTTCCAAGGGCGCGAATTTTACGGGGCTACGGGCCAGACCACAAGGGGCATTAACCCCTGCCGTCGCCCGGTCAATTGCGGCGCTGGCGGCCGCGGCGCTCGAAGCTCCAGGGCCAGTCACCGGAAACCAGCTTGCCGGCCTGCTCCTCGGCCACCGGCTTGGAGAACACATAGCCCTGCACATACTCAAAATTCATCGCGGACAGCGCGTAGGCGTGCTCGATGTCTTCGACGCCCTCAGCCACGATGTTCATGCCCAGGGCGTGGGCCAGGCCGCCCACCGCCTTGAGGATCTTGTCGCTGCCGGCGTCCGTCAGCATCGGCGTAATGAAGGAACGGTCCACCTTGAGGGTGTCAATCGGGAACTTGTTGAGGTAACTCAGCGAGGAGTACCCGGTGCCGAAGTCGTCGATGGCGATCTGGGCGCCGATCTCGCGGCACTCGTTCAGGATGCCCACCGCGTGATCCAGATTGGTCATCAACAGGCTTTCGGTGATCTCCAGCTTCAAGTCGCTGGGTTTGATGTCGGCCATCTTGATGGCATTGCGCAGCTCGCCCATCATGGTGTCGGACTCCAGCTGTTTGCCAGACAGGTTGAGGCCCATAAACAGCGGCGGAGCGTCAAACGGGCGCTTGATGGCATTCAGGCGCTTGATCGCCGCGCAGCCCTCTTCCAGCACCCAGCGGCCCACGCCATAAATCAGGTGCGAGCCCTCAACCGCCGGCATGAACTGCGCTGGCGAGACAAAGCCGCGTGTCGGGCTGATCCAGCGGATCAAGGCCTCGAAGCCGGCCACCTGGAAATTGGACATGTCCACGATCGGCTGGAAATACAGCACGAATTCCTTGCGCTCCAGCGCCTGCTCCAGTTCCTGTTCCAGCTGCAGGCGCTTGACCACCGACTCGCGGTCGCCCGCCCCGAGGTCCTCGGCGCTGCCGGTGCTGTTGGTGGCCGAGCGATAGCGCTTGAGCACCATCTTGAGCAGCAGGCGCAGCAGCGGGTCGGAGTCCGCCAGCTTGTCCTTGAGGTGCTCGCCAGTGATGGCGCGCAGGCGGGTGACCTGACGGGCGGTGGCCGAGGCCGAGCGCGGGAGCTTGTCTAGCAGGGACATCTCGCCAATCATCTCGCCGGGCCCCAGCAGTGCCAGGACCTGGTTTACGCCGTCGTCGACGCGCGACACCTCGAGCTGGCCACTTTCGATCACGAACGCGCAATCGCCCGGGTCGCCCTCCTTGAAGAGGACCTCGCCCGCTTGCAGGACCCGTTTGTATTTTTCCTCGGCCACAAACACCCCCGATTTCAGGCCGTCCAAGATACCCGATTAGGGCGTCAACCGGTCAAGCCCGGATTGCCCAAGCGGCCCGCCTCCGGTATCGTGCGCCCCCTTAAGCAAGCCGCAGGCGCGTAGCTCAGCTGGTTAGAGCACCTCCTTGACATGGAGGGGGTCGTTGGTTCGAGTCCAATCGCGCCTACCAATCAAAGGTCAATCAAAGGGGACGCTCCCCTTTGAACATCAATGGGCAATCAAAGGGGACGCTCCCCTTTGAACTTCAATGGAAGCGTCAATGGTGAACGTCCCCTTTGAACGTCAATGGTGAACGTCCCCTTTGAACGTCAATGGTGAACGTCCCCTTTGAACCTTTGAACGTCAATGGGGAGCGTCCCCTTTGACGCCCTAATGGTGAACGTCCCCTTTGACGCTAGGATTTGTCGAGGACTTCGCGGATGCGGCGGATCTCGTCGCGCTTCTCGGCCGCGGTCTCGAAATCCAGGTCCTGCGCCGCCGCCTGCATTTCCTTTTGCAGGACGGTGATCATCTTGGCCAGCTTCTCGACCGTGATGCCGGCATAGCCGGCCGCTGCCTCGGCCGCCTTCTGTGCCTTTTGCGCGGACAGTTCCTCATAGCCGGCGTGCAGATAATCCGTCACCGCTTTCTTGATGCCGACCGGCGTGATGCCGTGCTCGATGTTGTACTGCCGCTGCTTCTCGCGCCGGCGATCGGTTTCGGCTATCGCGCGCTGCATTGAATTGGTGATCCGGTCGGCATACAGGATCGCCCGGCCGTTCAGGTTGCGGGCCGCTCGGCCAATGGTCTGGATCAGCGCACGGTCCGAGCGCAGGAAGCCCTCTTTGTCAGCATCGAGGATCGCCACCAGCGAGACTTCGGGCAGGTCCAGTCCCTCGCGCAGCAGGTTGATGCCCACCAGAACGTCGAAGGCGCCGAGGCGCAGGTCGCGGATGATCTCGGCCCGCTCCACCGTGTCGATGTCCGAGTGCAGGTAACGCACCCGCACGCCGTGCTCGCGCAGGTAGTCCGTGAGGTCCTCGGACATGCGCTTGGTCAGGGTGGTAACCAGCACCCGCTCCTGCTTGTCCACCCGCAGTTTGATTTCGCCCAGCAGGTCGTCGACTTGAGAAGCCGCCGGACGGATTTCCGTCTCCGGATCCACCAGCCCGGTCGGCCGCACCACCTGCTCCACCACCCGGCCGGACTTCTGCAACTCGAACGCACCGGGCGTGGCGGAGACATAAATCGTCTGCGGCGAGATGCGCTCGAACTCGTCAAAGCGCAGCGGCCGATTGTCCAGCGCCGATGGCAGGCGGAAGCCGTACTCGACCAGGGTTTCCTTGCGTGAGCGGTCGCCCTTGTACATCGCGCCCAGCTGCGGAACCGTCACGTGCGACTCGTCCACGATCAGCAGGGCATCCGACGGGATGTAATCAAACAGCGTCGGCGGCGGCTGGCCGGAGCTGCGACCCGAGAGATACCGCGAGTAGTTCTCGACACCGTTGCAGTAGCCGACCTCGCGGATCATCTCCAGGTCGAACATGGTGCGCTGCTCCAGCCGCTGCGCCTCCACCAGCTTGTTGTTGCCGCGCAGCACGACCAGCCGGTCGCGCATCTCGTTCTTGATGCTGTCCATCATCGCCAGTACTTTTTCGCGCGGCGTGACGTAGTGCGTGGCCGGAAACACGGTGTAGCGCGGCAACTTGCGCTTGAGCTCGCCGGTCAGCGGATCGAACAGCGTCAGCGACTCGACCACGTCGTCGAACAGTTCCACCCGCAGCGCTTCGGCATCGGATTCCGCCGGGTGGATATCAATGACGTCGCCACGCACGCGGTAGTGCGAGCGGCTGAACTCGATGTCGTTGCGGGTGTAGCGCATCTCGGTCAGGCGCCGCAGAAGCTCGCGCTGGTCCATTTTCTCGTTCTTGACCAGGTGCAGCACCATCTGGAAGTACTGCTGCGGATCGCCCAGGCCGTAGATCGCCGACACGGTGGCGACGATGATCGCGTCGCGCCGCTCCAGGATCGCCTTGGTCGCCGACAGCCGCATCTGCTCGATGTGCTCGTTCAGCGAGCTGTCCTTCTCGATGTAAGTGTCGGTCGAGGGCATGTAGGCCTCGGGCTGGTAGTAGTCGTAGTACGAGACGAAGTACTCCACCGCGTTGTCCGGGAAGAATTCCTTGAACTCGCCATACAACTGCCCGGCCAGGGTCTTGTTGGGCGCCAGCACCAGCGCCGGCCGCTGCAGGCGGTTGATGACCTGAGCGATGGTGTAGGTCTTGCCCGATCCGGTGACACCCAGCAGGGTCTGGTGCGTCAGGCCGCTCTGCAAGCCATCACACAGGCCCTCGATGGCCTGCGGCTGGTCGCCGGCCGGCTGCCAGTCGGCCTTGAGCTTGAACTGGCCTTCGACGGGCGTGCTCATTGTTCCTGAGTGGGAAGGCGGGCGAACCGGTAATTCTAGCGGCCCGCCGATTTGCACGTACCGGATTACCGCTCGGGACGCCGCCCCTCCCGCTTCATCGCATCGATGTCCTGCGGCTTAAACGTGCCGGCCGGCAGCGCCGCCCGCAGAGCCCGCGCCCGCGCATTGGTCCAGTCTTACGTCTCGTCAATCCCAGAGCGTCTTGACCTTGTAGCGCGGGATGGTGGGATCCCCGGTCACCAGGGTGAGGCCCTCAACCTTGCACTGCGCGACCAGCATCCGGTCGAACGGGTCGCGGTGGATTGGAGGCAGGGCCCCGGCGCGCTCGGCGTGCGAAAAGCGAATCGACAGATGCTGCAAGCCCTCGTCCTCGATGATCGCAGCCAGGTTGTCCGGGGCACGCAGTTTGCCCAGCGCCTTCTTGATGGCGATCTCCCAGCCGGACGCCGCGCTGACGTAGACCTCCTCGTCGGGACTGCCCAGCAACTCCCGGGCCCGCGGCGGCAGTCGCTCGTCGTCGCCTAGCCACCAAAGCAGGGCGTGCGTATCGAGCAGGTAGGCCACGCTTATTCGCCCGTGTCGCCCGCCGAGAAGCTGTCGATCACCCCTTCCGGCGTGACATCAAAATCCGGCGCCAGGTGGATCTTTCCTTTCAGGCGACCGGGTTTGCGCTCGGCGATTTCGGCGCGGTGCGGCACGAGGTCGAGGTAAGGCTTGCCGGCGCGGGCGATGACAATCTTTTGCCCTTTCCACGCCAGTTCCCCCAGCTTGGAGAGTTGGGATTTGGCCTCGTGCATGTTCACTTTCATCGTGCGGTCGCTCATTAGCTAATCTTAGCTAATTAGACCAAGCACGCGCAAGCCGGTCAAGGTCACAATTTTCACGACGTAGCCGGAAGGGTTATCATCGCGCCCGCCGCCCAAACCGGCTCAGTTCCCTTCCTAAGCCATTGAACCCCATGGATATCACCCTCTCGACCCGAGTCGGCCGCATCAAGCCCTCCCCCACCCTGGCGGTCACCGCCAAGGCCGCCGAATTGAAGGCGCAAGGCATTGACGTGCTGTCGCTGGGCGCCGGTGAACCGGACTTCGACACCCCCGAGCACATCAAGGAAGCCGCACGCGGCGCGATTGCCCGCGGCTTCACCAAGTACACCGCGGTCGGCGGCACGCCGGGTTTGAAGCAGGCCATCGCCGCCAAGATGCAGCGCGACAACGCGCTGGAGTACAAACCCAACCAGATCCTGGCCTCCAACGGCGGCAAGCAGTCCTGCTACAACCTGTGCCAGGCCCTGCTCAACGACGGCGACGAATCCATCATCCCGGCGCCCTACTGGGTCAGCTACCCGGACATGGTGCTGCTGGCCGGCGGCACGCCGGTGATCATCCCGACCACCGCCGCCACGCGGCTGAAGATCACGCCCGGGCAACTGGAGCGCGCGATCACGCCGAAGACGCGGCTGTTCTGGATCAACAGCCCGTCCAACCCTTCCGGCATGGCCTACAGCCGCGCCGAGCTGACGGCGCTCGCGCAGGTGCTGAAGAAGCACCCGCAGGTCGTCATCGCCACCGACGACATGTACGAAAAAATCATGTGGACCGGCGAGCCGTTCTGCAACCTGATCAACGTCGCGCCGGAGCTGTACGACCGCACCGTCGTGATCCACGCCGTGTCGAAGACCTACTCGATGACCGGCTGGCGCATTGGCTGGGCCTGCGGACCGGCCAAGCTGATCACCGCCATGACCGACATCCAGTCGCAGTCGACCTCCAACCCCAACTCCATCGCCCAGGTTGCGGCCGAAGCCGCGCTGAATGGCGACCAGGCCTGCGTCGGCGAGATGGTCAAGGCGTTCAAGCAGCGGCACGACAAGCTGGTGGCGGACCTGAACGGGATCCCCGGCGTGAAGTGCATGCCGGGCGACGGCACCTTCTACGCCTTCCCCAGCTTCGAGGGCGTGATGACGAAGCTGGGCTGCAAGGACGACGTTGAGCTCGCCAACCTGATCCTGCAAAAAGCCAGGGTCGCGCTGGTGCCCGGCTCGGCCTTCGGCGCCCCCGGCTACATGCGCCTGTCCTTTGCCACCAGCGAAAAGGTGCTGGACGAGTCGGTGGCGCGAATCAAGGCGTTTGTCGGCTAGAAATCGTCGACAATTGGCGGGTCGAATCGAAGGAGCGCTGATGACAGAGCCCACGCCGTCGAGTCCCGGCATCCTCGTTTTTGAGGACGACCTCTCGTTCCAGAAGCTGATCCGCGCGCGGCTGCAGCAGCGCTGGCCGAAGTCCATGATCATGATGATGGACCCGACCCGGGGCACCCGGATCGACCCGAACTTCGATGGCGCCGGCTTCGACGTGGTCCTGCTGGATTACCAGCTCGGCCCCCTGAACGGCCTGGACCTGCTCAAGCAGTTCCGCAAGAACAGGAACTTCCCGCCGGTGATCATGATCACCGCCCAGGGCGACGAGACGCTGGCGGTGGCTGCGGTGCGCGCCGGCGCGACCGATTACATCTCCAAGCAGACGCTGAGCCAGGAAATCCTGGTCGGCGCCATCGAGCAGGCGCTGGCCGCGCAGCCGGTGCGCCCGGAGCAGACTCCGGGCCCGGCACCCGGCCGCAAGTCCCAGCTGCCCACCGTCGACGGCTACGAACTGCTGGAGGCCATCGGCCGCGGCAAGGCCGGCCAGGTGTTCCGCGCCACCCGCAACAAGGATGGACAGGACGTCGCGCTCAAGATCATGCGCATCGAAATCTCAACCGCGGACAACGAGGAGCTGATTGACCGCTGCATGCGGGAATTCAGCCTGATGCAAACCCTCACCACAGCGCACGTCGCCAGGATTTACGAGCAGCGCTTCACCGACGACGGGATGATCACCGCCATGGAGCTGCTGCCGCTGGGCAACCTGTACGAAGCCACCCGCAAGGCGAAGCTCACGCTGGCGCGCGCGCTGAAGCTCATCCGCAGCACCGCCCAGGCCCTGCACGACATCCACGCCGCCGGCGTCATCCACCGCGACTTGAAGCCCAGCAACATCATGCTTCGCGACGAAAACACCGTCGCCCTGATTGATTTCGGCGTCGCCCGCGAGATCGAGGGCGCCAGCACCCTGACCCACGCCGGACGCATGCTGGGCACCCCGACCTACGTCAGCCCGGAACAGGGCCGCGGCGAAAAGGTCGACGCGCGCACCGACCTCTACAGCCTGGGCGTGGTGCTGTACGAGCTGCTGATGCACGAAGTGCCCTACAAGGCCCTGACCAACAACGCCATGGTGCAGAAGCACATCCACGCCCCGCTGCCCGAGTTGCCGGTGCCGCTGTGGCTGTACCAGGGCCTGATCGAGCGGCTGATGGCCAAGGACCCCAAGCAGCGCTACAAGGACGCCGACGAGTTCATTGCCGACCTGGACGGATTGGCGCCGGCGGAGCGGTGAATCCGGCGTTGCACCCCACCGGTCACCCCTCTACAATGCGCGCCCTACCGTTTCTCTCCGTTCCCGGATAGCTCAGCCGGTAGAGCAATTGACTGTTAATCAATGGGTCGTTGGTTCGAGTCCAACTCCGGGAGCCACTTCTGCATGGTGCATTTCGGAGAATCCGGCGCGATTCAGTTCTGGCACCGCCGCGCATCGCGCGTCAGCTTTTGCTTCAAGTACCGCTCAAGCTGCGGAAGGCGCTCATCATCAGGCCAACCGAACCTCTGCATGCAGTCCGGCTCTTGCCGCCATCGTAAGGAGCATGTCGAGGCTGAAATCGCGCCACACGCCCCTGGTCAGCTTTGAGACGCGCGGCTGGGTGACGCCAAGGCGTTGCGCAGCCTCCGCCTGCGTCCAGCCTCGGCTCTTGAGCTTCTGCGAAAGGCGGATCATCACTTCTGCGCGCAGCGCCATAACCTCTGCCTCGGCCTTATCGAAGCCCAAGTCCACGAACACATTTCCGCTGCTCGGAGTAATGCGGATGTCGTTCCACCGCGGATCAGTCTTTTTCACGGTTCACCCCTCCAATCATCTTGTAACGCCTTGCGGCCAGGTCAATATCCGATTGGACAGTCGCTCGAGATTTCTTCTGGAAGGCGTGAAGGACGTAAATAGCAGCCTCGAATTTCGCCACGTAAATCACCCGCCACGCACCTTTCATCTGAACTCGAATCTCGTACGCACCGCTACCGACTCTTGGGAGCGACTTGTAGTCCTCGGGCGTGTCCCCAAACTGCACCCGCATTAATTCCACGCCTAATGCATGCCGGATCTCTCCTGGAAACTCGCGCAGGTCATCC
>JANNAK010000118.1:0-17260 GCA_031384195.1 Gammaproteobacteria bacterium
CGTACCGGCCGCGTCCCGGCCCGCGCCACCGCCACCGCCAGCCGTACCGGCCGCGCCCCGGCCCGCGCCACCGCCGGCCGCTCAGGTGATCAGCTCGCGTCCGCCGCTGCCGCCGGTCTGGACGCCGCCTCCGCCGCCGCCGCCCAAGGCCGCGCCGCCGCCAATCGAGACTCCGCGCTTTATCGTTCCGGACATCCCGGCGCCCGCCGTTCCGCCGTCAGCCGCGGCCGGTGAATGGGATTCGGCTGCCTCGGAGCTTGATCGCCAGATCCAGAGCATGCGCTCGTACCGCGACCAGTCCGACGTAACGCAAGGCCGGGTCGTCCAGCTGGACCAGGATTGGGGCCGGCTGATCACGAACTTGCAGCAGGTCAAGCTGCGGTTGTCCGGCAATCCGCGGCTGCTGGTGTTCAATTTTGGGCGGGACAACCGCGACGTGACGATCAAGATGGAGGACAAGCGCCAGCGCATCGGCTATCGCTACTTCCTGATCAGCCGTCTGCACCCGGACAACAAATTCCCCGGCAAGGACTCGGTCTGGCTGCGCGAGACCGGCCGCGAGGACATGGACTTCCGGGACATCAAGTCTGCGCAGTCCGAGTTGCTGCAGCGAATCGCTGCGACACTGGCCTAGAATAGACCGCAACAGCAGGGTGCCCGACCGAGGCGCCTGGGAGTGGGGCGATGTGGATTATCGTTACGAAAAATCCAAAGGCGGAGGAGATTGGCCGCACGTTCCTGAAGCCGGGAATTCCGGCGACCATCGGCCGCGCGCCGGACTGCACGATTTTTCTGACCGTGCCGTCGATCTCGCGCCGCCAGGGACGCCTTGAGATTCGCAACCTGTCGCCGGTCTATTTCGACGACGAAACCTCCACCGGCGCCCGCGTCAACGGCCATTACGTGCGCGGCCCGACCACCCTGGATGAAAAATCCGTGCTCGAAATTGGCGGCTTCCAGTTCAATTTGGAGCGCGACCCGCTGGCGAAGCCCTTGCGGCAGGTGCCAGCGGCAGCCGCGCCCGTGCCGGCGACGGCGCCCATCGACTGGTCCGCCGCTGCGGCCGACGGGTCCGGCGAATCGGGGCTGAAGTTGGGACAAATGCTGGCGCAGCGCATCCAGGGCATCCGCCAGCACCGGGACCAGTTCAGCGAGGCGGCGAAGTCCCAGAAGGTGAATCTGAATGCCGAATGGACCGCGCTGGTGGCGTCGGCGCGTGGCCTTCAGTCCAGGCTGGGTGGCGATTCGCGCATTCAGTCGTTTGCCGTGAGCCGGGATGAAGGTGAAATTCTGGTCAAGCTGGCGGCCCCGGGAACGGCGCTTGGGTTCCACTCGCTGATCGTTGCCCGGCATCACCCGGATGGAAAATATCCGGATCTGGACGGCGCCTGGGTGATGGAACTGGGGCGGCCCGCCGCCCATTTCCCGAGCCCCAGGGAAGCGATGGAAGAGTTCATCCAGCGGCTGGCGCCGCGCCTGGCCTGAGTCGCCGCCGCTACGGCTTTCCCTGCAACTGCGACACGATTGCCGGATTCTCCAGCGTTGAGATGTCCTGGGTGATCGCCTCGCCGCGGGCGATGGAGCGCAGCAGCCGGCGCATGATCTTGCCGCTGCGGGTCTTGGGCAGAGCGTCGACCAGGCGGATGTCATCGGGCTTGGCCACCGGCCCCAGGGTCTTGCCGACGAAGTCGCGCAACTCCTTCACCAGTGCTTCGGCCTCGGCGCCGGTGGGGCGCGTGCCATTGCAAATGACGAAGGCGGCGATGGCTTCGCCCTTGATCTCGTGCGGGCGACCGACCACCGCAGCCTCGGCCACGCGCGGATGTGCGACCAGCGCCGATTCGACTTCCATGGTCCCGAGCCGGTGGCCGGAAACCTTGAGCACGTCGTCCACCCGGCCCAAGATCCAGTAATAGCCGTCGGCGTCGCGGTGGGTGCTGTCACCGGCGACGTAATACTGGTTGTTGAACTGCGCCCAGTAGGTCTTGAGGTAGCGCTCGTTGTCGCCCCAGATTGTGCGCAGCATGGACGGCCAGGGCTTGGCGAGGACGAGCAGGCCGCCGCGTGAAGGGTCGGTGACCGCCTTGCCGTCATTGTCCACGACCGCCGCAACGAAACCCGGCAGTGGCCGGGTGCAGGAGCCGGGCTTGGTCGGCATGGCGCCGGGGACCGGCGACATCACGATGCAACCGGTCTCGGTTTGCCACCAGGTGTCCACGATCGGCAGCTTCTCCTTGCCGATGACGCGGTGGTACCACATCCACGCCTCCGGATTGATCGGTTCGCCGACGCTGCCCAGCAACCGCAGCGTTGACAGGTCGTACCGGTCCGGGAACTCTCCGCCCATCTTCATCAGCGCGCGGATCGCGGTCGGCGCGGTGTAGAAAATCGTCACGCCGTGGTCCTGGCAGATTTTCCAGAAGCGCCCGGCGTCCGGGACCATGGGCGCGCCTTCGTACATCAGGATGGTGGCGCCATTCGACAGCGGGCCGTAGGCGACATAGGTATGGCCGGTGACCCAGCCGACGTCGGCGGTGCACCAGAAGATGTCGTCATCGCGGATGTCGAACACCCACTGCATGGTCAGGTGCGCGCCCAGCAAGTAGCCGGCGCTGGAGTGCTGGATGCCCTTGGGCTTGCCGGTCGAGCCGGACGTATAAAGCAGGAACAGGGGGTGCTCGGCTTCGACCCACGCGGGCGCGCAGTCCGGAGCCTGCTGCGCCAGCAGCTCGTGCCACCACACATCGCGACCGGCGTCCCAGGCAATGGCGTGACCGGTGCGCCGGTAGACCACGACTTTTTCAATCGTCGGACAACCGCTGGTCACCGCTTCATCGGCCGCCTTCTTCAGGTCGACAATCGAGCCGCCGCGATGGCCGCCATCGGCGGTAATCAGGAAACGCGCACCGGCGTCCTCGATCCGGTCCTTCAGCGACTGGGCCGAGAACCCGCCGAAGACCACCGAGTGGATGGCGCCAATGCGGGCGCACGCCAGCATTGCGATGACCGCCTCGGGTGTCATCGGCATGTAGATGTTGATGCGGTCGCCGCTCCTGGCGCCCAGCGACTTCAGGCCGTTGGCGAGCTTGCACACTTCGGCATGCAGCTGGCGGTAAGTGAGCCGGCGAACATCGCCCTTTTCGCCCTCGGCAATGATGGCGACCTTGTTGCCGCGCTTTTCCAGGTGGCGGTCCAGGCAGCTCCACGAGACATTCAGGGTGCCGTCGGTAAACCAGCCGTAGTTGGGTGCCTTGGAGTCATCCAGCACCACCGAAAAGGGTTTCTGCCAGCTGATTTCGGTCCGCGCCAGCTGGCCCCAGAACCCGACGTGGTCGGCGGCCGCCGATTCATTCAGCGCCGCCAGCCGCTGGGCGTTCACCCGGGCGCGCGCCACGAAATCCGGGTTGGGCGGGAACGTGCGGTTCTCGTTCATGACAGATTCGAGCTGGTCCGAACTCATGAAAACCCTCCAGTCGTGGTTCGCATAGCATAGCCCCCGATGCACTACCGACATAGCTTCCACGCGGGAAATTTCGCCGACGTGTTCAAACACACGGTGCTGTGCGCGTTGCTGGCCGGGCTCAGCCGAAAGGACAAGCCGTGGTCGTACCTTGAGACCCATGCCGGCGCCGGACGATACGACCTGCAGAGCGCCGGCGCGACACGCACCGGTGAATGGCAGAACGGCATTGGCGCGCTGTGGGCTGTCGATAATCTCCCGGCGCCGCTGGCCGCCTGCCGGGAGCAGGTGCGGGCCCTGAATCCCGACAGCAAGCTGCGACATTACCCCGGCTCGCCGCTGTTTGCCCTGGCACTTGCACGAGCGGACGACCGGGTGGTGCTGTGCGAGAAAGTCCCCGAGGTCGCCGAGGAATTGCGGACCGCCCTTGGCGAGGATGCTCGGGTGATCCTGCATCGGCGCGACGGCTACGATGCCTACTCGCTGCTGCCACCGCCGGAGAAACGCGGGCTGGTGCTGGTGGATCCGCCGTTCGAGCGGCCCGACGAGTTTGATGCCGTGGCTGGCTTCCTCGAGAAGTCCCTCAACCGGTTCCCCGGTGGTGTGCACGCGATGTGGTACCCGCTCAAGAACCGGCACGCCGCCGGCAAGTTTGAGCGCCGCGTGGGGCGTGCGACCCACAAGGGCGTGGTGCTGGAAATCGAGACCGGCGCGGCGGCCGAGGGCCAAATGCGGGCCTGCGGCATGATCGTCGTCAATCCGCCGTACGGATTCGAGGCGGATATGGAACCGGCAATGAAAGTGCTGGTGAAAGAATTGGCGCTCGGCCCCCGGGCCGCTTACCGGATGGCTGCACTGGTGGCATGAGCGAAATTCCCCTCGAAGTCCTGCATCGCGGCAAGTTCCTGGTCCTGCTCAAGGAAGGCCGCTGGGAATATGTGCAGCGCTCCAGCAATCGCGGCGCGGTGTTCGTGCTGGCCGTCACCCCGCAGCGCGAACTGGTGCTGGTCGAGCAACACCGGGTGCCACTGCACGCTCGAAGCCTGGAACTTCCGGCCGGCATCCTCGGCGACGAGGACTCAAGCGCGAATGAAACGCCGGAAGCCTGTGGCCTGCGCGAACTCGAGGAAGAGGCGGGCTTCCGCGGCCGCCGTGCGCGCATTCTCCTGACCGGCCCGGTCGCGCCGGGCATGACCTCGGAAATCCTCTACCTGGTGCAGGTGGAGGAGCTTGAGAAATCCGGCGCGGGCGGCGGCGTCGGCAGCGAGGACATCACCGTGCACCTGGCGCCGCTGGACGACATTGACCGCTGGCTCGAAGAAAAGCGCCTTGTCGGGCTGCAGATCGAGCCTCGAATCTACACCGGACTTTATTTCCTGAGACAAGGAATCAGGGCGCCCGCGTAAGCGACTGCTCAAAAGCGGATACCGGCACGCCGGCGCCATCCAGCGGCAGTTTCATCTCCTCATCCAGCACATAGGCCGCGCCGGTCAGCGTGTCGCCCCTGATCCGGAACCACCAGAAGCCCAGCTTCGAATCCTCCTGCCAGTAGGCCGGATTGCGATGGGCGTCGCCAAAGGCACGAGGCCTTGCGGCCGCGCCGGACATCACGTGCTGCAGCCGCGGGCAGTTGGCGGTGGGCTTGAGCCATTCCAGTTCGTGGTCATGGCCGAACAAGAACAAGTCCAGCCCGTACTGGCAGCCGGTGGCCTCGATAAAGTCCTTCCACGGCTTGGCGCTGGTGGTGGTCGTGCTGCCTTGTGGCTGACCGTCGGCGGTGCCGGCGTTGCCGTGGCCGCCATTGGAGATATAGGGGTGATGCGCGAAAGCGACTTTCCAGCGTGCCCTGGAGGACCGCAGTTTTTCGATGAACCAATCCTGGTGCGCCCGTCCGTAGCTCTGCAGCGCGTAGCGGGGGCTCGCGTCCGGCACGTTTGCGGCGAACGGGTTGGAGTCCAGTGCAAAAAACTCCACCAGCGGGGCCGCCGTGTCCGCCGGTACCGTGAAGTGGTAGTAGCGCGCCGGCATATTCCACTTGTTCGAGGTGCGTCCGGCCAGGTAGTGGTATTTCACCTGGACCTCACCCCTGCGGTTGTTGCTGCCCTCGCCGGGACCGCTGCTGTTGTCGTGATTCCCGAGTGCCGCAAACACCGGAACCTTCAAGTTCTGGAACGGAATCTCGAATTTGGACTGCCACTGTGCGTCATCCACGCTCTCGACGCCGGAGGTGTAGAAGTTGTCGCCGAGTTCCAGCGCAAAGCCGCAGCCGCGGGCTGCGCAGAGCTGGGCCATGGCCTCGCCGACGGCGCGCTGCGCCGCCGAGCCGGTTCCGGCGTCGCCGAAGGCGACGAACTGCACGGCGTCGCCGGTGGCAAGCGGGGCGAATGCCGGAAGCCGGCTGGAGCCGCAGCCGGCCAGGCCAAGGGTGGCGATCAGGGAAAGCAGCCGCATCTCGATGCTCAACTCGTCACGACGGTAGCGCAGCATGCCGTTGGTGCATCAACTGCTCAAGGCCATGCGTGAACGCCAAGGCGGACCCTGACAGTTACCAACGCAAGCTGGAAAAATACCAGGCGCACGCTGAGTGAGGCGGTATAGTTCCCGTATGGATATTCATCGAGCGATTCGTTCCGGTATTGCCGCGGCCGCCGTCCTCATGGTCGTGGCCGGCTGTGGCGGCGGGCCGGGCTCGCCACCGGTACCTGACGGCGACCTCGACGGTATTCCCGATTTCCGCGACAACTGCCTGGCCATCGCCAACGTTGACCAGGTCGACACAGATCTCGACGGCATTGGTGATACCTGCGACAACTGCCCGGCGGTGGCCAACACCGACCAGGCCGATTCCGACGGCGACCTGCACGGCAACGCCTGCGATTTCCCCGACATCACGGTTGATGAAAACAAGGCATTCGATAATGCGCGCGTGGTCTGGCAATTTTTTGAAGGTGACGACTGCGCCTTGCGGGAGCAGTGCGTGGCGGCGGCGGGCTGGCGCCGGCTGCTGCGGTTCGAGACCTTCACCCCCAACCTGGGGACCGAGGACCTGAACCTCGACGTCCCGGCGGCGAATCCAGGCGCGTTCGTATTTGATTCCTGCCACCACCACTTTCACTACCGGGGCTATGCCGCTTACTCGCTGCGCGATTCCCTGGGCATGGAGGTCGGCACCGGCCACAAGCAGGCTTTTTGCCTGCGCGACAGCACCCAGGTTCAATTCGGGCCGCTGATCTCCCCCAATCCGACGTTTGGGGATTGCGACTCTGCGGGCCAGACCCCCCAGGGCATCTCAGCCGGCTGGGGCGACGAATATAGCCAGAACCTGGACTGCCAGTGGATTGATGTTACCGACGTCAATCCCGGCGATTACGTGCTGAATATTGAAATCAACCCGGATCGGCAATTCCAGGAGATCTCTTTCACTGACAACCTCAAGCAGGTCGCGGTCAACAACCCGGACAATGCCAGCGTTGTTGCCACCGCCGCCTGCGAGCGCACGCTCACCGGGCGGCGCGATTGTGGCTGGGTCAACGCCGGCAGTTTCAGCTGCGTGGCCGGCAATACCATCGAAGTTGGCTGCGGCAGCAACTGCAGCCTGGGCAGTTGTACCGGCGACCCGATCATGCGGATCTGTCCGGATGTCGGGGAGTGCACCACGCGCTTTGAACTGGTCTACGGCGATGACAACTGCGGCGGCTTGTGTCCCAAGGCCAAATTTACCTGCCCGGCCAGTGGCAATTACACGCTGCTGACGGCGCCGTACAAGGACGGACAAACTTACAGCTGCACTGTCGAGTCCACCAGCACGCCCCCACCCTAGCCTGCGAGCTTGCCGCCCGCATCGCGCTGGCCTATCGTGCACGCGCAGCCGGGGGTGCCCTTAGCGGGGCTGAGAACAAACCCTAGGAACCTGGCCGGACAACCGGCGTAGGGAGCGCTCGCAGGTTCGGGCGCTTCGTCACGAGGCAAGACCATGAGCGCCAATCCCAGAGATTTCCTCGCCAGCGAGCAGCGGCTGACCGCCGATGCCACCCGGCCGTTTCCCGCCAGCAAGAAGGTGTACGTGCCCGGCAGCCGCGCCGACCTGCGGGTGCCGATGCGCGAGGTTGCCCAGACCGCGACCAAGATCCGCGACGGCATCGAGCCAAATCCGCCGCTGACGGTTTATGACACCAGCGGGCCGTATACCGACCCGGAGGTCACCATTGACCTGCTGCAGGGCCTGCCAGCGCTGCGCGCCGACTGGATCGCCGAGCGCGCCGACAGCGACGAACTCAAGGGCCCCAGCTC
This sequence comes from Gammaproteobacteria bacterium, assembly GCA_031384195.1. Taxonomy (GTDB): domain Bacteria; phylum Pseudomonadota; class Gammaproteobacteria; order Nevskiales; family Nevskiaceae; genus JACPFV01. Next base: position 7,751 of record JANNAK010000118.1, read on the forward strand.
GATCTTTGGCCGCATCCGCGCCGCCGACGAAAAAACCAGCGCGCTGCGCTTTTCGCACATCCGCGCGCCGCGCCGCGCCAGGGCCGGCGCCAATGTCAGCCAGATGCACTACGCCCGTCGTGGCGTCGTTACGCCGGAGATGGAGTACGTCGCGATCCGCGAAAACGCCCGGCTCGACGAGATGCGCGAGACCTACTCCAAAGCCGGGTACCTGAAGCGCCACCGGGGTCAGGGCTTCGGCGCCAAGCTGCCGGAGCGGGTGACACCGGAGTTCGTGCGCCAGGAAGTCGCGGTGGGGCGGGCCATCATCCCGGCCAACATCAACCACCCGGAACTGGAGCCGATGATCATCGGCCGCAATTTCCGCGTGAAGATCAACGCCAACATCGGCAACTCGGCGGTCTCCAGCAGTATTGCCGAGGAAGTGGAGAAGATGGTCTGGGCCACGCGCTGGGGCGGGGATACCGTGATGGATTTGTCCACCGGCAAGCACATTCACGAGACCCGCGAGTGGATTCTGCGCAACTCCCCGGTGCCGATCGGCACCGTGCCGATTTACCAGGCGCTGGAAAAGGTTGACGGCAAGGCCGAGGAACTGACCTGGGAGATGTTCCGGGACACCCTGGTCGAGCAGGCCGAGCAGGGCGTGGATTACTTCACCATTCACGCCGGCGTGTTGCTGCGCTACATCCCGCTGACCGCCGAGCGGGTTACCGGCATCGTCAGCCGCGGCGGCAGCATCCTGGCCAAGTGGTGCCTGGCGCACCACAAGGAGAATTTCCTCTATACGCACTTTGAGGATATTTGCGAAATCATGAAAGCCTACGACGTGTCCTTCAGCCTCGGCGATGGCCTGCGGCCGGGCTGCATTGCCGATGCCAACGACGAGGCGCAGTTCGGCGAGCTGCGCACCCTGGGCGAGCTGACGAAGCGGGCCTGGAAGCACGACGTGCAGGTGATGATCGAAGGCCCCGGCCACGTGCCGATGCAGTTGATTCAGCAGAACATGGACGAGCAGTTAAAGCACTGCTTCGAAGCCCCGTTCTACACACTGGGGCCGCTGACCACCGACATCGCGCCGGGCTACGACCACATCACCAGCGCCATCGGCGCGGCGCAGATCGGCTGGTACGGTACCGCGATGCTTTGCTACGTCACCCCGAAGGAGCACCTGGGCCTGCCAGACAAGGCCGACGTGCGCGACGGCATCATTGCCTACCGGATTGCGGCCCACGCCACGGACCTTGCCAAGGGGCATCCGGGTGCGCAGGTGCGCGACAACGCCCTGTCCAAGGCGCGCTTCGAGTTCCGCTGGGAGGACCAGTTCAACCTGTCGCTGGACCCGGAGAAGGCGCAGGAATTCCATGACGAGACCCTGCCACAGGAGGGCGCCAAGCTGGCGCACTTCTGCTCCATGTGCGGGCCGCACTTTTGCTCGATGAAAATCACCCAGGACGTGCGCGATTACGCCGCCAGGATTGGCGCTGAAGCGGCACAGGCACTGGAGCAAGGCATGGCCGAAAAATCGGAGGAGTTCCGGCGCGAGGGTGGCGAGGTCTATCGCACGCTGTAGCCTCTGCCCCGCAAGGTTGCACGAGAGCGCCCCGCGATCGTCCTTATGCAGACTGGTCGCTATAAAGTTGCGTAAGAGTCGGGCACGCCTAGAATGGAGGCAGAGGAGTTCGTGATGCCAGGTTCGGGAGAGTCGGGGGGCAATCAGGTCCGGGCCTACCGGCAGATCCTGCTGTGGCCGCTGCAACTAATGCCGATTCGCGAGGACTCACAGATCCAGCGCCACTGGGAACTGCTGGGCCCTCCCGGCAAGACCAACCCCTGGAGCGAGGTCGAGGATGAATTCTGCGCCGACCCGCGCGACTTCAAGGAACGCCACTACAACGAGTTCATCAGCTTCCTGCCGCACGTACAGCGCTTCCTCTACGGCGAGGCGCGGCGTAGCGGCCGCGGCCATCGCCTCGGCGGCTCGCCGATGCGGGTGTTCCGGCGCGAGGACGTGCAGGCCGTGCGAGTGCGCACCCATGCGAACTCCGAGCCGCGAACGCTGCAGATCAAGCACATCGACCTGTATTTCTTTTACGACATTGACGTGGTGCTGCTGAATGTCGAGGTGCACGCGAAGGACCTGCCGCTTCATGAAGCGCAGGACTTGCTGTATCGCTTTGGCCGCGCCTATCCGGGCAGTTGGGACGACGACGGCCAGGCCCGCAACTGCATGGCCGAGGTGGAGTGGCTGGGCGAGGGCGGTGCCGTGCTGTCCCGGTCAGACGTCCACAACCGCGAGAAATTTCTTTCGTTTGTCGGCCGCAACCGTGCGGCGGCGATTGCCGATCACTGGGCCTTCCTGCTGAAACCATTGGTGCTGGACGCCGGCAGCGACCACGGGTCCATCCGCTTCAAGCAGCTGGAGTACTACCGGATGCCGGTGATGGGCTACCTCGCCGTCGCGGACACCCGCGCCCTCAATCGAAATGATTTTGTGCGCATGGGGCTGGTGACCGCGCCGGGCACCGATGATCGCCTGCCTTTCTCCGAGCAATACCTCGCCGACTTCGAGCCCAAGTACTGCTACGACCGCTACTGGAACACGCCTCCGCTGCCCGGCGATACCCGCTATGTCTGCAATGGCCATGCGCTGGTGGTCGTTGGCGATGCGAACTCGGCGCTGTTCCTGGACGACGAATCTGGCGTGCAGGCGCAGTTCCGGCACCAGTATTTCCTGATGTTCTTGATCGCGCACATGCAGCGCGCGGCGCTGCTGATGTTTTCCAAGCGGCTGGCCGACGCGGTGGACCGCCTGCAAATCCAGGATCCGGAGTCGGTCAAGGAGTTCAAGCGCACGATCCGCCAGAACTTCGAAATCTTTCTGCGCTTCAACCACCGCTACTGGTTCCACGACCTGTCGGACCAGGTCCAGCTCAAGGCCCTGTTCCAGATGTGCGCGCGGCACCTGGGCTCGGACGGCTTGTACGCCGACGTCAAGGAGGAAATCCTCGACATGAGCCAGTACCTGGACAGCGACAGCCTGCGCCGACAGTCCAATACCGTGCTGCGCCTGACCGTGGTCACCACTTTCGGCCTGATCGGCACCCTCGTCACCGGCTTCCTGGGCATGAACCTGCTGGCGTCGGCCGATGAGCCGCTCTGGATCCGGGCGCTGTTCTTCATCGCAACGCTGATCCCGACCGGGTGGCTGACCCTGTACACCGTGGTCAAGTCCAAGCGCATCTCGGATTTCCTTGAGGCGCTGTCCGACGAACAGCTGACCGTGGGCGAGAAACTTGGCGCCTTGGCCGACGTCTGGCGCCGCCGGCGCCTGCTGGACGACGCGGTGCGCGAGCGCCGCTGAACCTATCCGGCCGCGACCCTATTTGGGGGCGGCGCATCCTTGACCCATTGACCTCGGGGAACACCATGACCATCAAGACCCTTACCATCCCGCTGGCCGGCGTCCTGCTGGCCGGATGTGCCCAGATGACCAGCCAGACTACTGACAACCCGTTTTTTGCGCCCAGCCCGCTGCCGTACCAGCTGCCGCCGTTCGACCGCATCCGCAACGAGCACTACCAGCCGGCGCTGGAGCAGGGCATGGCCGGGCAGCTCGCCGAGATGGCCGCCATCGCCGCCAGTCCGGAACCGCCGACGTTCGAGAACACCGTGGTCGCCATGGAGCGCAGCGGCCGCTTGCTGGGTCGGGTCGCGACGGTTTATTTCGCGTTGGGCAGTGCCCACACCAATGACGTGCTCAAGGCCCTCGAAGTGGAGATGGCGCCCAAGCTCTCTGCTCACCAGGACGAGATTTACCTGAACGCCGCGCTGTACGCCCGCGTCAAGACGCTGTTTGATGCGCGCGCCAGCCTCAAGCTCGACCCGGAAAGCGATCGGCTGCTGCAGGAGTACCACAAGAAATTCGTGCGCTCCGGCGCCAACCTCAATGAGGCGCAAAAGACAACGCTGCGCGCCTACAACGAGGAGCTGGCCTCACTGTCGACCACGTTTCGGCAAAACCTGCAGGAAGACACCAACGCCGCCGCGGTGGTGGTCAACACCCGCGAGGAACTGGACGGGCTGTCGGACGACGCCATTGCCGCGGCCGCCGAAGCGGCCAAGACGCGCAAGCTCGAGGGCAAGTACGTCATCACCCTGATCCTGCCCACCGGCCAGCCGGCCCTGTCCTCGCTGAAGAACCGCGCGCTGCGCGAGCGCATCCACAAGGCCTCGAGCGAACGCGCCAATCGCGGCGACCCGTACGACAACAAGGCGGTGGTGGCCCGCATCGTCAAGCTGCGCGCCGTCCGCGCGTCCCTGCTCGGCTACCCCAGCCATGCGGCCTATGTGCTGGAAGATGAAACCGCCCGCACCACTGGCGCGGTCAACAAGATGCTGGGTCAGCTGGCACCGGCGGCCGCCGCCAACGCGCGTCGGGAAATATCCGACATGCAGGCGCTGATCAAAAAACAAGGCGAGACCTTCAAGCTCGAGCCCTGGGACTGGTCGTACTACAGCGAACAGGTACGCAAGGCCCGCTACGAATTTGACGAGTCGCAAATGAAGCCGTACTTCGAGATCAACCGCGTGCTGCAGGACGGCGTGTTCTACATGGCCAAGCGGGTCTACGGCCTGTCGTTCAGGGAGCGCAAGGACCTGCCGGTTTACGAGCCGACCGTGCGGGTGTTCGAGGTGTTCGAGGAGGACGGCACGGCGCTGGGCCTGTTCCTGTTCGATCCCTATGCCCGCGACAGCAAGCGTGGCGGTGCCTGGATGAATTCGTATGTTGACCAGAACAGCCTGTTCGGCGACAAGCCGGTGGTGGCCAACCACCTCAACATTCCACAGCCGCCGGCCGGGCAGCCGACGCTGCTGACCTTTGACGAGGCCAACACCATGTTCCACGAGTTCGGCCACGCGCTGCACGGCCTGTTCTCGAAAGTGAAGTACCCGATCTTCAGCGGTACCTCGGTGCCGCGCGACTTCGTGGAGTACCCCTCGCAGGTGCACGAGATGTGGGTGACCTGGCCCGAAATCCTGGCCAATTACGCCCGCCACTACCAGACCGGCGAGCCGATGCCGCAGGCGCTGGTGGACAAGGTGAAGGCCGCCGAGAAATTCAATCAGGGCTTTTCGACCACCGAGTACCTGGCGGCCGCGCTGCTGGACCAACGCTGGCACCAGCTGTCCTCCGCCGAGGCCGACGTGAAGGACGTGCTCGCCTTTGAACGCGCCGCGCTGAAGCACGCGGGCGTGGACCTGAAGGAAGTGCCGCCGCGCTACCGCAGCACCTACTTTGCCCACGTTTTCTCCGGCGGTTACTCGGCCGGTTACTACGCCTACATCTGGTCGGAAGTGCTGGACGCCGACACCGTCGAGTGGTTCAAGGAAAAGGGCGGGCTCAAGCGCGCCAATGGCGACTGGTTCCGCGCCCGGCTGCTGGCCAAGGGCGGCAGCGTGGACGCGATGACCCTGTTCCGCGATTTTCGCGGCCGCGATCCGAAGATCGAGCCGCTGCTGGAGCGCCGCGGACTGAAATAGCGAATCCTGCGCCGGCGGCCCGCCGATGCTGACGCAGTCCGCGGGGCACCTCCCTATACTGCAGCGTCTCCACCGGACCGACGAGGACCGTGATTCCCAATCCCGGACCCAGGGTCGAACGCCGCCGCCTCGGCACCGAGGCGCTGAAGAGGGTCCTCGACGTCACCCGCAAGCTGGCGGCGCCCTTCGACCTGGCGACGATGCTGGCCGAAGTGGTGCAGGCCGCCAAGCAGGTCCTGAAGGCGGACGGTGGGACGCTGTGGCTGTACGAACCCGGCCCGAACGAGTTGGTGATGCGGGTCGCCACCGGCATTGAGCCGGTGCGGATGTCGGCGGACCGGGGAATCGTTGGCGAGTGTGTGCGCACCCGCGCCATCATCAACGTCCCGGACTGTTACGCCGACCCGCGGTTCAATCGCGATGTCGACAAGCACAGCGGCTACGTCACCCGCTGCCTGCTGACGCTGCCGTTGATCGGGCACGACGACGCGCTGGTGGGCGTTCTGCAAATTCTCAACAAGTTCGACGGGGTGTTCGACGAGCAGGACGAAGAGGTCGCGGCGGCGCTGGCCGCGCAGTGCGCGGTCGCCTTGCAACGGGTGCAGATGACCGAGGCCTTGGTAGCCGGTGCCAGGCTCAAGCAGGAAATCGCGGTGGCCCGCGAGGTGCAAATGAGCGCGCTGCCGCGGGAAATGCCGGTATTGCCAGGCTACGAGGTGTTTGGAAGTTTTCGGCCGGCGGATGAGACCGGTGGCGACACCTTCGATTTCCAGCGTCTGGGCGACGGCCGCCTGTTCGTGATGGTGGCCGATGCCACCGGCCACGGCATTGGTCCGGCCTTGTCGGTAACCCAGATGCAGGCGATGTTGCGGCTGGCGGTGCGACTGAATGCCGGCCTCGACGAGGCGCATCGGCACGTCAACAACCAGCTCGCCAGCGACCTGCCGCCGGAGCGCTTTGTCACCGCCTGCTTTGGCCTGATGGACGCTGCCGCCCACGTGTTCGAGTACTACGCCCCCGGCCAGGGGCCGATCCTCCATTTCGAGGCGGCGACCGGAAAAATCCAGAGATTCCTGCCAACCGGTCCGCCGCTGGGTGCGTTCCCGCTGGCACAGTCCAAGCCGCCGCGGCAGCTGCGACTTGAGCCCGGCGACATTGTTGGATTGATCTCGGACGGAATTTTTGAATGGCCGGATGCCAGCGAGGCGGAATTCGGCGTCGAGCGGGTCGAGGCGATCCTGCGGGAGCATCATCGACTGCCGGTGGCGACCCTGGCCGAGAAGGTGTTCGAGCAGGCGGCGGCTTTCGCCGCCGGCGCCGGGCAGGCCGATGACGTCACGATCGTCCTGCTCAAACGGTCCGATGGCGGGATACCGGAGGCGACCATCGACGCGGTGGAGTTTGAACTGCAGCGGGACATCGGTGAGCTTGACCGCATCGTGGCCGGGGTAAAGTTGTTCTGGGAGGCTCACCGGCTACCCGCCGGTGACCGGTTTGCCGTGGACTTTGCGATCGAGGAGCTGTTTACCAACATGGTCAAATACGGCAAGCCCGGATCGACGCGGATCCGGCTGCGATTGCAGTGCGAACCGGGGGCGGTTGCCGTGCGGCTGGTCGACCCGGACAGCGAGAACTTTGACCCGACCGTCGACCGCAAGGTCGACGTCGACGCACCGCTTGAGGCGCGGCGGCCCGGTGGCCTGGGCCTGCACGTGATTCCAAAGATGGTGGATGCTTTTTCGTTCGAGTATGCAGGGCGCGAAAGCCGCATTTCCTTCAAGAAGCGCACGGAGAGCTGACATGTTCGAGATTGAAGCGGCCGCCGACGGATCCCGCATGCTGGTGGGCCGGCTGGACGCGGCCCAGGCGGCGAAGGCGCAGGCGGCCATGGACGAACTGCTGAGCGCCACGCGCTTGGACCTGTCGCGGCTGGAGTACGTCTCCAGTGCCGGCCTTGGCGTCTTGCTCAAAACCCAAAAACGCCTGATGGCGGCCGGCGGCCTGACTCTGGTCAACGTCAACGGCCACATCCTGGACGTCTTCCGCTACTCGGGATTCGACCAGATCTTCAAGATCGAAGCCGCCGGCCCCTGAGGGAAACGGACATGGCCAAGCGGCCGGGGCCGGACCCCGGGTTTCCGCCCGGCGCCGGAATTTTGGCGATTTCCAACTTTTTGCCGGCTGGCCCGTAAGTGGATCAAGAGGAAACCGATGAAGCGCTGGTGGCGCGCGGCCGGGATGGTGATGCTGCGAGTTTTGCCATCCTGGTCAGTCGCTACGAGCGTCCCGTGTTCAACCTGGCATTCCGGATGCTCGGAAACCGGGACGACGCGCGGGACGTGGTGCAGACGACCTTCCTCAAGGCGCTGGAGAATCTTTCGCAGTTTGATTCGCAGTATCGGTTCTTCAGCTGGCTGTATCGGATCGCGCTGAACGAGTCGCTCGACCAGATCGGGCGGCGTGGACGGCATACGGAGCTGACGGACGTGCATGTTGCCGAAGATGACCCCCTGCGAGACGCTGTGGTCGCCGACACCGGCGCACGCGTGCAGCAAGCGCTGCTCGGGCTCAGTCCTGAGCACCGCGCCGTGCTGGTGCTGCGCCACTTCCAGGACCTCAGTTACGAGGAGATTGGTCGCGTGCTCCAGTTGAGCGATTTCACGGTAAAGTCTCGGCTGTTCGAGGCACGCGAGCGGCTGCGGGTGCAACTGACTGACACTGGACGGACGCACTGAGATGATGGACGAACGATCGCTGGAACTTCTCAATCTGGAACTGGACCGCCGGCTCACGGATGTGGATCGGCTGGAACTGGGTCGGCGGCTGGCCGCGGATGCTGCCCTGCGCGCGCACCGCGCCGAGCTTCAGCGCTTGATGCGCACGCTGGCGGACGCACCGGCCCCTGAATTGCCGGAAGGATTTCGGCTGCAGGTCCAGCCACCCAAGGCGGCCCCGGTGCGCCGTCCGCGGCGGTCCTACCGGGCCACGTTGGCGCTGGCCGCAAGCGCGATTCTGGCGATCGTGGCGCTGCCCTGGCTATTGCCCCAGTGGACCGACTCTGCCGGGGAAAACGAGCAATTGACCGGCACATTGGCGCCAGCGACACCGACCCTCGACGTTCATTCCGGAGCGGCTGGCCTGCAGCTGTCGCTGCAGCTGCCGCCGGGCCCGTCGGCCGACGTCTTGATCGAATTTGGCCCTGGGCCGGGCGACGTGCAGGCCACCACGGACTCCCCGGTCAGCCTTCAGGTCGAGGGGCGGCGTATAGTCTTGAAAGGCATCGGCGCCGGTCGCACGAACCTGTTGGTGCAGGGCGGCGGATCGGGCGAGGGGATGACGGTGCAGTTTATCCGGGGTGGCAATGTGATCCAGATCACTCCCTGACCGGGTTTCCGGCAAGCCGGGCCAACTTTTCGGGCTGCCAGCCGTAGGTCAGGGTAGAAGCGGGGCTCAGGCCCCGGGTTTTTCAATAACAGGAGCGGACTTTCAATGGCTAACGAACAAAACAAGAAGCGTTGGGTGGTCGGTACGGTCGTTGCCGTGGCCGTCGCGGGTGCCGTGTCCTATTTCGGCTTCGATGTGCCTGGCGGCAACGACCTCAGCGGCACCATTGCGCCGGCGGAACGCTACCGCGGCGAGCAACTGACGGATTCGGACATCCAGCTGGGAGACCAGTCGATCGCGCAAATAATGCAGACCGACGTGTTTGAGCGCATGGTCAAGGATCCGGCGTTCCGCGCCATGGCCAGCGACGCGAACTTCAAGGCGCTTGCCAGCCAGCCCGCCTTTGCGGCAATGGCGAAACATACGGTGGCATTCAAGGCGATGGCACAGGCGCCTGAGGCGTTCGCAGCGCTCGCCAGCGATCCTGCTGCGTTTGCCAGCATGGCGCGCGGTGTCGAGGCCAAAAGCGTCGATGCCAAGATGGCGCAGGCCCAGAGCGTCGATGCCAAGATGGCGCAGGCC
>JANNAK010000137.1:0-32478 GCA_031384195.1 Gammaproteobacteria bacterium
GAAATTCCGGCGCGCTGCACTTTCGCTCGCGCCCGCTCCAGCATCGCCGGGTCACCGTCGAGCCCGGTGATATCAATGCCGGGAACCTGTTGCTTCGCCGCCACCGTCAGCGTCGCGGTGCCGCAGGCCAGGTCCAGCACCTGCTGTCCGGGCGCAAGCTGCGCCTGAGCCAGCAATGCACGTTTGAACGTGGCTTCGCGCGTGGTGACGCGCACCACATCGTCATACAGCGGCGTGAGCCAGCGATAGCCGAGCGCGGGGACGTAGCGTTCCTGGGGCTGGTTCATGGCTGTCTCAGTGGCATGGTTTCTTGACGCTGGATTTCAGCAGCCACCAGTTCACCGGCCAGGCGGCGAGGAAGCCAGCGACTTGTGCGGCGATCATCATTTCGATAATACTAGAAACATGAATGCGACATCCGCAATCACCCGCCTCGCTGCGCTAGCGCAGGAAACGCGCCTCGCGTTGTTCCGGCTGCTGGTCGAAGCGGCGCCCGCAGGGCTGTGCGCCGGCGACATCCAGGTTCGGCTCGGCGTGGCCGGGCCAACCCTTTCCTTCCACCTGAAGGAATTGGTCCATGCCGGCCTCGCACAGGCGCGGCCCGAGGGCCGGTTCATCTACTACGCCGCCAACCTGAAAGCGGTGGATGCGCTGGTGAGCTACCTCACCGACAACTGCTGCGGCGGCCGGCCTTGCGCTCCGGCTCGCCGATCCGCGCGCGCCGGAGCGCTCGCATGACCCGCAAAAGCTGCAAGGTGCTGTTCCTGTGCACCGGCAATTCCGCGCGCAGCATCATGGCCGAGGCGCTGCTGAACCATCTGGGCCAGGGCCGGTTTGAGGCTTTCAGCGCCGGCAGTTTTCCGACGGGAAAGGTCAATCCGCTTGCCGTCGAACTGCTGCATGGCAAGGGCCTGCCGGTGGCCGGCTTGCGCAGCAAGAGCTGGGACGAATTCGCCGGCCCCGACGCGCCACGGATGGAACTGATCTTCACCGTCTGCGACAACGCCGCGGGCGAGCAGTGTCCGTTCTGGCCCGGCCAGCCGGTCTCGGCGCATTGGGGATTCAGCGATCCGGCGGCGGTGACCGGGACGGATGAGATCAAGCGCCGCGCGTTCGAGAAAGTCTTTCAGGAGATTTCGGCGCGCATCCGCCTGCTGCTGGCGCTGCCGCTGGAGAAACTCGACCGCCAGTCGCTGCAAGACGAGCTGCGCGCCGTCGGCCAGCAAGCACCGCGATGACGCTGGCCGGCCGGCTCGCCGCCGAGGGCCTCGGCACCGCCTTCTTGCTGGCGGCAGTGGTCGGCTCCGGCATCATGGGCGAGCGCCTGGCCGGCGGTAACCAAGCCATCGCTCTCCTGGCCAACGCGCTGGCCACCGGCGCGGCGCTGATCGCGATTCTTTCCACGGTCGGTCCGATTTCCGGCGGTCATTTGAATCCGCTGGTGAGCGTCGCGCTTGCCGCGCGCGGCGACTTGCCCTGGCGCGAAACGCCGGCTTACGTCGCGGTCCAGCTTGCCGGCGCGGTCGCCGGGGTAATGGCCGCGCAGGCGATGTTCGGGTTGCCGCTGCTGGAGCTGTCGATGAAAGGACGCGGCGGCCTGAACCTGGTCTGGGCCGAATTCGTTGCGACCTTCGGCCTGCTGGCGCTGGTGCTGCTCGGCTCGCGCCGGCGGCCCGAGGCGCTGCCGTACACCGTCGCCGCCTACATGACCGCCGCCTACTGGTTCACCGCCTCGACCTCCTTCGCCAATCCCGCCGTCACGCTGGCGCGCTGCTTCAGTGACAGCTTCGCGGGAATCGCCTGGAACCACGCGCCGGGGTTCGTGCTCGGACAGATCGCCGGGGGCGCCGCCGCCTTTCTGCTGCTGAGGGGTAAGCGCTCCTCGGCGCCTTGACTGGAGAACCGGCCGTCCCCCGGCGGGGACAAACCTGCGGTTGCAAGAGGCCCAGACCCATAAGACGGATGTCCTATTGCCGCCCTCGTCGAACAACACTACGTCTTAGGGATCGCGGCGGTCACCCATTTCCATTCCCGGCGATCCAATTGGCATGCGCGGTATCGCGATGCCGTTGGCCTTTGGTTCTTCCGCGAGTAGCCGCTGGATATCCTCCGCCCGGCAGTGCCGGGTGGGTCAGGTCAAACGACGGAGAACGGCGGCGGCCCGCGTAGTGGCGGGCTTAGAGACCAATCCACGCGCTTGGCAGGATCGAGGATGGCGGCAACAAACAGCGTTTGGGTTCGACTCAGAACCAGGACGGCGAAGCAAAGCAGCGCCAGCAATGGAAGATCCGACGGTGTTTGTCCCCCAACCGAAGTCGCCGAGCGCTGGTAGTCATCAGTGGCCACCGCTCGCCGCCGCTACATCCGAAGCGCGGTGCGCATTGACCTCGACAGTGATATGGACGAGTTCTTCGTGGATTGCCAGTTGTTTGCGGAAGTAGTTGGGTTCCACCGCCGCTTCGGTTGAGAGACCGACGATGCAGGCGTATTTGTTCTTGCCAACGCGCCAGACATGCAGATCGTCGATGCGGGCTGCAATGGGACTGGCGGCAATCACTTCGCGGATTTCAGCCACGACCGGAGCCTGCATTTCGGCGTCGAGCAATACGCGCCCACTGTCGCGCAGGAGCCCCTTCGCCCAGACCGCAACCAGTCCCGCACCGACGATACCCATCACCGGGTCAAGCCAGGCTGCTCCCCAGATCATCCCGCCGATGAGCGCCACAATCGCCAGCACCGAAGTCGAAGCATCCGCGATCACATGCAGGTAGGCCGAGCGCAGGTTGAGATCTTGATGATCGCCGCCGTGGCTATGCCCGTGGGCGTCATGGTGGTGGCCGTGATCGTCGTCGCGCTTATGCCCGCCGCGGAGCAGCCAGGCGCAAGCCAAGTTGACCAATAAGCCCACCACGGCGATGGCGATGGCCTGCTGATAGTGAATGGGGGTCGGCGCAATCAATCGCTGCACCGACTGCACCGCCATGAGTCCGGCAATCCCCAGCAGCAGCAAGGCACTGGTATAGCTCGCCAGGATTTCGATCTTCCAAGTGCCGAAGGCGAAGCGCGCGTCATGCGCGAGGCGTCTGGAAAGCACATAGGCCAGCACCGACAGACCCAGGGCGAGCGCGTGCGAACTCATGTGCCAGCCATCCGCAAGCAGGGCCATTGAGTTGTAATACCAGCCGCCCGCGATTTCAACCGCCATCATCACCGCTGTGAGCACCACCACGCGGGCGGTATTTTTCTCCGCCAGTGGATTGCCTTCATTGAAGACGTGCGAATGCGTGTGTGCGGTGCTGGCAATGGAAGAAGTCATGAGGCGCGGCGATTCATTATACTGGCCCCCAGTATACATTGAACATCGAGATTCCAGGCAATGCCCCACACGATCAAGGACAAAAAGCAGTTGCTGGCCCGCGTCCGCCGCCTTCAAGGTCAGGTCGCCGCACTGGAGAAGGCACTCGAAAAAGGCGCGCAGTGCGTTGCAATCCTTCAACAGCTTGCGGCCGTTCGTGGCGCGGCGAACGGCCTGATGGCCCAGGTGCTGGAGGGACATATCCGAGAGCACCTCGGAGCTGAGGATGTCCCGGCGACACAGCGGAGTGCCGATGTCGAGGAAGTCGTGACGGTTTTACGGTCTTACCTGCGCTAGTTGGTTAGCAGGACGGGTTCTGGCGATGGCTTCCGCGTATCCTCCGCAGGTACGTGTCCTTCGACCCATTAGCCATTGACGACGGCTGCATGGTCAGCCTCCAGGTTGATGGCAGTGGTTCTGGCAGGTTTCCGGCTCGAGACCCGCGACGAACACCGCGACGGGTTCCGGCCAGCCTTTGAGGTGCTGTTTTTCCGGCAGCGCCGTGAAGCGGGCCGCGAGATCGGGATCGGTGCGCTCGGCGTTCCTGAGCACGTGCTCCGTGATGATGATCCCGCCGGGTGGCGCCAGCTTGAGGATGCGCGCGGCGGCGTTGACGCTGGGCCCGATGAACGATAGCGAGCGCCGGTCGCGCGAGCCGATGTAACCGACGACGAGCGGGCCGCCATCAAGCGCAAATCGCGCCTGCGGCAGCTCGGGTTCGCAGTGCCGCCGGGCGGCCAGCGCTGCCCGCAAATTGAAAGCAGCCGGGACTGCTTCGCCAAGGCCGGCGAAATAGAGCATGGCGCCGTCGCCTTCGAAATCGTGCACATCGCCGCAGTGCTGCACGGCCACATTCACCACGATTTCCATGAAGGACTGCACCAGGCGCAGAACCTCCTCGGGTGTTTTGGAAAACAGCAAGCGCGTGGAGTCCACCATGTCCACGAACAGCACGGCCATTTCGCGCCGCGCCGGCAAGGTTTCTCCGGACAAGAAGGCGCTCTCGGCGATGAGAGTGCCGGTGCTGGAGGCGGTGGCCTGGGGGGCCTGCATCCACGCGACGCGTTGCTGGTCGGCGAGGCTGAGCGCCGCAAGCGGCAGGCCCTGCTGCCGCCAGCCTGGCAGGCCGCCGTCCAGCACCGCCACGTCCTGATAGCCCGCGAGCTGGAGCCTCAGCGCAACACGCGTGCTCGACGCCTGGCCGGAGCACAGGCAATAGACCACCATGCGCGTGTCGCGCGGCAGATCTGGAAGCCTCAGCTCGGGCTCGTCGAGCAACACCGGCACCGCGCCCGCGATGCCCTGCGGGTTGCGCCGGAAGGCTTCGGAGCGCCGTGCGTCGAGCAGCAGCGGCGGCTGCGACGGCGAGGCAAGCCGCTGCTGCAATTGCTGTGGCGTGAGTCGGGGCAGGCTCATGTGTGCTCAGTGATCCTTCGACGCCGGCCGCGACGACCAGTGGATGTGCGCAATGCGCCAGCCCTCGGACGTGTTCTTGAGCATCATGCTTTCGGTGCTGAGAATTTCCACGTCCTTGTCCTTGTGACGCCCGGCGATGCGCGAGCGCGTGGTCACCCAGGCGTGCTGCTCATCACCGCCACTGGCGCGCGACAGCACCTCACGCTTCGAGCTCGCCAGGAAGGCCATGTCGCCCTTCATGTGGTGCGCGGCGTACTGGTCACGAGAAGTTTCCTGACCGCCGGATTCGTAGATCAGGACGTCGGGCGCGAGCAGCGCTTTCGCCGCGGCCTCGTCGCCCCTGACGATGGCGGCTTCGAAGGCGTCTACCGTCGCCACCGGGGCGGATACGCTGTTCGGGGAAGGCGTAACGGCGCGCTGCCCTTTTTCGTACGCACACCCCGCTGCGCTCAGGCCAAGCAGCGTCACGCCAATAACTCGATACAGCCATTGCTGGTTCATGCATGTTCTCCGGGTGTGTGCAGGGGTCACTTTTGTTTCAGTTGGAGCCATGGCCGTGCGGTTTTGCGCCGGGCGGGTCCACGTGATCGACGGGAGCGGGACCGGCCGGCTTCTGCATGCCCTTCATGTCCTCCGGCTGCATGCCGTGCTCATTCCCGCCACTGTGGCCGTGGCCGCCGGCGCCGGCGCCTTGGCTCAGCGCAGCGAATTCTTCCGGTGACATCTCGGGTAGTTTCTGCAGGAAGGCGACCAGGCCCCAGATGGCCTCGTCGTCGTGCGTCGCGCCCCAGGCCGGCATGCCGGTCATCTTGATGCCGTGCTTGATGATCCAGAACTGGCGCTTGGCGGCTGTCTGCATGTCGGAATGATCGTGGCCTCCCTTGTGGCCGGCTGGCTGCGCCAGGTCGGGCGGCTGCGGATACAGGCCGCGGCGGATTTCGGTGTCCTGCGTGCCCGGCCCCAGATGGCAGCCGGAGCACATTGGTACGTAGTGCGCGGCGCCGTCGGCAATTTTTTGCGGATCATCGAGGTTGGGCACTTCGATGTTCTCGCTGCGCGCGGCGATGAAGCGTTCGCGCGTGAAGGCGATTACGCCGTTGATCATTTTCGCGTGCGGTTCGTCAGCGGCGAAGTTGGTCAGGCCGCCGCCGTGGATTACGCCGGCGGCGATGGCTGCTGCGGTCAGCAGGGTGAGCACAATCGTTAAAAGGATTTTCATGGTTGCTCCTGAACAGGCCTTAGTGGCCGCTGTGTGGGTTGGGTTTTGGGGTGAATCGAGGTGCTTCGGATGAGGGCGACCGCGTGCGCCGTACCGGTTTGCCGAAGCCGGGATCTGCGCTGGTGCGCCAGGCGACCGTGCCCGTGGGATTTCGGTAGTAACCAGGGTCGCGGTAATCGCCGTGCGCGAGGTTGTCGCGCACCTTGACCACCGTGAACATGCCGCCCATCTCCAGGTTTCCGTAGGGACCCTTGCCCATCATCATCGGCAGGGTGTTTTCGGGGCCTTGCATGTGGCCCATGTTGCTGTGGTCCTGGTGCTCGGCCATGCCGTCCTCGCCCATGGCCATGTAGCCCGGAAGCATCGAGCGGATGGTTTTCTCGACGCCGGACTGGTCCACACCGATGGTGTTGGGGATGCCGTGGCCCATCGCGTTCATGGTGTGATGCGACTTGTGGCAGTGGAAAGCCCAGTCACCGGCAATGGCGGTGAATTCGATATCGCGTATCTGCCCCACGCCGACGATTTCGGTGACCTCGGTGCGCCACAGATTGTCCGGCAGACGTCCGCCATCACCGCCGGTCACCCAGAACTGCACGCCGTGCAGGTGGATGGGGTGTTCGTGCATGGACAGATTGCCGATGCGGATGCGCACGCGTTCGCCGGTGCGCGCCACGATCGAGTCAATTGCCGGGAACACCTTGGAGTTAAACGTCCACAGGTCGAAGTCCGTCATGATTGAAGGATCGGGCCGGTAGGTTCCCGGATGCAGCGCCCAGTTGTGCAACAGAAAGCAGTAGTCGCGGTCAATGCGATTCGGCTCGCCGTTCTTCGGGTGAATGATGAACATGCCCATCATGCCCACCGCCATCTGCACCATTTCGTCGGCATGCGGGTGATACATGTGCGTGCCGTGCTGCTTGAGGGTGAACTCGTAGACAAAGGTTTCACCGGGCTTGATGTGCGGCTGGTTCAGGCCGCCGACGCCATCCATGCCGCTGGGCAGGTAGAGGCCATGCCAGTGAATGGTTGTGTGCTCGCCCAGGCGGTTGGTGACGTAAATGCGCACGCGATCGCCTTCGACCGCCTCGATCGTCGGCCCTGGCGTGGTGCCGTTGTAGCCCCAGCATTTGGCGACGCAGCCCGGCGCGAACTCGTGCTCGACTTCCTCGGCCACCAGGTGGAATTCCTTGACGCCGTTTTTCATCTTGTAAGGCAGCGTCCAGCCGTTGAGCGTGCGCACCGGCGTGTAAGCGCCGGTTTTCGCAACAGCGGGCGGCGGCGGCTCGGCGGTCTTGGCTGATTCGGTCGTGCCGGGCATCGGCATGCCCGGCATGTTCTTCATGTCGTGCTGTGCATTGGCGCGGCGCGTGAACAGACTGCCAAGGCCGGCGAGACCGCCAACGCCGGCCATTGAGAGCAATTTGCGTCGCGTAATCATGGATGGTCTCCGTGTTGCTGCGTGTCTGTTGGGTCGGATTTCTTCGCGGCCGGATCGGACGTGTCGGCAGATTCGGGAATGTGCGACTCCATGCCGGTGGGCATGTCGTGGTCCATGCCCTTCATGTCGTCGCCGGAATCGTCCATCGGCATGTCGTGCTGCATGCCGTTCATGTCTCCCATCGGCATGCCGGTATCCTTCGGCCGGGTCAGTTCCTCGGCGTCCAGCATTTCTCCCGTGGTTTGTACGCTGCTGGGGAGTGGGGCGCCGACTTCGCGCGCCAGTTCCACCCGCGCCAGCCAGTAATCGCGCACCGCCTCCAGATAGCCCTGGTAGGCGTCGTATTCCTGCTGCTTGGCCAGCAGCAGCTCGAACTGGCCGACCAGCATGTAGTTCACCTGCTCCTGCGTGCGCGCGACGATGGCCTCGCGCAGCGGGATGAGCGACTGGCGGTAGTGCTCCGCACGGGTCTTGGCGGCCTCGACCTTCGCTGCCGCGCGCTGCACACCGTTGCTGATTTCAATCTCCAGCGCGCGCAGGTCGGCTTCCGCCAGTTGCAAATCGGCTTCAGCACGGGCGATGCGGCCCTTGCCCTGATTGAAGATCGGCAGCTCCAGCGCCAGCGTCGGGCCGGTCAGGCGCGAGCCGTCAGTCTCGCGCTCGGTTTCCAAGCCGATCTCCACTTCGCCGAGATAGCGGAAGCGGCGTGTCACGCCCAGGACATCCGCGAACAGCGTGACCCGCTGGCGCGCGGCGGCCAGGTCAAGGCGATTCGCATCCGCCGCCTTCAGCAGCGCGGGCCACGCATCTTCGCTCGCGACCGGTGCCGGCAACCCACCCGCGATTTTCCAGCGGTCTTCCGTAGCGGCGAGTCCCATCAGACGGTTGATCTCGCCGCGCAGCACCGTCACTTCGGCCTGTGCTTGAAGCAGATCCAGCCGCGCCTCGGAGGCTGCGGCCTGCTCGCGCGCCAGTTCCAGACGGTTGATGTTGCCGGCGTCGAAGAAACGCTGCGCCAGGTCGGCGGAGGCCTGCGCCGCACTTAGCACGGTCTCGCGCATCGCGACGATCTGCCAGCCGCCGGCGAGGCGGTAATGCGCCGCTTCGACGTCCGCGGCGAGGTTCAGGACCCGGGCGCCGACCTCCTGCTTCGCCCGCTCGAACTCGCCCTCGGCGAAGCGGCGGCGCGCCGGTAGCAGCAGGAGATTGGTGAAGCTCTGGGCGAGACCCAAGCCCACCCGATTGGCCTCGCCGCCGGCGTCGGGAAAGAGCACCGACGCCGACAGCCGCGGGTTGCTCAGCCGCCCGGCGTCATAAACCTCCGCCGCCGCGAAACCCAGTCGCGAGTATTCGGCTTTCAGATGCGGGCTATTGACCAGCGCAAGCCGAACGGCATCGCTGGCGGCGAGCGGGCGCTCACCCAGTTGATCCAGCAGGCGTCGCGCGGTTTCGGCATCCGCCGGATTCGTCGCCTGCCCACGCGACTGGAGCAGGGTCGCCACATCACTGCGACCCGAATCCGCCGGCAGGCTGGCGCACCCGCTTACCAAAATCAGAGCAACCGCTGTTGTGAAAAATTGCTTGCGACTCACAGGACCTCCGTCTGATCACCTGAACGCGCGCCGTCCAAACGGGGCGGCAGCAAAAAACCGCGAATGCAACAGCGGGGCGATAGGCCCCGCCGCCGCGAAACGCGGCTTGGTTCAGGTCAGACTGGGAGGTCGGAGGAGATCGAGATGATGAGCCGATGCCGTGCGCGAAGGGCCGACATAGGCGTGCAGCCCGCCATCCTCGATAGTGAGATTGGCGACAACAACAAGCCCGGTCATCAGGACGGAAAAGACGGAAACGCAGTGCTGATTGGAACAGTTGCAGCCGCACTGGCAGCCGTGAGTCGGGGCTTTCGTATCCGACGCGACAGCCATGTGCTGCAGGTGCTGCTCGTGCGTCATGCCCTTCATGTCATCACCGGCAGGGACATCGGCGTTGCTCGCGGCGACGACGGGCGCCATGCGGTTGCAGTGCGCTTCGCTTGTCACCGTAGCCAGCGCTGCCGTCGGAACAGCAACGGATAGCCACAGTGCCAAGATCAAGCGAAGAAGTTTCATCGACGGGTAGTGTCGCTCCGCAACAGGCTGAGTCGCAAGCCCGGTGTGGAAGGCGCAGGACACCCCGTGGACATCTGAGACGGGTTTAGGCGGCTTGCGGCAGGAGCGCCGCGCGTACGTTATTGATCCCTTCCGCCGGTAGTCGCCTGCAAACGCCTGAATTGGCGCTCCCACCGGGATTCGAACCCGGGTTTAAGCCTTGAGAGGGCTCCGTCCTAGGCCTCTAGACGATGGGAGCGGGTAGGCAAGCGTGAAAGGGCGCGTATCATACGCGCGCCTTGCATCCCCCTCAAGGTGGGGCAAGCCGGAAACCAAGGAAATACACCATCGAACCGATACGAATTCCCCGCGCCGACCACACGGTCTCGCGCGCCAACATTGCCCCCGGCACTCTGCGCGTGCTGTATGGCCTGCGAGACGCCGGTTATCAGGCCTTCATCGTCGGCGGTGGCGTGCGTGACCTCCTGGCCGGCCTCAAGCCCAAGGATTTCGACGTTGCCACCGACGCCCATCCCGAGCAAATCCGGAGGCTGTTCCGCTCCTGCCGGCTGGTGGGACGCCGCTTCCTGATTGCCCATGTCCGCATGGGGCCGGAGATCGTGGAAGTCACGACGTTTCGGGGGCCGGTCAGCGACAGCCACGAGCGCGACGAAGGCGGGCGCATCCTGTCGGACAACCAGTACGGAACGCTCGAGCAGGATGCGTTCCGTCGCGATTTCACCGTCAATGGCCTGTACTACGACATTCGCGACCATTCCATCGTGGATTACGTCGGCGGGATGGCTGACATGCAGGCCCGCAGGGTTCGACTCATCGGCGACCCGGAATTGCGCTACCGCGAAGACGCGGTCCGCATGCTGCGGGCGGTGCGTATTGGCAACAAGCTGCACTTTCGACTGGACGAGGCCTGTGCCGAGCCGATCAAGCGGCTGGCGTCGCTGCTGCGCGAAATCCCGCCGGCGCGTCTGTTCGACGAGCTCCTGAAGGTCCTGCTGAGCGTTGATGCGGTGGAAAACTTTCGTGCGCTGCACTGGTTCGGGCTGTGGCGGGAATTGTTCCCGGATCTCGGGGCGCGGCTGGAGTCCGATCCGGGTCCAACCCGCGCCTTCATCGAGGCGGCCTTGGGCAATACCGCCGAACGCATTCGCAATGGCCAGCCGGTCAGCCCGGCGTTCCTGTTCGCCGCCCTGCTCTGGAGTCCGGTGCAGAAGCGCATGCAGGTGCTGGCCACGCGCCAGGCACATCCGCCGGCGATCGCCCTGCAGCAAGCCGGCGAAGAGTTGTTCGGACGGCAGTCGCAGCGTGTCGCGATCCCGAAGCGTTTTTCGATCCCGGCCCGCGAGATCTGGGAGATGCAGTCACGGCTGGAACAGGGACCCGCCGGCCGGCAGCAGCGCCTGCTGGCGCATCCGCGTTTCCGTGCTGCCTATGACTTCCTCCTGCTGCGGGCCCAGTCCGGCGAGCCGCTGCAGGAATTGGCGGATTTCTGGACCACCGCGCAGGCGGACGCGCCGCCCGCCGCGCCGGACACCGGGGCTGGGGATCCCGGGCCACGACCGCGCAAGCGCCGCCGCCGGCGGGGCGGGCGCGACCGGACGGGCGGGCCGATTCCGACGGGTGAACCAGGCAATTGAGATGGCTCGCGCTTACGTCGGGCTGGGAGCGAACCTGGCGAATCCGCCGTTGCAACTTCGGCAGGCGATTGCACGGCTTCGCCAGCGTCCAGGAATCCGGCAGGTCAAGGAGTCCTCGTTTTACCGCAGTGCTCCCCTGGGGCCGCAGCCGCAGGACGATTACTGCAATGCAGTTTGTGAAATCGAAACGACGCTGGACCCCAGGGATCTGTTGGCGGCGTTGAAGCAGATTGAGGACGGGATGGGTCGTCAGCGACCGGCCGTGCGCTGGGCGCCGCGATTGATTGACCTGGACTTGCTTCACTACGAAGGCATCGCCGCGAGCGAGCCTGAACTTACGCTGCCGCATCCGGAGATTGGCCACCGGAATTTTGTGTTGGTGCCGCTGGCGGAAATCGCTCCCGCGCTGCACATTCCGGGTTTGGGCCTGGCGAGTCGCCTGGCGGTCGACACCGGATCGGATGGATTGTCGCTCTGGTCGCCGGCTTGAGCCTCAGGCTATAGTCGCGGCCGACCATGAGCGCGCCGAAAGCCGTCAATCTCAGCGAATTGCGCCGACTGCGCGAGGTGGGTGAGAAAATCGCCTGCCTGACCTGTTATGACGCCAGCTTTGCGCTGGTCGAGGATCGCGCCGGCGTTGACCTGATCCTCGTCGGTGACTCGCTGGGCATGGTAATCCACGGCGGCAGCAATACGACGCCGGTAACCGTGGCGGATATCGTTTACCACTCCCGTTGCGTGGCGCCGCATCTGCGCCGGGCGTTCCTGGTGGCCGACATGCCGTTCCTGTCATTTGCCACCCGCGATCGGGCCCTGGATGCCGCACAACGAATGATGCAGGAGGGCGGGGCGCAAATGGTCAAGCTCGAGGGCGGCCGCGAACAGGCTGACATCGTCGAGTACCTGAGCCGGCGCGGGGTTCCGGTCTGTGCGCATCTTGGGTTGCAGCCGCAACTGATCCACAAAATGGGAAAGTACAGCGTACAGGGGCGGGACGAAGCGTCGGCGCAGGCCATGCTCCACGATGCCGAGGTCTTGCAGCAGGCCGGTGCGGACTTGCTGTTGCTGGAGTGCATTCCGGCGGCCCTCGGCAAGCGCATTACCCTGGCGGCCAAGGTGCCGGTGATCGGAATTGGGGCCGGGCCAGATGTCGATGGCCAGATCCTGGTGTTGCACGACATCCTCAACGTGTCCCCGAGTGTCACCATTGGCCACACGCCCCGGTTCGTGCGCAATTTCATGAAAGGCGCTCCGGACATCGAGACCGCAATCCGGAATTTCGTAACGTCGGTCAAGGACCGCTCGTATCCGGCGCCGGAACACTGCTTCACCTGAGCCGATCATCCTCCGCTGCGGGGGATTCCAACAATGCACTTGGTCCAAACCGTTTCTGACTTGCACGCGACCCTGCAACCCTGGCGTTCTGCGGACGAGACGATCGCGCTGGTTCCGACCATGGGCAACCTGCACGAGGGGCACCTGCGCCTGGTCGAAAAAGCCCGCGAGCTTGCCGAATGCGTGGTGGCCAGCGTTTTCGTGAATCCGCTGCAATTCGCTCCGAACGAGGATTTCGACCGGTATCCGCGCACGATGGCGTCGGACCGCGCAATGCTTGAGCGCGCCGGCGTGCAGTTGCTGTTCGCACCGTCCGTTGAGGAAATGTACCCGGGGGGATACCCGCCGGCCACGGGCATCACCGTGGGAGGAGCCTTGGGCGAAATCCTTTGCGCGTCGTTCCGACCCGGTCACTTTTCCGGCGTGGCGACTGTCGTCAATATCCTGTTCAACCGCGTAGCACCGCAAATTGCGTTGTTTGGCGAGAAGGATTACCAGCAGCTGGCGGTCATTCGCCAGATGACGGCAGACCTGGGACTGCCCATCCGCATTGTTGGCGTGCCGACGCTGCGGGAGCCAGACGGCCTGGCGATGAGTTCGAGAAACCAGTACCTGAGCCGGCAGGAGCGCAAGCGGGCGTCCGGCCTGTACGCTTGCCTGGAGTGGGTCGGCCAGCAATTGGCCGGGGGGCAGACGGATTTTGACTCGCTGTCGCAAGACGGACAGGCGCGACTGGCCAGAGCCGGATTCAACCCGCAGTACCTTGCAATCCGGGCCACCGATCTTGGCGAGCCCACGGCCGCCACCACGGTATTCGTGGTGTTGGCGGCGGCTTTTATGGGGAGCACCCGGTTGATTGACAATCTCACCGTCTCGCTGTCCGGCGGGTCCACCGTACCCTGAGCCCCTGGCGCGTCCTGCCGGAAATCATCCAGCAGCGCAAGAACGTTAAAAATATAGATTGCAGCGGCCGGTTGGCGCCGGTAAGCTTCGGATCAAGTAGTACCGCGAAAGCGGACACGGGCGAACGCCTCAATGGGCAGCCTGCCGTAAGACAATCCGTTGGCGTCGGGTGCATGCCTTGGTGGGCCACCCGGTCAAAAAATAAACGGTTTCCCCATGCAAATAACCTTGTTGAAGTCCAAGCTGCATCAGGCCTGCGTGACTCATGCTGAACTTGAGTACGACGGCTCCTGCGCCATTGATAACCGGCTGCTGGATGCCGCCGGCATTGTCGAGTTTGAGCAGATCCAGATCTACAACATCACCAATGGCGAGCGCTTCACCACATACGCCATCAAGGCGGACGCGGGCTCCGGCATTATCTCGGTCAATGGCGCGGCGGCCCACAAGGCGCGCGTTGGTGACCGGGTGATCATTTGCACCTATGCGGCGATGGAAGCGGCGGCCGGGCGGGTTTACAAGCCGCGCCTGGTTTATCTTGACCAGCAAAACCGCATCGTGCGCACCGCCAACACCATTCCGGTGCAGGCGGCCTGAGCCTTGACCAGGCAGGCAATGCCGGCGCAAGCCGGCATTGTTGTTTCTGGCGCCGGTAAACTGTCCCGATGCGCTTCAAGAGCTGGTTTCCAACCCTGATCTACGAAGCGCCCCTGCTCGGGCGCGGCGCGGCGGCGCTCAACCGCGAGTTGCTGGACGAGTGTCACCGGATTCGCGATCGGGATGCGGCCGGCCGGCGCTGGTCAAAGCACCGCTATCCGGGCGGCTACACCAGCTATGGAACGCTGGACCAGCTGCATCGGATGTCCTCGACCTTTGTTTGCCTGCGCGAGGCGCTGGACCGCCACGTTCGCGCCTTTGCCCGCCAGCAGGACTGGGACCTGGCTCGGCGCGCGCTGCAGATGACGGATTGCTGGGCCAACCTGATGCCGCGCGGCGTCTCCCACAGCCTGCACCTGCACCCGCAGGCGGCCGTCAGCGGGACTTACTATGTGCGCACGCCGGCGGGTAGTCCGGGGCTGAAGTTTGAGGATCCACGCTTGTCGAAAATGATGGCGGCGCCGGCTCGGCGTGCGGGCTCGCGCCGGGCCGCGCACATCACGTATCCGGCCCGGGCCGGTCGCGTCATCCTGTTCGAGAGCTGGCTGCGACACGAGGTTGCCGCCAATCCGGTGGCCGCCGAGCGCGTCAGCATCAGCTTCAATTACCACTGGACATGAGCGCGCTCACCGACAGCGCCGCCTGGCGCAAGCTGCAGTCCCACGCGAAGCAACTGGCGCCGGATATCCCGGGCTTGTTTGCGGCCGACCCGGATCGGGCGCGACAGATGGCGATCGACGGCGCCGGGCTGCACCTGAATTTCTCCCGCCAACGCGTTACCGGCAAGACTCTGGAGCTGTTGCTGGCCCTTGCCCGGCAACAGGCGCTGGAGGCCTGGCGAACCAAATTATTCGCAGGCGAGCCGGTCAACAACACCGAGCAGCGCGCAGCCTTGCACATGGCCCTGCGCGCGCCACGCTCGGCCAGGATGGATGTCGCGGGCCGCAACGTGATGCCCGATGTGCATGCAGTACTGCGCCGGGTCTGCGCCTTCGCCGAGCAGGTTCGAAGCGGGCGCTGGAAGGGATCCCGCGGTCGACGCATCACCGATGTCGTCAACATTGGTATCGGCGGCTCGGACCTCGGTCCGCGGCTTGTCTGCGAGGCGCTGGACCACCGCGCCACCGGGCCGCGCATGCATTTCGTCTCCAACGTCGACGGCTCGGAGCTGGACCGGGTGCTGAAGCCGCTGGATCCTCGGCGGACGCTCTGTAACATCACCACCAAGACATTCCCGACGCAGCAAACCATGGCCACCGCGCGGGCCGCGCGGCGCTGGTTCCTCAAGACCTGCACTGAAACCGAGATTCCGCTGCATTTTGTTGCCGTTTCAACAAACCGGCCGGCAGTGGAAAAATTTGGGATCAGCCCCGACAACATGTTTGAGTTCTGGGACTGGGTGGGGGGCCGCTACTCCCTCTGGTCGGCGGTGGGGCTGTCGATTGCAATACGTTTGGGTGGAGCCGGGTTCCGCCGGCTGCTGGCGGGCGCGCATGCCATGGACCAGCATTTTCAGAGCGCCCCGCTGGAACGCAACCTGCCGGTGTTGATGGGATTGCTCGGCGTCTGGAACAGCAATTTTCTTGGTGCGACCAGCCACGTGCTGGCCCCCTACGACCAGCGTCTGCAGCGGCTGCCGGCCTGGCTGCAGCAACTGGAGATGGAATCCAACGGCAAGTCGGTTGATCGGCAAGGCGGCGCGGTGGACTACCCGACGACGCCGGTACTGTGGGGCGATGTCGGCACCAACGCCCAACATGCGTTCTTCCAGATGCTGCACCAGGGCACGCAGATCCATCCAGTGGATTTCATCCTGACCGTGCAGCCGGACCACCGTTTTGCCGAGTTGCACCGGCTGCTGCTGGCCAATGGCATGGCGCAAAGTGCGGCGCTGATGGCCGGCAAGGATGCCGGCCAGGTGCGGGCGGAATTGGCCGCGCGGGGGCTGCAAGGGTCGGCGCTGGAGGCCGCAATTCCACCCCGCGTATTTGCCGGTAACCGTCCGAGCAGCACGTTGCTGTTGCCGCGCCTCGACGCCTGGCATTTGGGCGCCTTGCTGGCGCTGTTTGAACACCGCACCTTTGTTCAGGGCGTGATCTGGAACCTGAATCCCTTTGACCAGTGGGGTGTGGAGCTGGGCAAGCAGCTGGCCGGTGGAATCCTGGCCGCCATGGGTGGCGCGGACGCCGACGTGGATTTGGCGACCCGCGCCTTGCTGAAAAAGCTCAGGCGTCGCTAGCCCCGTGCTGGGCCAGTGCCCAGCGCACGTGCTCACGCACCATTTCATCCGGTTCGTGGCGCCGTGCCGCCAGCGCCGCCACCACCGGCGTGCTGGTCGGCGCATTGCCCAGCGCGACGGCGATATTGCGCAGCCAGCCGGGGTAGTTGGTCCGCCGCAGCGCCATCCCCTGGGTGCGATCAAGGTATTCCTCTTCGCTCCAGGCAAACAGGTCGGTGAGGGCCGCCTGGTCCAGACCGTGCCGGGGAGCGAAGTCCGCCTCGGCGCTCAGCCCGGCGTAGCGGTTCCACGGGCACACCAGCTGGCAGTCATCACAGCCAAAGATGCGGTTGCCGATGGCCTTGCGAAATTCCAGCGGGATCGGGCCGCGATTCTCGATGGTGAGGTAGGAAATGCAGCGCCGGGCATCGAGTTGCTGTGGGCCGACGATGGCCTGGGTCGGGCAGACATCGATGCAGGCCTGGCAGCTGCCGCAATGCGACGTTGGTGCGGCGCGGACTTCGGCCGGCAGGGCTAGGTCGCAATAAATTTCGCCGAGCAGGAAGAAGGATCCGGCCTCGCGATTCAATAGCAGCGTGTGCTTGCCGATCCAGCCGAGGCCGGCGTCGCGGGCCATGGCTTTCTCGAGTGCCGGGGCGCTGTCGGCGAGCACCCGGTAACCGAAGGGCGCGATTTCCCGGCGCAGGCGCTCGGCAAGTCGTAGCAGCCGCGATCGCAGCGTGCGGTGGTAGTCGCGACCGAGGGCATAGCGGGCGATGTAGGCGCGGGTCCCGTCGGCCAGCGTCGCTTCGGCGCTTGCCGCCGGCGGCTGGCAGTCCATGCGGGCTGAAATAACGCTCAGCGTTCCCGGGCGCAGGCTGGCCGGGTCACTGCGCATGTCTGCCGATCGCTGCATGTAATCAAGATTGCCGTGGCGTCCCTGCGCCAGCCACTCGCGAAGATGGCGCGAGTCTTGCTCAAGTTGCAGGCGCGAGACGCCGACTCCGGCGAAGCCCAGTTCCCGTCCCCAGGCCTGCAACTGGCGCGCCAGCGTGCTGGAATCGGGTCCCTCGGAACGCGGCATCTATACTGTCCGGATGGCCATGGGCGCGGATGGATTCTACTCGGCGGAGCAGGTGCGCGAACTGGAGCGCCGTGCCATTCGTGCGGGAATGTCCGCACGAATCCTGATGCAGCGGGCGGCGGCGGCGGCCTGGCGGGAATTGACGCGGACCTGGCCTGTAGCGGCGTCCATCGCCGTGGTTTGCGGGCCGGGCAACAACGGTGGTGATGGCTATGACCTTGCCCGACTCGCGCGGGCGGCAGGTCGGCAGGTCGAAGTCTGGGAGATCGGGGTGACCAAGTCCCGGCCGGCGACGGCGGCGCGTCGCGACTGGCTGGCCGATGGCGGGCGTGTGCACCGCTGGCGGCAGGGCGCCTTGGCGGGCGCGTCGGTCATTGTCGATGCGCTGTTTGGAATCGGCCTGTCGCGGCCGCCGCAGGGCGCGGCACTTGCCGCCGTGCAGGCGATCAATCAGGCGCGGATGGACGGCGCTGGCGTGCTGGCCCTGGATATTCCAAGTGGCCTGGATGCGAATTGCGGCGCTGTCCTGGGAGTTGCGGTGCGGGCCGACTGTACGGTGACCTTTATTGCCAGCAAGCCTGGCCTGTCCACGGCCGCCGGCCCGGACCACGCGGGGCGGATCGTGCTGGCACCGCTGGATATTTCCGCCAGGGTATTCCGGGGGTTGAAGGCCGAAATCGTCGCGCTGGAGCCTCGGCTGCTAAAGACGTTGTTGCCGCCGCGAAGCCGGGCGTCGCACAAGGGGCATCACGGGCACGTGCTCATCATCGGCGGTGATCAGGGCATGGGCGGCGCGGCCTTGCTTGCTGCCCGCGGTGCGCTGCGGGCCGGCGCGGGTCTGGTCAGCGTCGCGACCCATCCGTCACACGCCGCCGCCATGATGGCGGCCCAGCCCGAGTTGATGGTGCACGCGTTGGACAATGGCCGTGACTTGCGGCCACTGCTGTCGCGCGCCAGCGTGGTTGCGATTGGCCCCGGCTTGGGTCTCTCGGCATGGGCCCGTGGGCTATGGCCACAGTGCATGGCTCACGAATTGCCCATGGTTCTGGATGCCGACGGCCTGAACTGGCTGGCCGATGATCCACAACGGCGCAGCGATTGGGTGTTGACGCCGCATCCGGGCGAGGCCGCACGCTTGCTGAAATGCACCGCCCGCCAGGTCCAAGGCGACCGGTTCGCGGCACTGCGGGCACTGGTTGACCGTTTTGGCGGCGTTGCCGTCCTGAAGGGCGCGGGCACCCTGGTCGGTGGCGCGGAGATCGCGCTATGCGCCCGCGGGTCGCCAGGCATGGCGGTTGGCGGCATGGGCGACGTCCTTGCCGGCGTCATCGCCGCGCTGATGGCACAAGGGCTGGGATCGGAGCCGGCGGCGCGGGTCGGGGTGCTGGCCCATGCACTTGCCGGGGAAATCGCTGCGAGCCACCGCGAGCGGGGCACCTTGCCGAGTGATTTGCTTGATTGCCTCCGCACCGTCCTTAATCCGTAATGAACTCCTTGCTTGAGTCGGCAGCCCAGACCGAGGCGCTCGGGGCGAAACTGGCGCAGTGGCTGCGAACCCGGCCCGGCGCGGTGGTGTACCTGCAGGGTCCGCTGGGTAGTGGCAAGACCACCCTGGCGCGCGGCCTGCTGCGGGATCTCGGCGTCGGTGGACCGATTCGCAGCCCCACCTATACCCTGATGGAACCCTATGACATCGCCGGACGTCGCCTGATCCATCTGGACTTGTACCGCCTGCGCAGCCCGATTGAGGCCGAACAGCTGGGCCTGCAGGACTATCCGCCGGATCAGTGCTGGTGGCTGGTGGAGTGGCCGGAGCGCGGAGGCGGGGTTCTGCCGCCAGCGGATGTCGCAATTGTCCTGGCGCTGGCGGCCGAGGGCCGGACGGCGCAAATCTCGGGCTGGACCTGAGTCTCTGCATGAAAAGCTTTAAGAATGCGGCTACAGCCATTGTTTTGATTGAAGAAAAGCCTTGCAATCATGGGCGGCTTGGGGGTATCTTTGGAGCCAGTCGTGAGTGGGGAGCCGGAATGCGTCTTTGGGTGGGCCTCGGATTGTCGCTCCTGTCGTCGCTAGCCGCAGCGACGGAGTTGCGCGATGTGCGTGTCTGGGCCAGTCCCGACAGCACCCGGGTGGTGTTCGACCTCGACGGGACCACCGAGCACACCTTGTTCACGCTTTCGAATCCCGACCGGCTGGTCATCGATCTGAAGAACACCCGGCGCAGTCCCAACTTTGTTGAGAATGCCGAGGTAAAGGGGCACGTCGTCCAGGTTCGATCCGGCACCCAGGACGGCGGCACCCTGCGGGTGGTGCTGGACCTGAAAAAGTCCCTCAAAAGCAAGAGTTTTTCGCTGCCGCCCAACGATAGCTACGGCGACCGCGTGGTGGTGGACCTGTTTGACGAAGGCGCCGCGGCCGCCAAGCCGGTTTCACCGATGGCGCCGGGCGTGGCGAGCCCGGACAAGCCGGTGATCATTGCCATAGACGCCGGGCACGGCGGCGAGGACCCCGGCGCGCGCGGACTCAACGGCATGTGGGAAAAGGACATCGCGCTGTCGTTGGCGCGGCGCCTGTCCGCGTTGGTGGACCAGGAGAAGGGCTTCAAGTCGGTACTGATCCGCGACGGTGATTATTACGTCGGTTTGCGCGACCGCATTGACAAGGCGCAGGTGGCCCAGGCAGACCTGCTGGTCTCCATCCATGCCAACTCCTTCCGCGACAGCACGGTGCGCGGAACCGCTGTCTATGTGCTGTCGCCCAAGGGGGCAAGTTCGGAGCACGCCAAGTTGCTGGCGCAGCGCGAGAACATGTCCGATCTGATTGGCGGGGTGGAGTCGCAGGCGCGGGATGACACCACGCGCGCGGTCCTGATCGACATCGCCCAGACCTCTGCCATTGAGGCCAGCCACGACCTTGGGGATCGCATGTTGAGTGCGATCGGCCGCGTGAACCCCCTGCAGAAGCGCCGCGTCCAGCAGGCCGCGTTCGTGGTCCTGAAGGCGCCGGACATTCCCTCCGTCCTGATCGAGACCGCGTTCCTGACCAACGCGCAGGAGGCGCGGCTACTGGCCGATCCAGGCCACCAAGCCAAGCTTGCCCGATCGATGTTTGACGGCATCAAGGGCTATTTCGAGAACTACCGTCCGCAGCGGCAGTACGCCGAGGCGGGGTTGCAAACGGTCTCGTTTGGCCGAGCGCCCGCCGCCCGCTAGGCGTCGCGCTGCCCCAGGCCCGGCATGCGGGTCGACGCACTGCCGTAACATTCCGGCATGCCAATTAAAATTCTCCCGGACACCCTGATCAACCAGATCGCCGCTGGCGAGGTTGTCGAGCGACCGGCCGCCGTGGTCAAGGAGTTGCTCGAGAACAGCCTGGACGCCGGCGCACGGCAGATTGAGGTGACGGTTGAAAAGGCCGGTCTGGCGCAAATCCTGGTGCGCGACGACGGTTCCGGAATCCCGAAACAGGAGCTGGCGCTGGCCCTGCAGCGCCATGCCACCAGCAAGATAAGCAGCCTCGACGACCTGGAGCGGGTGGCAACGCTGGGATTTCGCGGCGAGGCGTTGCCCAGCATCCTGTCCGTTTCCAGGATGCGCGTGACGACGGCGGCGGCGGGGGAGCCCCACGGATGGACCGTGTCCGGCGACGGAAGCCTGGGACAATCAACGCCCGAGCCGGCGGCCCATCCCGCCGGGACCACGATCGAGGTGCGCGACCTGTTCTTCAACACGCCAGCGCGCCGTAAATTCATGCGCTCAGAGGGCACCGAGTTCCGGCACCTGTCACTGGCGGTTCGCCGCGCGGCACTGGCGCGCTATGACGTCGGGTTCTCGCTGGTCCACGGCGGCCGAAAGGTGTTTGACCTCGCGCCGGCAGCAGCCGAGGCGCAAATGGCTCATCGGGTGGGGGCACTGACGGACCCGGAATTCCTGGCCAAGTCCCAGTTCATTGACGAGGCGCGGATGGGCATGCGGCTGTGGGGTTGGATGGGATTGCCGAGTTTTGCCCGTACCCAGCCGGACCTGCAGCATCTTTACGTGAACGGCCGCGCGGTGCGCGACAAGCTTCTGGGGCACGCGCTGCGCCGCGCCTACGCCGACGTCTTGCACGGCAGTCACTATCCGGCGTTTGTGCTTTACCTGGAGCTGGACCCCGCCGGCGTCGATGTCAACGTGCATCCGGCCAAGACCGAGGTGCGATTTCGTGAATCGGCGCGGGTGCACGACTTCCTGTTTGCGGCAGTCCACCAGTCGATCCGGCGCTTGCGGCCGGATCCCGCCCAGCATCACCACGCAATGCCGTGGGCGGGAGTCCGCCACGATTCCCCGGACCCGAACCCGGACCGGGCCAACCCGGTGCACGGAGTCCAGGAGCGCTTTCCGCTGGCCGGGATCGGCAGCGGCTATCGCCCGCAAGGCATCGCTTCGGCGTCGCTGGCCAGGCCGGCCGACGCGCCGCTGGGTCAGGCGCTGGGCCAGGTGCACGACATCTACATCCTCGCGCAAAACGACTACGGCCTGGTGCTGGTGGACATGCATGCGGCGCACGAGCGAGTCCTTTATGAAAAATTCAAGCGCGAGCGGGAGGAAGGTGGCTTGGCGTCGCAGGCGATGTTGGTACCGCACACCTTCAGTGTCACCGACGACGAGGCCGACCTTGCCGAGCAGGCGGCTGCCGAGCTCAAGGCCTTGGGCGTCGAACTCGACCGGATCGGTCCCCAGACGCTGCGAATTACGGCGCTGCCGCCGCTGCTGGCGAGCGTCGATCCGACGTCGCTGATCAAGTCCTTGCTGCGCGGTGCGGCCGAGCAGGAGAGCCGCAGTCATTTTTCGGAGCTTGCGGACGCGCAGGAGCGCATTCTGGCGGACATGGCCTGCCGGGCGGCAGTCCGGTCGGGGCGCCGGCTGACGCTCACCGAGATGGACGCGCTGCTGCGCGACATGGAACAGACAGAGCGCGCGAACCAGTGCAACCACGGTCGGCCGACCTGGGTGCAGGTTTCCATGGCCGAATTGGACCGGTTGTTCCTTCGCGGCCGGTGAAGAAAATCCCCGCAGTGCTGTTGATGGGCCCAACCGCCTCGGGCAAGAGCGGCGTAGCGTTGGAACTGGCCGCCGCACTCGGCGGCGAGATCATCAGCGTGGATTCGGCGCAGGTCTATCGCGGCATGGACATTGGCAGCGCCAAGCCGACAGCGGCGCAGCAGGCGGCGGTGCCGCACCATTTGATTGATGTCCTGGATCCCGTCGAGCCGTACTCGGCGGCGCGGTTCCGCGACGACGCGCTGCGTCTGGTGGCCGAAATCCGTCGCCGGGGCAGGGTGCCGCTGCTGGTCGGCGGCACGATGCTGTACTTCCATGCGCTGCTGCAGGGGCTGAGCCGGTTGCCGGCGGCCAATCCGGTGCTTCGGGAGCGTTGGGCAGGGCAAGCGCAGGAGCAAGGATGGCCGGCGATGCACCAGCGGCTGGCCCGCGTTGACCCGGAATCGGCGGCCCGCCTGCACCCCAATGATGGGCAACGCATCCTGCGCGCACTGGAGATTGTCGAGCTATCCGGCGGCACCGTCGCCAAGGCGCAGGGGGCGAGGGACGAGTCGCCGCTGCCGGGGCCGGTCGTCTCGCTGGCGCTATGGGTCGAGGACCGCGCGAAATTGCACCGTCAAATCGAGCGGCGATTCCGCCAGATGATGACGGATGGATTTGCGGCGGAGGTCGCGAAACTGCATGCGCGTCCCGAACTGGGCCCGGACTTGCCGTCCATGCGTGCGGTCGGCTATCGGCAGCTTTGGGCACACCTGGACGGCAGCTACGATCTGGAGACGGCCGTGGTCCGGGGTATTGCGGCGACTCGGCGACTGGCCAAGCGCCAATGCACCTGGTTGCGGTCAATGCCGGGTGTCAGCCGGATTGACGCCGAGGACCCTGGCCGGCTCGCGCGCGCGCGCCACGAGGTGGAACAGGCCGCTCTCGGGGGTGCGTGATAATATTGCCGCCCCCGGAAGCTTGGGCGTGCCCGGGACAATCCAGCACCATAACGATAAAAGGGAATATTTCATGTCCAAAGGCCACACACTCCAAGAGCCCTTCCTCAACGCCTTGCGCAAAGAGCGCATTCCCGTTTCGATCTACCTTGTGAACGGGATCAAGCTCCAGGGCCAGATTGAGTCCTTCGACCAATTCGTGGTCCTGCTGAAGAACAGCGTCAGCCAAATGGTCTACAAGCACGCCATTTCCACCGTGGTCCCGGCTCGCGCCGTCCAGGTTTATGAAGGCATGGCCGAGCTGGAGCCTGTGTCTCCTGACGAACCTGGTGCCTGAAGCGTCGATCCACCGCAGTCCTCCGCATGCTTGACCGGCCGCGGGGCGGCGAACGCGCCGTCCTGGTGCACCTGCAATTCCCGAAAACCGATTTTGACGCGGACCGGCAGGAGTTCATCGAACTGGCTCGCTCCGCCGGAGCGGATATCCAGGCCATCATTGGCGGCAGCCGGGTGCGGCCGGACGCCGGCTTGTTTGTCGGGCGCGGCAAGGCCGACGAAGTTGGCGAGACGGCACGCGCCAGCGGCGCGGCGTTGGCCGTTTTCAACCACGAACTGTCTCCCAGCCAGGAGCGCAATCTCGAGAAGCACCTGCAATGCCGCGTGCTCGGTCGCACCGGCCTGATTCTCGACATCTTCGCGCGCCGCGCCCGTTCCCATGAAGGCAAGCTGCAAGTGGAGCTCGCCCAGCTGCAGCATCTCTCAACGCGCCTGGTCCGCGGCTGGACCCATCTTGAGCGGCAGCGCGGTGGCGGCATCGGCCTGACCGGCCCGGGCGAAACCCAGCTTGAGCTCGACCGGCGACTGGTCCGTGGTCGAATTGCGCACCTGGAGCAGCGGCTGGACCGGGTCCAACGCAGTCGCGAGCAGAACCGACGGGGTCGGCTGCGCTCCGACATGAATACCGTGTCGCTGGTTGGGTACACCAATGCCGGCAAGTCGACGCTGTTCAATGCGCTGACCGGATCAGACGCTTTTGCTTCGTCGCAATTATTCGCGACCCTGGATCCGACCTTGAGGCGACTCCAGCTGCCGGACAACCGCTCGGCGGTGCTGGCCGATACCGTGGGCTTCGTCCGGGACCTGCCGCACGACCTGGTGGCGGCCTTTCGCGCCACGTTGGAGGAATCCCGAGAAGCACGGTTGCTGTTGCACGTGATTGACTCGGCGGATCCTGAACGCAGCCGGCGCATTGAGCAGGTCCGGGAGGTTTTGACCGAGATTGAAGCGGATTCCGTCGATCGGCTGGAGGTTTACAACAAGATCGACCTTCGCGACGGGGAACTGCCGCGGATTGAACGGGACGCGGCCGGGCTGCCGATGCGAGTCTGGGTATCCGCGGTGACCGGCGCCGGCCTGGACGACTTGCGCAAGGCCATCGCCGAGCGAATCGGCCCGGACCTGGTCGAGCGGGAGCTGCGGCTGTCGCTGTCCGCACCCGGAACCGCACGACTGCGCGCACAGCTGTACCAGCAGGGAGTCATTCGAAAAGAGCGCACCGACCGGCACGGCACCTTGCATTTGCGGGTCGCCGTGACGGAATCAACCTTGCGCCAGTTGCTGAAACAGGCCGGATTGCCGGCACCAGCGGTTGCGGCGCATCGTCGTGCAACCTAAGATTCGCGCTCACTAAGGAAACTACCAACATGGCTTGGAATGAACCGGGAGGCGGCAACAAGGATCCCTGGAGTCAGGGACCTCGCCGCCCTGCGAGTGGTCCCCCGGATCTCGACAAGCTGTTCGAGAGCCTGAAAGCACGCCTGCGCGGTGTCCGTGGGCCCGGCGGGCGTGGCGGCGGCTTTGGCGGCGGCAGCATTGGCCTGGCCGGAGTTGCGATCGTGGCGCTGTGGCTGTTTTCCGGGTTTTATTCGGTGGACGAGCAGGAACGCGCCGTCGTTCTGCGGCTGGGTGCGTTCTCCGGGATCTCGGAACCGGGGCTGCGCTGGCGCGTGCCGTGGCCAGTGGAGGGCGTGGAGAAAGTCAACGTCACCCAGGTGCGGCAGGTCACCGAGCGTACCGACATGCTCACCCAGGACGAAAACATCGTCGACGTCGAACTCAAGATCCAGTACCGGGTCAGCTCGGCCAAGGAATACTTGTTCAGCCTGCAGGATCCGGACAGCACGCTGCGCCAGGTCACCAAGAGCGCGGTGCGCGAGGTGATTGGGCGCAGCAAGATGGATTTCGTGCTGAGCGGCGAGGGCCGTACCGACGTCGCCGAGCGGACCAAGCTGATCATGCAGGAGCGGCTCGACGCCTATGCCTCGGGACTGGTCGTGGCCGAGGTGAATCTGCAAAACGTGCAGGCCCCGGAGCCGGTGCAGGGTGCGTTTACGGATGTCATCAAGGCACGCGAGGACGAGGTGCGGTTGAAGAACGAGGCCGAGGCCTACGCGAATGAGCGCCTGCCGAAGTCGCGCGGCGCCGCCGCGCGCGAGATCGCCGAGGCCACGGCCTATCGCGACCGGCGCATCGCCGAAGCCGAGGGCGAATCCGCCCGCTTCA
The DNA here is from genome assembly GCA_031384195.1 of Gammaproteobacteria bacterium. Taxonomy (GTDB): domain Bacteria; phylum Pseudomonadota; class Gammaproteobacteria; order Nevskiales; family Nevskiaceae; genus JACPFV01. The sequence continues at coordinate 25,913 of JANNAK010000137.1, forward strand.
CGAAATTGCTGGTCGAGTACCAGAAGGCACCGCGGGTCACCCGCGACCGCCTTTACCTTGAAACCATGAGTGAAGTGCTGGGCAATGCGACCAAGATCGTGGTGGATGTTAAAAAAGGCGGCCCGATGATTTACCTGCCACTGGACCAGCTCACCCGCACTCGCCCGACGGAAGCGCCGGCCGACACCAGCACTTCCACCGGCAGCGGTTCGCGCTCGAGCCCCTCGGGTGGCAGCGATTACCGATCACGCGAGCGGGGGCGCTAGGTCATGACCAACCGCCAGTTGTACCTCATTGCCGGCATCGCGCTGGCACTGCTGACCATCGCCAACAGCATGTTCACGGTGGACCAGCGCGAGCGCGCGGTGCTGTTCCAGTTCCGGGAAATTGTCGGCGCCGACTTCACCCCGGGCCTGCACTTCAAGGTGCCCTTCCTGCAAACCGCACGCACCTTCGACGGGCGCTTGCTGACGCTCGACAACCAGACCGAGAATTTCCTGACGCTGGAGAAGAAGAACGTCAAGGTGGACTTCTTCGTCAAGTGGCGCATCGCGGAAGTCACGACTTACTACCGGGCGACCGGCGGTGAGGAGAGCGTGGCGTCGGACCGGCTGGCCGCCAGTGTCAATCGCAGCCTGCGCGACGAGTTCGCCAGCCGCACCATCCAGCAGGTGGTGGCGTCCGAGCGTGCCGAGTTCACCCGGGCGCTGGGGAAAACCGCTGCAGAAATCCTGGCGTCGCTCGGCATCGAGATCACCGACGTGCGGGTCAAGCGCATTGATTTCCCGGATGACGTGCGCGAAAAGGTCTATGAGCGCATGCGTGCCGAGCGCACCCGTGTCGCCACCGAACTGCGGGCGCAGGGCGCGGAAGAGGCGGAGAAGATTCGCGCCTCGGCCGACAGCGAGGCGCAGGTGATCGTGGCAACCGCCTACGGCGAGGCCGAGCGCACGCGCGGCGATGGCGATGCCAAGTCGGCGGAAACCTTCGCCAAGGCCTACGGTCGTGACCCCGAGTTTTACCGCTTCTACCGATCGCTGCAGGCCTACCGCGAGTCCATGCGGTCCCAGGACGTGATGGTGATCGAGCCCGACAGCGAGTTCTATCGTTACTTCAAGAGCACCGGCGGCAAGTAGCTCTCCAATGGCTTGGGATGACCTGGCGCGTGCGCTGGCGCTGGTGCTCGTTCTGGAGGGACTAGGGCCGTTCCTGGCGCCCGGTCGCTGGCGCGAAATGCTTCTACGTGTGTCGACCCAGGACGAGCGCGTCCTGCGAACGGTCGGTTTGTTGATGATGGTGACTGGACTGGTGGTCCTGCAATTCGCATGAATATGAAATGGTGGTTGCCAGAGGGCATGGACGAGATGGGCCCGCCGGATTCCTGGCGTGCCGAAGATTTACGCCGGGCGCTGCTCGACCGCTATCGGGCCCGTGGTTATGAATTGATCCTGACGCCGCTGCTGGAGCACCTGGATGCGCTGCTGACCGGCACCGGCTCCGACCTGGAACAGCAGACATTCAAGCTGGTGGACCCTGCCAGCGGGCGGCTGCTGGGGTTGCGGGCCGACATGACGCCACAGGCGGCACGGATCGCGGCCCGGCGCTATGGCCAGCAGAAAATTGTTCGACTCTGCTATCTGGGCACGGTCTTGCGGACCCGGCCGGACAGCCCAGGCGGCCCGCGCTCGCCCCGGCAGGTGGGTTGCGAATTGTTCGGCGAGGCGGGGATCACCGGGGATCTCGAGATCCTTGAGTTGATGCTGGAAACGCTGTCGCGTGCCGGTGTTCCCGCCGTCCATCTTGATCTTGGGCACGTGGGGATCTATCGAACATTGGCGGCGGGGATGGATCTTGACGCGACGGACGAGTCGGCTTTGTTCAATATCGTGCAACGAAAGTCGGCACCCGACTTGGCGCAACTGGCGAATGAACGAAAACTTGACGCGGCAGCGGTGCGGCGGCTTGGCGAGCTGATGGACCTGAACGGCGGGATTGAAGTGCTCAAGCGCGCGCGGCAGCTGCTGAAGTCGGCCGGCTCGACGGTCGGGCGGGCGCTGGACTCACTGGAGCACACGGTCGCCCAGTTGCAAAAACGCCGGCGCAAAGTGCCGATCCACATTGACCTTGCCGAACTGCGTGGTTATCGGTATCAGACCGGAATGGTGTTTGCGGCGTTCGCGCCGGGTCACGGGCGTGAATTGGCCCGCGGTGGCCGTTACGACGGCGTCGGGCGCGAGTTCGGCGTCCCGCGCCCCGCCACCGGCTTTTCAGCCGACCTGAATGAACTGTTGCGCCTTGGCGCCAGGAATGATCATGGGTAAAACTGTCGTTGTGATTGGCGCCCAATGGGGCGATGAGGGCAAGGGCAAGGTCGTCGACCTGCTCACCGACAAGGTGCAAGCCGTGGTGCGCTTTCAGGGCGGCCACAATGCCGGCCATACGCTCGTCATCAAGGGGCAGAAGATTGCGCTCAACCTGATCCCGTCGGGAATCATGCGGGAGGGCGTGATCTGTCTGATTGGCAACGGCGTGGTGCTCTCTTGCCCGGACCTCTTGCGAGAAATCGAGAAAGTCGAAAAAGCCGGTATGTCGGTGCGCGACCGCTTGAAGATTTCGGAAGCCACGCCGTTGGTGCTGCCGGTGCACGCCAAACTCGACCAGGCGCGCGAAAAGGCCCGCGGCGACGCCAAGATCGGTACGACCGGCAAGGGCATTGGCCCAGCCTACGAGGACAAGGTGGCGCGCCGCGCCGTGCGGGTCGGCGACCTGTTCCAACGCGCGCAACTGGCGGCGAAGCTCGGTGAGTTGCTCGAGTACCACAACTTTGTGCTGAAGAACTACTACAAGGTGGAGACCGAAGACTTCCAGAAAACCCTGGACGATCTTCTGGCGTACGCCGAGGTCTTGCGGCCGATGGTGGTTGATGTAACGGAGCTGTTGCGCATTCACCTGGCCAAGGGCGACAACGTCTTGTTTGAAGGCGCCCAGGGTGCACTGCTGGATGTGGATCACGGCACCTATCCCTACGTGACCTCCAGCAACACCACCGCCGGCGGCGCCTCCACTGGGTCCGGAGTCGGTCCGCGCAATTTCGACTATGTGCTGGGAATCATGAAAGCCTACGCCACGCGGGTCGGCGCGGGTCCGTTCCCCACCGAGCAGGAAAACGAAATTGGCAAACACCTGCGCGACAAGGGCGATGAATACGGCACGGTCACCCGCCGTCCGCGCCGTTGCGGCTGGTACGACGCGGTGGCCGCCCGCCGCTCCATTTTCCTCAACAGCATGTCCGGGCTGTGCGTCACCAAGCTCGACGTGATGGATGAACTGGAAACCGTTCGCATCTGCACCGCTTACAAGGTGGACGGCAAGGTGGTTGAAACAGTGCCGATTGGTGCCGAAGGCCTGGCGCGGGTTGAAGCGGTTTACGAGGACATGCCGGGCTGGCGCAGTTCAACCGTCGGTGTGACCCGCTACGAAAAACTGCCGCAAGCCGCGCGCAACTACCTCAAGCGGATTGAAGAAGTCAGCGGCGCCGAAGTGGCGATCGTTTCCACCGGTCCGGATCGCGACCACACCATCGTGCTGCGGAATCCATTTGATTGACGGGGGCTCGGCGGCGTTTCAGCGGTTCCTGGTCCCGCAAACAAAAAATCCGGCATCGGCCGGATTATTTGTTTGGTGCCCACGGAGAGACTCGAACTCCCACGGTTTTACCCGCTAGTACCTGAAACTAGTGCGTCTACCAATTCCGCCACGTGGGCACGTGCCCCGATATCGACTCGGGGGCGCGAATTCTGGCTATGAGGTTATGCTTTGTCAATGAAGACCCTGAATATGAAAAACTGGAAAGACCTTGATCCTGAGTATCCGGCCGAGCTTGCGAAGCATCCAAGCCCCATGCCGAGCCGCAATTACCTGCTCAAGATCATGGGTCAGCACGCCGGCCCACTGACGCTGGACGAGCTGGCCGCCGACCTGCAGCTGGACGAAGCGGGAACCGGCGCGCTCGAAAAACGCCTGCGGGCAATGTTGCGCGACGGGCAGCTGGTGGAGAATCGCCGCGGTGCCTACGGGCCGCTGACCAACATGAACGTGGTTCGGGGGCGGGTGCAAGGGCATCGGGACGGCTTCGGCTTCCTGATCCGCGATGACGGCAGCACCGGACCGGACATTTTCCTGAGTCCGCGGCAGATGAAGCAGTTAATGCCGGGAGACCGCGCACTGGTTCGGATTTCAGGGCAGGACCAGCGCGGGCGCCCCGAGGGCTCTGTGGTGGAGGTCCTCGAGCGCGGCAGCCTGACCCTGGTCGGGCGCTACGCGCTGAATGATGGGGTTGGATTCGTGATTCCCGACAATCCGCGGGTGACCCAGGACGTCATGGTGCCGCCGGGGGCCCATGGCGAGGCCAAGCCCGGTCAGATGGTGGTGGTGGAGATCACCACGCCGCCAGGAGCCCGCACCTTGCCGGCCGGCCGAATTATCGAAGTGCTGGGTGACCATCTGGCGCCCGGGATGGAAATCGAGGCGGCGATCCGTGCCCACGGCCTGCCCCATGTCTGGCCGGACGATGTCGAGCAGGAAGCGAAGGGGCTGCCGACCACAGTGCGGCCCGGGGATATCCAGGGCCGTGCGGACCTGCGGCCGATGCCACTGGTGACGATTGACGGTGAGGATGCACGCGACTTCGACGACGCGGTGTACGCCGAGCGGGCCAAGGAAGGCGGCTGGAAGCTCTGGGTGGCCATTGCTGACGTGGCCGCCTACGTGAAGCCGGGCAGTGCCCTCGACCGCGAGGCGTTCCAGCGCGCAACGTCGGTGTATTTTCCCGAGCGCGTGATTCCGATGCTGCCCGAGGCGCTCTCGAACGGCCTGTGCTCGCTGAACCCGAACGTGGATCGTCTGTGCATGGCCTGCGAGATGCACGTCAGCGACGAGGGCGAGATTACCCGCAGCCATTTCATGGACGGCGTGATGCACTCGCAAGCCCGCTTCACCTACAACGAGGTGTTTGCCATCCTCGAGGCACCGGACGGTCCCGAAGCCCAGCGGCGCAAGCCACTGGTGCCGCGACTGCAGGCCCTGGACGGCGTGTTCAAGGCACTGTTCAAGGCGCGCGAGAAACGCGGCGCCATTGACCTGGACTCGGTCGAGACCAAGGTGGTATTCGGGGCCGATCGCAAGATCGAGCGCATCGTGCCGGTGAGCCGGAATCGCGCCCACCGGATCATCGAGGAGTGCATGATCGCGGCGAACATCGAGTCGGCAAGGTTCGTGCTCAAGCACAAGCGGCCGGCACCGCACCGGGTGCATGAACAGCCCGACGCGATGAAGGTGGTGGCATTGCGCGAATTCCTGGCCGAGCGCGGGCTTCGGCTGGGCGGGGGCGACAAGCCGTCGCCGAAGGATTACGCCTCGGTGCTGGTCCGGGCCCGTGACCGTACGGATTTCAAGCTGTGCCAGACGGTGGTACTGCGCTCACTGATGCAGGCGCGATACAGCGTTGAGCCGACCGGACACTTTGGCCTTGCGCTGGAGCACTACGGACACTTCACCTCGCCGATCCGGCGCTATCCGGACTTGTTGATGCACCGGGCGATCAAGCACTCGCTCCATCACAAAAAGGCCTCGGACTACACCTACACCGCTGCCGAAGTGGATGCGTTTTGTGCGCACTGCTCGACCAATGAGCGTCGTGCTGACGACGCCACCCGCGACGTGATGGCCTGGCTCAAGTGCGAATTTATGCGCCACCGGATCGGCGAGAGCTACACGGCGACGGTCGGTGCGGTGGTGGGCTTCGGCTTGTTCGTCGAACTCGACGGCTTGTACGTCGAGGGACTGGTGCACATTTCCAGTCTGAAGAACGACTACTACGTCCACGAAGCCAAGCTGCACCGGCTGCGCGGCGAGCGCGGCGGGCGCGTCTACGGGCTGGGCCAAAAGCTGCGGGTCAAGGTGGTGCGAGTCGACCTGGACGAGCGCAAGATCGACCTTGAGGTCGTCGAGGAGGGGGCGACGCCTCGTGGCGCCGCTGCCGGCAAGGGCAGGCCCGGAAAGTCTGGAAAGCCTGGGAAGCCCGAGAAGCCCGGAAAATCCGGAAAGAAGGGCGGTCGGGGAGGTCGCGGCCAAGGTGGCCGTCGCGGAAAACGGTGATGTCGCCGAAGCATCGCCTCCACATCTTGATCCTGGCGTTTGTCGCCGGATTTACCGGCTGCGCCGCCGCGCCGGAACTGGAGGGGCCAATACCGACCGACCAGCCGGCGGTCGTGCTGGAGGCTGCCGCCCTCACCGATTGGTCGCGATTGCTGGCCAAGGACTTGCGTCGGGGACTGCGGGGACTGGATGTCGATTTACGGGTGAATGACGACGGCAGCGTGGTGGTGTCGCTGCCGGTGGACCGGTTCTTCAGCCGGCAGTCTGCCCAGCTGCATCCGGAGGCGATGCTGGCCTGTTCCCGAATTTCCGCTGCGCTGTACCGTCACGGCGGTGGCGTGACGCACGTGCTGGCCAGCGACGACACCGATCGGGACCTGGAGCCGGCCTCGAGGCTGGCGGCGCGGCGT
>JANNAK010000208.1:0-2419 GCA_031384195.1 Gammaproteobacteria bacterium
CGATCTTCGTCAATCCAGCGCTCCAGCACGGTGGCCGCCTCGTCTGCGGACAATTCGCGCCCCTCGGCGGCAGAGACCTCCCCGAGCTGGGCGCGAACCGCGCCGTCCTCGACATGCGCCTTCAGGAAGCCACGGAGGTGACGGCGGGCGTAGGGAAACAGCGACTGGTGGACGAAGTCGATCGAGCTGGTGGTGCCCTCGATATCGGTAACGATTGCGCGGATCATTCTGGCTCCCTTGCGGCGCCACGGGCGCCCTCTCCCGGCCTTCGGCAGCCCGCTCCCGCATGCGGGAGCGGAAATTTATCAGGCGGCGGTTTCCAGCTGGTCGAACTTCGGGAAGCGGTCGGCGATATTGTCGCCGGTAAACCGCGCCACCCAGCCCTCGGGAATCGCGAACAGGCGGATGGCCTTGAGGCAGGGCTCCGGCCCCATATCGAACCAATGGGTGGTGTTGGGGGGTACCGACAGCAAGTCGCCTTGCTCGCACAACATGGCGTACACCTTGCCGTCCTTGCGGATATAGAAGATTCCCGCGCCCTCGACAAAAAACCGGACTTCGAAATCGTCGTGGGTGTGCTCGTGCAGGAACTTGTCGCGCATCGCCGCCTTCTGCGGATGGTCGGCTGACAGGCTGATCACATCCACCGACTTGAAATTGAATCGCTTCATCAGGCGGTCGATCGGCTCGCGATAAGCCTCAATGACCTCGTCCTGCGACGCCTGGGCGTCCAGGTCCTGGCCCGCGGCCCAGCGCTCGAAGATCACCCCGATGCCGTCCAGTTGGTCGCGAATCGCCTCAAAGCCGGTATGGACCGACTCCGCCTGGTGCGGATTGGCGTCCTTGAAAATGCGCAGCTTGCTCATGATCCCCCCTACCCTGGTCGCAGCCTCTGGCGGCTGCTTAAGACCTCGCACTCGAACAGAAACTCCAGCGCCTCGACCCGGTGGCGGGCCTCGGCAATGTTGGCACCCCACGCGTACAGCCCGTGCCCCCGGATCAGGTACCCGTGCTGGCCGCCCCCGGTCGCCATGTGCGCCTCCACCACCGTCGCCAGGCGCGCAATGTCCTGATCATTGCTGAAAACCGGGATCTCAACTTGCGTTTCGTGGGTATTGATCCGCTCGAAAATCTTCAGCAACTCGTAGCCGGCCAGTTGCAGATTATCGCACCCAAGCGACAGCAACGTGGACGCCGGCGAGTGGGTGTGGAACACCGCTCCGGCGCCGGGGAACCGCCGGTACAGCTGGCAGTGCAGCAGGGTCTCGGCCGAGGACTTCTTGCCCGGGTCGAAGCTCTTGCCATCCAGGTCGACGCGCATGAAATCGCCCGTGCGCAACTCGCCCTTGTGACGACCGGATGTCGTGACCACCGCAACTCCGGGCGTGAGGCGAAAGGAGAGATTTCCGGCCGTCGCCGGAACCCAGCCGCGTGCGTGGAAGAAGCGGCCGGCCTCGACCAGTCCCTGTGCGCGGGACGGGTCGATCGGCGGTGGGGTCTTTTTCATGCCCGGCACGGTAGCCCAAGCGGCGCCAACAAAAAAGCCCGCCAGAAGCGGGCTCTGATGCGACAGGTGCCTTACTTGATCTTCGCTTCCTTAAACACCACGTGCTTGCGCACGACCGGATCGTACTTCTTGAATTCCAGCTTGTCCGGGGTGTTCTTGCGGTTCTTGGTGGTGGTGTAGAAAAAGCCGGTGTCGGCAGTCGACAGCAGCTTGATCTTGTCGCGTTCTTTCTTGGCCATGGCAGGTCTCCGTTAAACCGCGACGCCGTTGGCGCGAATTTCGGCCAGTACGACTTCGATGCCCTTCTTGTCGATGGTGCGCAGGGCGTTGGCCGAGATGCGCAGCTTGATGAACTTCTTTTCGGATTCGATCCAGAACCGGTGCACCTGGAGGTTCGGCAGGAAGCGCTTCTTGCGCCGATTATTGGCGTGCGACACGGTATTCCCGACCAGGGGTTTTTTACCGGTCAGCTGGCAGACTCGAGACATGGCGGAACCTTTGGAAAGCAAAGCCAAAAAGGGCGCGCTTTATAACAGTTTTACCGTACCCGGGCAAGGAAGCCCCAGCCCAGAGGGGGCCGCAGAACTGATATTTTCGCTGGGAAATCCAGAACCTGCCGGAGCGCCTCGTCCATGTCCACCTCCCCCGAATTGCTGGCCCCTGTAGCGGCCCTGGTGCTGTGGTGCGGGGTGATCTGGGCCTGGATGTACAGCACCCGCATCCCGGCCATTATCCGGGCCCGAATGCGCCTGGACCCAACCCGGCCGCGTGGCGAGCAGATGGCCGAGCTGCCAGCCTCGGTGCGCTGGAAGGCCGACAACTACAACCACCTGATGGAACAGCCGCCCCTGTTCTATGCCGTGGCGATGCTCCTCACGCTGCTGGGGGATACCTCGACCCTGGCGGTCGCCC
>JANNAK010000050.1:0-8855 GCA_031384195.1 Gammaproteobacteria bacterium
TCGAATTGGTGTTGCCGGATCATGCCGCGCGTGTCCTTGCCCGCCGCGCCCGCCTCGGCGCGAAAGCACGGCGTATGTGCCACCCACTTCTTCGGCAAGTCCTCGACGGAGATTATTTCGTCGCGCAACAAGTTGGTCATCGGGACTTCGGCGGTCGGGATCAGCCACCAATCCTGCTCCGACTGCAGACGGAACTGCTCGGCCGCGAATTTCGGCAACTGGCCGGTGCCCTTCAGGCTGGCGCTGTTGACGATGTAGGGAACGTACAGTTCCTCGTAGCCGTGACTGAGTGTGTGCAGGTCGAGCATGAACTGCACCAGCGCCCGGTGCATGCGCGCCATCGAGCGCCGCAAGACGACAAAACGGGCACCGGTCAGCTTGGCGGCGGCGGCAAAATCCATCAGGCCCAGCCCCTCGCCCAGGTCCACGTGGTCCTTGGGCTCGAAGCCCATCTCCCGCGGCTTGCCCCAGCGGCGGGCCTCGACATTGTGTGATTCATCGCGGCCGTCCGGCACCGAGGCCTCCGGCAAATTCGGCAGGCCGGCCGCAAATTCCTCGAATTCCGCCTGCAGCGCCTCAAGCCCGGCGCCGGCCGTTTCCAACTTCTTCTTGATGACTTCCAGGTCGATCAGCAGCGCGGCGAAATCCTGGCCCTTGGACTTGAGCTGGCCCAGCTGCTTGGAGCCCGCATTGCGCTCGGACTGCAGCTGCTCGGTCAGCACCTGCAGGTGCTTGCGGCGGGCTTCAAGCTCGGTAAATTTTGCGCGATCAAAAGGAAAGCCGCGCCGCTTGAGCTGGCTTTCGATGTAATCGGTTTCAACACGCAGTCGCTTCGGGTCCAGCATGGACGTTCAGTCGTTGTCGGGGTGGCGCCGAAGTATAAACGTGCGCGGGCTCAGGCCGCGAAGAATTGCCGCGCCAGCCACAATCCCGCAACCGCGGCGAGCAAGCCCAGCCCGATCGCGAGTCCAATCCGCATCAGGATTTCCTCGCCGGTCGGGCCGCCCGCAACCCGGCCAGCCGCTCCGCGATGCGACACTCCAGGCCGCGGTCCGTGGGCTGGTAAAAGCGGGTTCCCGCCAGTTTGTCGGGCAAGAATTGCTGGCCGACAGCGTGGGCATCGGACTCGTCATGGTCGTAGCGATAGTCCTTGCCGTGACCGAGGTCGCGCATCAGCTTGGTGGTGGGATTGCGCAGGTGCACTGGCACCTCGAGCGAGCCGTTCTCTTCGACGGCGGCTCGGGCCGCCGCCAGCGCCGAATAAACCGCATTGCTCTTGGGTACGCAGGCCAGGTAGACGATGGCCTGGGCGATCGCCAGTTCACCTTCCGGGCTGCCGAGCCGGTCGTAGCCCTCCCAGCCATCCAGGCACTGGCGCAACGCTTTCGGGTCGGCCAGCCCGATATCTTCCACCGCCATGCGCGTGACGCGCCGGGCGATGTAATGCGGGTCGGCGCCACCATCGAGCATGCGGGCGTACCAGTACAAGGCCGCATCCGGGTCCGATCCGCGCACCGACTTGTGCAGGGCGGAAATCTGGTCGTAAAAGGCGTCGCCCTGCTTGTCGAAGCGACGCAGGCTACGGCCCAGCAGCTGCTCCAGCGCCTCGTCGCTGGGCTGTCCGGCCGCCCGGATCAACTCCGCCGCGGTCTCCAGCAGGACCAGCGCGCGCCGCGCATCGCCGTCGGCCAGGCCCGCGATTCGCTGCATCCAGGCCTCGGGGACCTGGATCCCGCTACCTCCCAGTCCGCGCTCCGAATCGACCAGCGCGCGGTCGAGCAAGGCGCGAATCGCGGGCTCGGCCAGCGTCTTGAGCACGAACACGCGCAGTCGCGACAACAGCGCCGAGTTCAGTTCGAACGAGGGGTTTTCGGTGGTGGCGCCGACCAGCACCAGCGTACCGTCCTCGACAAACGGCAGCAGTGCGTCCTGCTGGCCCTTGTTGAAGCGGTGGATCTCGTCAATGAACAAGATGGTGCCGCGCGGCGGTGCGGCCTGCCGCAGCATCTGCGCCCGCGCCACCGCTTCGCGGATGTCCTTGACCCCGGCCATGACTGCCGACAACTGCACAAACGCGCTGCCCGACTCGCTGGAAACCAGGCGCGCCAGCGTGGTCTTGCCGCAACCCGGCGGCCCCCAGAACACCATCGACGGCACTCGCCCCGCCTCAATCAGGGTGCGCAAAGGCGCCCCCGCGCCTACCAGGTGGTCCTGGCCCGCCACCTGCGACAGCCGCTGCGGACGCATCCGGTCGGCCAGCGGCCGCTCCGCACCGCCGGCCGGAACAAGCACCTCGCTAGCGTGTGGCCGCGTCCGAACGGACAACGTCCACGCCCTTGGGAATGTCGAAACGGAACAACTTGGAGTCCAGCGCGACGTTGGTGCGGGCATCGCTGAATCGAATCTCGTTGCTGCCGCCCAGGGGATCCTTGAATCGCATGCGCTGCGGCACCCCGCCCTTCAGCCACAATTCGATTTCGCGAAATTCGCTGTCCGCTGATTTCGGTACGAGGCGGAGGTGCTGCGCGCCGTTCTCAACGCCCACCAGGGTTTGGCTGAACTGCTGGTCGAGCACGCCGCGCCGCGACAGCAACTCTGCCGGCGTCCCCGCCAGGGTCTGGGCTGCCGGGCGTGCCGTCACCTGCGCAAGGTCCGGGTCATACATCCAGATGGTGTCGCCATCGCAGACCAGCAGCTGGGCGTAGGGCTTCTGGTAGTTCCAGCGGAATCGGCCGGCAGCAGTCGCCGTCGCGGCCCGTTCCAGAAACACCTCCCCCGAGCTGGTTTGCAGAACTCGGCCATCCTCGTCGGACTGCACCTGCTCAAATTTCGCCGAGAGCGTGCTGACGTTGTCGACAAACTGCCGCAGCGCATCGGCTGCAGGCGCCGCCGCCTGTCCCGGCAAGCTGCCGAGTAGCAAAAACGCGCCGAGAGTCTTCGAGATCGTCATGAAAATCCGCCCGCTGCCTGTACTGCATGAGCCGCCCATTGCATACGACGGCGATTACGGCCCCGGTGCCAGCACTTCGCGCGTGCCGCCGGGACCACTGGGACCCACCAGGCCGGTGCGCTCCATCTGCTCGACCATGCGGGCGGCCCGGTTATAGCCCACTGACAGCCGGCGCTGAACCCAGGACACCGACGCCTTGCGGCTCTCAAGCACGATTTGCACCGCCTGGTCGTATAGAGGGTCCTTTTCAGCATCAAGTTCCCCACCACCGGCATCCGCCGTTGATTCGTCGGCGAGCACGTCCTCGATGTACTCCGGTTCTCCCACCTGCTTGAGGTAGCGGACGACTTTGTGAACCTCCTCGTCGCCGACGAAGGCGCCGTGGACACGCTGCACCATGCTGGCACCAATGGGTCGGTACAACATGTCGCCGTGACCCAGCAGTGTCTCGGCACCCATCTGGTCAAGGATGGTGCGCGAATCCACACGCGAGGCAACCTGGAAGGCAATGCGGGAGGGGATATTGGCCTTGATCAGGCCGGTGATGACGTCGACCGAGGGGCGCTGCGTGGCGACGATCAGGTGGATGCCGGCGGCGCGCGCCTTCTGGGCGAGCCGAGCGATGAGCTCTTCCACCTTCTTTCCGACCACCATCATCATGTCGGCCAGCTCGTCGATCACCACCACAATGTTGGGGAGGGAATCCAGCGGTGGGGCCTCGAGCGCTGACGGATCCGGCACGCGGCCGTCTGGCCCCGGTGCCGGCGGCGCAAACATCGGATCCTTGAGTGGCACGCCCGATTTTTGACCGTCCTCGACCTTGCGGTTGAGGCCGCCGATGTTGCGCACGCCCAGGGCCGTCATCAGCCGGTAGCGTCGCTCCATCTCGGCCACGCACCAACGCAAGGCGTTGGCGGCGTCCTTCATGTCGGTAACCACCGGGGTCAGCAGGTGCGGGATCCCCTCGTAGACCGACAGTTCCAGCATCTTGGGATCGATAAATATGAAACGAAGCTGATCGCGCGTCGCCTTGTACAGCATCGAAAGGATCATGGCGTTGATCGCGACGCTCTTGCCCGAGCCGGTGGTGCCGGCCACCATCAGGTGCGGCATGCGCGACAGGTCGACCGCGACCGGCTCGCCGGCGATGTCCTTGCCCAGCGCCAGGGTGATCGGCGAATTGGAATCGCGGTAGGCCGACGCGCTCAGGATCTCCGATAGCATCACCACGTCGCGATTCTGGTTGGGAATTTCAAGGCCAATGACCGACTTGCCCTCGATTACCTCAATCACGCGCACGCTGGAAACCGACAGGGCGCGCGCCAGATCCCGGGCGAGGTTGCTGATCTGGCTGCCCTTTACGCCGGGCGCCGGCTGCAATTCGAAGCGGGTTACCACGGGGCCGGGCTGCGCCGCCACGACTTTCGCCTCGACGCCGAAATCATTCAAGTGCTGTTCGACCTCACGCGAAATCCGTTCCAGGTCTTCAGAGCTGAATCCCTTCACCGAAGGCTTGGGCGGATCGAGGATGCTCAACGGCGGCAGCGGATCGCCAAGAAAGCGCGGGACGTCGGCGCCCTTCTCGCCGGCGATCGGCAGGGCCAGCTGATTGTCCGACTCCAGCGACGGCGCCTTCTTTTTCTTCTTTTCCCTGGGCGCGACCACCGGCATCGCCCACGCAGCGGCCGGCGCTTCCCGGGCGCTTCCCGGCGCGACTCGGCCTGCCGTCGGCGCGGGTTTCTTCTCCGCCTCAGCGCGCCGATCCTGCCACGCGCGGTAGCCCGCGATGATCCAGCCACCGATGGTGTCGAGGACCCGCAACCAGGAGAAAATCAGGGCAATCGGCAGCGCGACAACCAGTACGGTCAGCACCAGCAGCGACGCCCCCACCGGATTCATCACGCGCACCACGGCATCGCGAATCATCGCGCCGCCAATGCCGCCACTGCCCTGCGGCACCCAATCGGAGTTGCTGCCAACGTGAAGGGCCAGCAGCGTCATCATTGCCAGCGCGGACACAAACAGCGCCAGCGCGCGCCAGCCGGGCGCGATTCGCAGGCCGTCACTGGCCACCTTGCCGCGATAGAAATACAAGCCGGCAAGCAGGAAGATCACCGGCAGGGTGAAGGCAACATAGCCGCACAGCGACAGCAGCACGTCCGCCAGCCAGGCGCCGCTCGAACCCACCAGGTTCTGCACCGGCGCGCCGCTGCCACTGGAAGACCAGCCCGGATCGGCCGACGAAAAACTGAGCAGGGCGACCAGCAGGATCAGCGCGGCAAAGCCGGTGCCCCACAGCACGACTTCCCGCAGCAGACGGTCCAGCAGACCCGCCCCGGGTGTGACCGCCTGCGTCTTGTTTTTCAACACCTTGCGAGTTCCCTGCGAATCCGGACCCTACGACAAAAGTATAACAGCGCGACACCCCCCTTCGGATTGAAAATAGCCCTGCAAGCCCCATTGTGTTTCAGTGTCCAGGCTGTACTGAAAAGGAAACAGACCACAGTGAATAACCAAGTGCGACACTTTCTCCTGACCCCCGAGGGCCAGATCCGCGAGTTCACTGGCGAGCAGGCCGCGCGCGTCGCCTCTGGCGCCGGCAAGCTTCCCGAGTTTGCGCAACGGCGCCTGCGCTACCTGCAAGTGTCGGTGAGCGAGGATGCGGCCGAGGAAGTCCATGTCCTCACCGCCTGCGCCACCATCCACTTTGATGCCGACGGACGAATCAGTGAAGCCGGCCCCATCGACGGCAAAACCGGATCAATCTCGGATTTCGAGCAGGAAGCTTGCGTGCAGTGGGCCTTGCGCGACCTTCCGGCAATTCCGCCGACGGTGCATTAGGGCCGGCGACGTAAACTGCCGGCATGCCCGGCAAGCTCGAACTCAGGATCAGGACGCTCGCCAGCCTGCGCGAGATTCCGGCGGCCGACTGGAACGGCCTGTTCGACACCGCCTACCCGTTCATCCAGCACGACTTCCTCAACGCGCTTGAGGTGCACGGCTGTGTTGGCGGACACCGCGGCTGGGAGCCCTGCCATCGGCTGCTGGAAGACGCGGCCGGTCGGCCGGTGGCCGCCATGCCGATGTACCGCAAGCAGCATTCCTGGGGTGAGTTCGTGTTCGACTTTTCCTGGGCGCAAGCCTCGCAAAGCCTGGGCCACCCCTACTACCCGAAGCTGGTCGTCGCCATTCCTTACACGCCGGTGTCCGGTCCCCGCGTCGGCGCACGGGACGAGCCTGCGCGGCAGGCGCTGCTGGCGTCGCTGGACGCCGAGTTGGCCGCCAATCGTGCCGCCTCCTCCGTACACATGCTGTTCCCAGACAACACCCCGGCGCATTCCGGCATTGGCTGGCTGGAGCGCAACGACATCCAGTTCCACTGGTTTAACCGGGGCTATGCCGATTTCGGCGCCTTTCTGGCCGGGCTGACGCACGACCGGCGCAAGAAGATCCTGCGCGAACGCCGCCGCTGTTCCGAAGCCGGGCTGAAATTCGAGGTGCGCCGCGGTGACCAGCTGCGCGAGTCGGAATGGGCGGCGGTACACGCGATGTACGCGAATACCTACGACGAACGCGGCCAGTTGCCCTATTTGTCGCTGGACTTCTTCCTCGACTACGGCCAGCGCGCAGGAACGCCGGTTCGCCTGATCCTGGCCCTGTCTGACGGGGTGCCGGTGGCGGTTGCCATTACCCTGGCCGCCGGTGGCGTGCTCTACGGCCGACACTGGGGATGCACCGAACAGCACCACAGCCTGCATTTTGAGACTTGCTACTATCAGGGCATCGAGTTGTGCCTGCGTGAGGGCTATATGCACTTCGACGCCGGAACCCAGGGCGAGCACAAGCTGGCGCGTGGTTTTGAACCGGTGCTGACGCGATCCCTGCACCGGCTGGCCGAACCCCGCCTGCACCAGGCTGTGGCCCGATTTCTGGAGCAGGAACGCGCCGCGGTACGCGCTTACCGCGAGGATCTGGCCCTGCGGGTTCCGTTCCGCGCGCCGGACATCGCCTGAGCTCGTGGACAACCCGATCCGGCTGCACTGGCTCGATCCGCGGGATCCGCAACAGCCGTTCCCGCCGCCACAGCGCGCGATGCGCGACCCCAACGGACTGCTGGCGATCGGCGGCGACCTCTCCGCCGAACGACTGCTACGGGCCTACACGGCCGGGATATTCCCCTGGTACAACCCGGATGAACCCATCCTGTGGTGGTGCCCGGATCCCCGGGCGGTCCTGTTCCCCAAGGACTTTCATGTATCGCGCAGTCTGCGGAAACAACTCAGCAACGGTGGGTTCGCGCTCAGTTGCAATCGCGCCTTTGCCCGCGTCATGCAGGCCTGCGCCGCTCCCCGGAGCATTGGACACGGGACCTGGCTCGGGAGCGACATGCAGCAGGCCTACCTGGAATTGCATCGGCGTGGCCACGCGCAATCGGTGGAAGTCTGGCAGGACCGCGAGCTGGTTGGCGGCGTTTATGGGGTCTCGATCGGTCGGATGTTCTTCGGGGAATCCATGTTCAGCGTCATAGAAAACGGCTCGAAGATCGCGCTGCACTTCCTGTGCCGGCAACTGACGGACTGGGGTTATTCCCTGCTGGATTGCCAGGTTGCCTCGCCGCACCTGGCCAGCCTGGGCGCGGTGGATATTCCCCGGGATGAATTCCTTCGCCACCTTCGCGACGCCACCGCGCAGGCTGGGCGCACGGGCCCGTGGCAGGTCGATGCCGGTTCGACCAATGCCTGCCGGCACCTGCCGCCGTGACCAGAACCCCGGCACGCTTGCTGGTCGGCGCGGAACACCCCTGCAGTTACCTGCCGGATCGTGCCTCGCGCAGCCAGTTTGTCGACCCGGATTTGCCGCTGGACAGCTCCCGCTACGGCAAGCTGCTGGAACTGGGATTCCGCCGGAGCGGGGGCACTGTCTATCGCCCCGCCTGCCGCAACTGCGTGGAATGTCGCGCCGCGCGCGTCCTGGTGCCGGCATTTCGACCGGACCGCAACCAGCGCCGCTGCCAGTCCCGAAACTCCGACTTGCTGGTGCGGGTTGAGGGCGCGCTCGACGATGAGCATTTCGACCTCTATCGCCGCTACCTGCGGGCCCGTCACCCCGGCGGTGGCATGGATCCTGAAGACCGGGACGGCTTCCACTCGTTCCTGACGCCGGCCTGGGGCCAGACGGAAATTCTGGCGATCAGGGCCCCGAACGGCACGCTGCTTGCCGGCGCGGTCACCGACCGGTTGCCGCAAGGGCTCTCGGCGGTCTACACCTACTTCGACCCGGTGCCATCGCATCGCAGCCTGGGCACCTATTCGGTGCTGAAACAGCTGGACTGGGCGCAGGATCTCGGCTTGCCCCACCTCTATCTTGGATTCTGGGTCCCGGGCTCCGAGACGATGGATTACAAGCGTCGCTTCCAGCCACTGGAAGTGCTGACGACCGAGGGCTGGCGCCCCGGGCATTGAAGTAGGTGGGGTGTTTCACCATAATGCGCCTCCCCCAGCCAGCCCCGAACGAGATGCCCAAGGAAGACCATATTGAGATGAACGGCATTGTTGCCGAAACACTGCCGAACACCACCTTCCGCGTGAAGCTGGAAAACGGCCATGTCGTTACGGCCCACATCTCGGGTCGCATGCGCAAGAACTACATCCGCATCCTGACCGGCGACAAGGTGACGGTGCAGCTGACGCCCTATGATTTGACCAAGGGACGAATCACTTTCCGCGACAAGTAATCGCGTCGCTGGAATAAAAAAAAGCCCGCCATTGGCGGGCTTTTTCGTTTACGGCAGCGGCGGGTCAGAACCGCCAGCCGATCCCGAAGCCGATGTTTGGCCAGAGCTTGAAGTTCTTGGTCTCTTCGTTGGAGTCCGCTTCCGCCTGACTGACCGCATCCTGAAACGGCT
>JANNAK010000237.1:0-9864 GCA_031384195.1 Gammaproteobacteria bacterium
GACCTGGCCGAAGTCCGGATTGATGGTCGCGGCAACCTGGTGCTGGCCGTTGGGCTTCCACAGCATGTCGAGTCCGCCACGGCCTTCAGTCTCGCCGGCCAGCACATCGTGCGATGCCGCGGCATACGGAAACAGGTCGAGCTGTGCGCGGCTGTGCGCGTCTACCTGCAATTTGTTCATGTCGGCGACGAACGTTGCGCGACTGAATTCGTGCCCCGGCTGGCTGTAGCGTCGACCGGACTGGACCACGATGCGCGTGGCGAAGACGCCGATGGTGCGCTGTCCATTCTTCGCCTCGCCCAGCGGGGCCGTGCTCCAGGGGATGCGCAGCTCGGCGAACCAGCGATCCTCTGTTTCGGAAACGGCGTAATCCCAGTCGCCATCCCAGTCGTAGTTGTAGCGGGTCTGCCGACTGATGATGGCGTCGCGTCGGGCGCCACCCAGGTAAACGCTGAACTCATACGCGGTGGTCCCGCTGCCGTCGAAGTCGATCAGCGCGCCGACGCGATCGCCCGGCACCGTTTGGTCGCGCTGGCCAATGGTGCGACTGCGCGCGATCGCGGGTGGTTGGTCGCAAGCGAAACCGATATAGAGGCCGTCGGGTCGCGACAGAATCCGGACTTCGGTGGCCAATTCAGGTGCGGCCTGCGTGTAGGGCTCGGTGGTCCGAAACTCCGAAAGAATCATGGCTTGGGCCCAGTCTGGCTCGTCCAGGCGGCCGTCCACCGCCATCCCTGCGCTGGCCGGTCCGGCCAAGGCCAGCAGCAGCCATCCACCGGTCCAGGATCGGCGCGGAATCACCGGGCTTCCAGCATCAGGATGTGGTTCCAGTGCCCGGCCGAGACCGGTTGCACCGACAACCGGCTGCCCGGTGCCAGCAGCAGCATGCCCTTGAGCCGATCGGATTGTGCCCGCAGCTCGGCCAGCAGGATCGGTCGCCGCAGGTGGCGAGAATATTTGACGTCAACCATCTGCCAGCGGGGCTCCTCTTTTTTTGCCTTGGCATCAAAGTACGGACTCTTGCGGTCGTACTGGGTCGGGTCCGGGTAGGGCTTGCCGACCACTTCCATGATGCCGTAGATGCCCGGAAGGTCGCAGTTGCTGTGGTAGAGGAAGGCCAGGTCCCCGTCGTGCATCTGGTCGCGCATGTAGTTGCGGGCCTGGTAGTTGCGGACACCGCTCCAGGGCTCGATGCCCCGTTTCTTCAGGTCGTCAATGCCGAAAGCCTCGGGCTCGGACTTCATCAGCCAGTAGGCCATTGCACTCCCGCTTCGGTGACGATGGCGTGCAGGTCAACGTCGTGGGCCGCCGCTGGCACCCGTGGCACTTCCTGCATCGAATACCCGTAGCCGATCCGCAACGGCCGCCGGTACGGGCGGCTGCTTGCGAGGGCCCGATCGTAGTGGCCGCCGCCCTGACCGAGTCGCTTGCCGGATCGGTCGAATGCGAGCAGTGGCAACAGCACGGCATCGACCCGCCGCACCCGGCTTCCGGCGACCGGCTGTGCGATGCCGTAGCGGTTCAGGCGCAGGGGGGTGCCCGGACCGATGGTAACGAATGCCATCGACTGCCCGTTGATCCGGGGAACGCACAAACGATGGCGTCGTCGCAGCAAGGCCAGGATGAGCGGTCCGGTGCCCAGCTCGTCACCAATCGAAAGGTAAACGGCGACGGTCCGGCGCGCGCCGATAATCCGCAGCGCGTGGACGGCGGCCAGGCGCGCCGCCGCACGGCGGCTGGCGATGGGTATGCCGCGACGAACCGCGCGCATGCGCGTGCGCAACTCCACCTTGATCCGAGCGTTTTTCCTGGAGTGGTGTCTCCCGCCTGTGCCGTCAGGCATCTTCGACCTTGAGACATGGTCTCAAGTGGGCGCCTCGCCGTGTTTTCGGGCTTTCCGCAACGAGGCGGACATGCACACCCAACGCGGGTAACGGCTCCCGTGGTGACAAAGTAGGCTCAAGGGGTTCCGGACACTTGTCGAACACCGCAGGAGACACCGCAATCATCATAACGCCCCGGACCTTCGGCAGATACTTGACTTGTCCTGTGTCTCTCTCACAGGGCGCCCTTGCTTTCGACCGCCGGTCGGCTAGTCGGCGCCCAGGGTGCTTTCGATGTCCAACTTCAGTTGCCGCACCCGCTCGATCACCACCGGATCGGCGCCAGGCGCCACGCCCTCGACACCCTTTAGCGACAGCAGCTCGCGGGCGAGGTTGAGGGCAACCATGACTGCAATGCGCTCGGCGCCCAGCGCCTTGCCGCGCTTGCGGATGGCGTTCATGCGTTCGTTGACCAGGTCGGCCGAAGCGACCAGCGCCTCGTGCTGCTCGGGCGGGCACTCGACGTTGATTTCCTTGCCCATGATGCGGACCGACACTGACAGGCGCTTGGTATCGGCGGCGCTCATGCGTCGGCCTCCGCTTCCATGCCCTTGATGCGAGTGATCACGCCTTCGATGCGCTTGCGCAGCTCGTCATTCAGGGTCAGGAGCCGGTCGCGCTCCTGCAGGGCCCGGCGCCGTTCCAGCCGCGCTTGTTGGTACGCGGCCAGCAGGCGCTGGGTGCGTTCCTCAAGCTGAGCAAGTTCGGTATCCAGCACGGTGGCCCCCATATGCGGGGGGAGTATAAGGCAGGGCGAAAAAGGGGACAGTCACTTTTTTTCGCCCGACCCGACCCGCGCCCTTCGCACGCCGGGATCGCGACGCGTTCGCGTGCGGCCCCGCCAGCCGGCTCCGCGCTTCAGTTGATGACGATAAAGAAGGCGCTGTTGCCGCGGCGGACGTGCAGCAGCAGATCCTTGCTGCTGGCGCCGGCCAGCTTCTCGAAGTCTTCCATGCTCTCGATGCGCTTGCGGTTGACGCCGATGATGACGTCGTTGGGCCGCAGGCCCACGCGTGCTGCCGCGCTGCGGGCCTGGACCCGTTGCACCACCACGCCGCGCGCATCGCCCGGGTCGGTGCCCTCGGGCGCGTTGCTTTCGTCCACCGGGGCGAACTCGGCGCCGGCGAGGCGCGGGTTCAGCTTGCTGCCGGACGCGACCTGCTCGGTGTCCTTGCCGACGGTGACGGTGAAGTTGCGAGGCTTGCCCTCGCGCAGGACTTTCAGGTCGACCTTGTCGCCGACCCGCATCAGGCCAAGGGTATTGCGCAACTGGTTGAAGTCGCGGATTTCCTTGCCGTTGGCCTCAAGGATGATGTCCTCGGATTTCAGCCCCGCCTTTGCCGCCGGCGAGCCGGGCACCACACGCGCAATCGCCGCGCCGCGGGTGTTCGGCAGGCCGAAGGCCTTGGCCAGCTTGTCGTCGATATTCTGGCCGACAATGCCGATGCGGCCGCGCTCGACCGAGCCGTGGTCGATGAGCTCGCCCAGCACGAATTTGGCCTGGTTCGAGGGGATCGCAAAGCCGATGCCGGCGCTGGTGCCGGTGCGCGAGACGATCTGGCTGTTGATGCCGACCAGTTCGCCCTTGAGGTTGACCAGTGCGCCGCCGGAGTTGCCCGGGTTGATCGAGGCGTCGGTCTGGATGAAATTCTCGTAGCCGCCGCGACCGGTACCCAGGCCGGTGCGTCCCAGTGCGCTGACGATGCCCGAGGTCACGGTCTGGCCGACGCCAAAGGGGTTGCCGATGGCGACCACGAAGTCACCGACTTCCATCTTGTCGGAGTCGGCGATCGGCAGGGCCTTGAGGCCCTCGGCGGTAATCTGCAGGACGGCAAGGTCGCTGTCGGCGTCGGTGCCAATCAGCTTGGCATCGAACACCCGGTCGTCGGTCAGCCGCACCTTGATGCTGTCGGCGTTCTCGACCACATGGTTGTTGGTGAGGACGTAGCCCTTGGCGGCGTCAATAATGACGCCCGAGCCGATCGCCTGGGCCTCGCGTTCCTGCGGCTGGTCCGGGGCGTCGAAGAAGCGGCGGAAGAAAGGATCCTGCATCAGCGGATTCGCCGTCTCGACTTTGGAACTGATCGAGACGTTGACCACGGCCGGAAGCACGTTCTTCAGCATCGGTGCCAGCGTGGTGGCTCCGGGCGGGATGTCGGCATGCACCGGCGCCGCAACCGCCAGCAACAGGAAGGCGAGGGCCGGGATTGAACGCAGCAAGGTCGGGGTCGTCATGGTCTTGGACTTGGTGGATGTCGCGGTTTAGGACTGCGATCGTGCGAAGAAGTTCGCACCAGCAGCTCGAGGCAGGGGGCCGGCCGGGTCTCCGCCGGCCGCCGGACTGGAGCGTCCGGGATTTTCGGCGGGACTTCCAGGATGCGGCTCAGAACGGAACGGTCGCGCGCAGTTTCGCAAGGCCAATGCCCAGGCGCTCCAGCAGGCTGTGCCGGCGCTTGTAACGGACCTCGAACAGGTCGCGGGCACGGGCGCTGTCGAGCAGGTAATCGTCGCTGGTCATCAGTTCATCCACCAGCTTCAGTTCCAGCGCGCGGCTGCCGAACCAGTGCTCGCCGGTGGCGACCTGGGCCAGGTCGACGACCGGCCGGTTTTCCGCAATGAACGACTTGAACAGCTGGTGGGCTTCTTCCAGCGACTCGCGGAACTTTGCCCGGCCCTCGTCGGTGTTCTCGCCGAACAGGGTCAGGGTCCGCTTGAATTCGCCGGCGGTGTGCAATTCAAAGTCGATGTTCTTTTCCTTGAGCAGGCGGTTGAAGTTCGGCAGCTGCGCCACCACACCGATCGAGCCGACGATGGCAAACGGGGCGGCGAGGATGCGGTCGGCCACGCACGCCATCAGGTAACCGCCGCTGGCGGCGACCTTGTCCACCGCCGCCGTCAGCTTCACGCCGTGCTGGCGCAGGCGCCTCAACTGGGAGGCCGCCAGGCCGTAGCCATGGACCACGCCGCCTTCACTCTCAAGGCGCAACAGCACCTCGTCGCCGGGCTTGACCACCTGCAGCACGGCGGTGATTTCCTCGCGCAGAGACGCTACGCCGCTGGCCTGCAGGTCGCCGTGGAAGTCCAGCACGAACAGACGCGACCGCGTCGCGCCGGCCTTGCGCGCCTTGGCGCGCGACTTGTCTTCGGACTTCCGGGCTTTTCCGGCCTGCTTGAATTCGTCGTCCGTCAGCAATTGGTGCTGCAAGACGTCGACATGGTCGCGAAAGCCGTGGTTGAGGTTCTTGACCTCAAGATGGTTGCCCTGGTGTTCGCGCTGCTGGCGCAGCAGCCCGAACAGCGCCGTCGCCACCACCAGAATGGCGGCGACCCAGGTGATGGCCTTGGCCAGGAACAGGCCGTATTCGAGCAGGAAGTCCATTTTTGATCAGTCGTTGAGGCGCGAGCGGGCGACGTCGGCGAGCAGGGCAGCGTGCGAAGGCCGGTCGTTGAGGGCGGGAATGTAGCGCAGCTGGCTGCCGCCTGCTGCGCAAAAGCGCCCGCTGCCGCGGATGGCGATTTCCTCCAGCGTTTCCAGGCAGTCGGCGGAGAAGCCCGGGCAGATGACGTCGAGGACCTTCACCCCGCTGCGGGCGGTCTGGTCCAGCGTTTCCTCGGTGTAGGGACCGGTCCAGGTCGCCCCCCCGACGCGGCTCTGGAAACAAATCTGCCATTGGCGTTCGGACAGGTCCAGGGCTTCGGCCAGTTTCGCCGCCGTGCGCTGGCATTGGGCGAGGTAGGGGTCGCCCTTGTCGACGCCGCGCTGCGGAATTCCGTGAAACGACATCAGTAGTTTTTCGCCGCGCCCGGCAGCGTGCCAGTGCTCCAGCACGCTGTCGCGAAGGGCGTTGATGTAGCCGGTTTCGCGGTAGTAGTCATTGACCATGCGCAGTTCCGGTCGCCACTGGCTGCCGGCCATGGCGGCCTCGAAGCCGTCCAGCACCGAGGCGGTGGTGGTGCGCGAGTACTGCGGATACAGCGGCAGCACCAACAAGCGCTCAGGCCTGTGCAGTTCCAGTTCCTTCAGCGCGGTGCGGATCGTCGGCCAGCCGTAACGCATCGCCAAGACCACCGGCACGCCCGGCAATAGCTCGCCCAGAGCCTTGGCCAGGCGCTGCGAATACACCATCAGGGGCGAGCCTTCCGGCATCCAGATGCTCTGGTAGGCCGGGGCGAGTTTGGATGGCCGCAGCGGCAGGATCAGGCCGTACAGCAAGGGCAGCCAAATCAGCGGCGAAAGATCGACCACGCGCGGGTCGCTGAGGAACTCGCGCAGGAAGCGGCGAATCGCCGCCGGTTCCGGCGCGTCCGGGGTGCCGAGATTGATGAGTAATACGCCTGCTTTAGCCGACATAAAACGACATTATTTTGCTTTTGCGATCTCGCCGGATTTCAAGCGGCGGAAGTAGCTGTGATACGCGGTCATCGCCTTGCTGCCCAGAATCAGCATCAGCGGCAGGTTGATGACGTACATGAAGCCCATGCCGATGGTGCTGATGGAGTCGAGTTGCACCGAGGTCTTGATGAAGCCGAAACACGCCCCGGCGGCGGCGAGGCACCACAGCCAACGGTAGATCGTCACGTAGTTTTCGCCGCCGAGATAGATCACGCCCTGCTCGCCGTAATAGCCGTAGGAAATGATGCAGGACAATCCGAACACCCAGACCGCGACCGTGATCAGCCAGCGGCCGAGGCCGTCGTGCACCGAGTCGAAGCCCTTGGCTACCAGCGTCGCGCCGCGGTAGTCGAGGAAGATGCCCTGCTCGGCCAGTTGCGGGGCAACCGGCGCGTTGATGGGCTGCCAGGCGACTTTCAGGCCTTCGCCCTCGTCCACGATAGTGCCGTACAAACGCTGACGTTCGCCGTTGTCGTGTTTCATCATCAGGAACACCGGATCGCCGGCGCGCCAGCGCTCATCGGCTTCCGGCAGCAGCGCGGTCATCGGCGCCCAGCGTTGCGGCGCCACTTCCATCAGTGCCGGCTGCGCGTTGAAGGCCGCTGCCGGTGCGCGGTTCCACACGCCGGTGGAAAGCACCACGAGGCCGGTGACGGTGCAGACGAAAATCGTGTCGATGAACGGCTCGAGCCCCGCGACCACGCCTTCGGTCACCGGCTCGGGTGTCTTGACCGCCGAGTGCGCGATAGGCGCGGTGCCCAGGCCCGACTCGCTGGAGAACAGGGCGCGTTTCATGCCCCAGGCGAACGCGCTGGCGGCGGTGCCGCCGGCAAACGCGCCGGCGCCATCGGTTTCCGAAAACGCACCTATGAAAATCATCCGGAACAGTTCCGGGAGTTGCTCCGAGTTGACGCCAATCACGTACAGCCCGGCGAGTACGTACAGCCCGCACTTGAACGGCACCAGAGTTTTGGTGACATTGCCGATGCGCTTGATGCCACCGAGGAGCACGATGCCGCATAACGTGGCCAGGATGATGCCGGTTACCCAGCTCGGCACGCCGAAGTACTCGCGCGTGACGTCGGCCACGCTCCAGGTCTGGAACATGTTGCCGCCGGTGAAGGCAAACAGCAGCAGCGCCAGGCAGAAAAATCCGCCGATGAGTTTTCCGAACGGCCGCAGCTTCGGGTGTAGCTGCGACAGGCCATCGCGCGCCACGTACATGGCGCCGCCGTGTGGATTCTCGGGTTCGCTCGTATCGCGGTACAGCAGGGCCAGCGTGACTTCGGTGGTTTTCAGCGCCATGCCGACGATGCCCACCACCCACATCCAGAACACCGCGCCCGGGCCGCCGAAATCCACGGCGATCGCCATGCCGGCGATTGCGCCGAGGCCGACGGTACCGGACATCGCCGCGGTCAGCGCCTGGAAATGTGTCAGCGCGCCGGGTCCGTGCGAGGTGTCAATGCCCTGGCCCGCGCACAGCGCGACGCCGTGCGTCAGCGACCGGTATTGGCAGAACTTGGTCCAGAGCGTGAACAGCAAGCCGATCAGCAACAGCGCCTGCAATACGGGCGTGGAAAGCAGCACGCTATTGATGGCGTCAATCCAGCGAAAAAATGTTTCCATGTCGGAGCCCAAAAATAACGCCCCCGGCAGGGGGCGTGGGTGAATGCGATTATGCCTTTACGCCCGCTCAGCCAGAGTACTGTGGCTGCGCGAATAGGTGAAGTAGAGCACCAGGCCCAGCGTCATCCAGATCACGAAGGCTATCCAGGTGTTGATGGGCAGGCTGATCATCAGCCAGCCGCAGAAGGCCATGCCCAGGATCGGAATCAGCGGCACCATCGGTACGCGGAACGGCCGCGCCAGATTGGGGCGGGTTTTGCGCAACACAATGACGCTGGCGCAAACCAGAAAGAAGGCGCCGAGCGTGCCCAGGTTCACCAGTTCCGCAACGCGCCCGATCGGGAAGAAACCGGCGATGAGCGCAATCACCACGCCGCTGCCGAGGATGAGTTTTACCGGCGTCTGCGTTTTTGGGTGCACTGCCGCCATGCCGGCCGGCAGCAAGCCGTCGCGGGACATCGCCAGCACCACGCGCGTCAGGCCGTAGTACAGCACCAGCATCACCGTGGTGATGCCGAAAATCGCGCCGGTGGCGATCATGCCCTTGGCCCAACTGATACCGAGGCCATTCATCGCCTCCGCTACGGGCGCTTTCAAGTTGATCTGCTGATAGGGAACGACGCCGGTCAGGATGCCGGAGACGATGATGTACAACACGGTGCAAACGGCGAGCGAAGCGAGGATGCCGATCGGCAGGTCGCGCTGCGGGTTGATCGCTTCCTCACCGGCGGTCGACACCGCGTCGAAGCCGATGTAGGCGAAGAAAATCAGCGCCGCGGCGGTGCTGATGCCGGCAACGCCAAAGTGGGACGTGCCGTCGGCGTCCACCACCCGCTCGGGGATGAAGGGCGTCCAGTTGTCGACATTGACGTGCGGACCGGCGATGGCGATGAAGGCCAGGATGGTGGCGAGTTTGATCATCACCATCACGCCGTTAAAGCGCGCGGACTCCTTGACACCCCAGGACAGCAGCGCCGCCAGCGACAGCACGATCGCCATCGCCGGAATGTTGGCAATGCCGCCTTCGCTGGGCGCCGAGGTCCATTGCGCTGCGAGCTTGATGCCGAAGAAGCCGTCGAGAATGCTGGCGAAATAACCCGACCAGCCGATGGAGACGGTCGCGGTGGCGACGCTGTATTCCAACAACAGCATCCAGCCGATGACCCAGGCCGCGAGCTCGCCGATGCCGACATAGGCATAACCGTAGGCGCTGCCGGCGCCACCGACGGCCGACGAAAGCTCGGCGTAGCACAGTGCGGCGAAGGCGCAGGCGGTGCCCGACAACACGAAGGACAGCACGATGGCCGGACCGGCGTGTTGCGCGGCGGCCACGCCGGTCAGTACAAAAATGCCGGTGCCGATGATGCAGCCGATGCCCAGCAGGGTCAGGTCGAAGGCTGTCAGGCAGCGTTTCAGACCGGTGTTGGCGTTGGGATCTATGGGTTTGGTGCGCAGCAGACTCATTAGGTTCTCCCCAGAATTCATTCAATAATAATTGGGCCGGCAGCGCCGGCCCCAAATCAAGCTGCAAAGGTAAGCGTCCGCTGCGTTCAGCGCAACCACTTTACTTTGTAGGTCGGTCCGGCTTGGTTGTACTTCGTAAGCACCAAAGCGGCAGAAGATCGACTATATTCAAGGTCAAAATATTGCGGATTACTACTCAATCCTCGTCCACACTTCAACGCGCTTTTCTTGGATAATGGCCACGTGATGGGGCACTCAGGTTTTAGTCTGTGCGCCCGTTAGACGATCAAACCGTATATGGACTGATGAACTCCGGTGATTACGCCTAGGAGTCATTAAAGTTGTACCAGGGGGATTTCTAAATGTTTTCAGTTACCTTGTCCTATGTCCCACGCTTGCGTGTTGCAGGTGGTTTTTTCTTTGCCGCGGTTCTGGCGATCGGCGTAACGTCCGCCGCGCCGCCGGGTGCGGCGCTTGGGGCAGGGGACGGGCTGA
>JANNAK010000251.1:0-11697 GCA_031384195.1 Gammaproteobacteria bacterium
TGATCTGCTCGCTGCCGTACTACCAGGAGTACTTCACCGCCGCTCCGGGGGGCGACGGGGTGTTCGGAAAATGTATAACGGCGCGGCACGGGCTAACCGGGGGGGGCTCGGGGGGGGTGGGGTCGGGACTGGTACTGAACCTGGTGTACAACCCGGTCGGGCCGTACCTGCCGGCGCCGCAGGCGGCGCTGGAGGCTGACTACAAGCGCGAGCTGAAGGCCAAGTTCGGCATCGAGTTCAACGGCCTGTTCACCATCACCAACATGCCAATCAATCGCTTCAAGCTGCACCTGGAGAAATCCGGGCAGCTCGAGGCCTACATGGAAAAGCTGCTGGCCGCGTTCAATCCGGTCGCGGCGGAAGGTGTGATGTGCCGATCACTCATCAGCGTGGACCACGAGGGCGTGATCTACGACTGTGACTTCAACCAGATGCTGGACATGAAGGTTGCCAACGGCGGCGGCAAGCCGGCGACCATCTTTGATTTCGATTTCGACGCGCTGCTGCGCCGGCGCATCCAGTTTGATTCCCACTGCCTGGGCTGTACGGCTGGGGCCGGATCGTCCTGCGGCGGCGCGACCGCTTAAACAGAATCACCACCGCCTGCCACGGCGTTGAAATTACGACGGCACTCAGGCCCGGGTTTTGTCCCGCGCCGGCGCCGACAACTCCGACATTGCGGTCGCTGCGGCTGCGGAATTCCCGTTGCGGTGCGGGTACAGGCTGAACTGCATCAGCCGCAGGCGCAGCGGAGCGTCCGGCTTGAATTGCGGCGCGTCGTGATGCAGGTGGGGGATCTCGACCGTCAACTCAAGCTGGGTCGACACGGTGATGACATTCGCCCGCAGGATGGGGCCGGTGCGCTGGACGGCAAGCACCCGCACGTCAATTCCCGGCGCGTCCGGGTCGGCCACGCGCAGGTCGCCGGGGCGGACGTACAGTTCCACCGGGCCGTTGGCGTGAATGCTGTCGGTGACGATGGGCTGGTTCACGCCGCGCAGGTAAACCGTGCGCCCGCGCACTTCGGCATCCAGGATGTTCGCGCCGCCGAGAAAATCGAACACGAACGGCGTGCGCGGCTGCTCATACACCTCGCCGGAACTGCCCACCTGCTCGATGCGGCCGCGGTTCATGATGACCACGCGGTCGGCCAGTTCCAGCGCTTCTTCCTGGTCGTGGGTGACGAACACCGTGGTGTAGCCGGTCTGGTTGTGCAGCTCGCGCAGCCAGCGGCGCAAGTCCTTGCGCACCTTGGCGTCCAGCGCGCCGAACGGTTCGTCCAGCAGCAGCACGCTGGGATCAATCGCCAGCGCGCGCGCCAGCGCCACGCGCTGTTTTTGCCCGCCGGACAGTTGGTGCGGGAACCGCTGCGCCAGGCCCGAGAGCTGCACCAGCTCCAGCAGCTCTGAAGCACGCTTGCGGATGGCCTCCGCGCCGGGGCGCTGCTTGCGTGGGCGCACCGTCAGGCCGAAAGCGATGTTGTCGAGCACCGTCATGTGCTTGAACAGGGCGTAGTGCTGGAACACGAAGCCGACGCGCCGCTCGCGCACCGCCTTGCGCGCCATGTTCTCGCCGCCAAAAAGAATCTGGCCGTAATCCGGAAACTCCAGGCCGGCGATGGCACGCAGCAGCGTGGTCTTGCCGGAACCAGACGGCCCCAGCAGCGCGATCAGCTCGCCCGAGCGGACGTCGAGATTGACGTCCACCAGCGCCGGAAATCCGGCGAAGCTCTTGTGGATGTTGCGGATCTGGATATCCATGTTCGTCACTCAGTGATGATGGGTGCGCGCCAGCGCGGCGCCGTGCCGGTGTTCGAGGAAGGCCTTGAGCACCAGCGTGATCAGCGCGAGGCCAGCCAGCAGCGATGCGACCGCGAACGCGGCGGCGAAGTTGTATTCGTTGTAGAGGATTTCCACGTGCAGCGGCATGGTGTTGGTCGCACCGCGGATATGGCCGCTGACCACCGACACCGCGCCGAACTCGCCCATCGCGCGCGCGTTGCACAGCAGCACGCCATACAGCAGGCCCCACTTGATGTTGGGCAGCGTCACGCGCCAGAACGCCTGCCAGCCGGTGGCGCCCAGCGACAGCGCGGCCTGCTCATCGTCGGTGCCCTGCTCCAGCATCAGCGGAATCAGCTCGCGCGCGATGAACGGGAAGGTGACGAACACGGTGGCCAGCACAATACCCGGCACCGCGAAAATGATCTGCACGTCGTGGCTGATGAGCCAGGGGCCGAACAATCCCTGCGCGCCGAACAGCAGTACGTAGACCAGGCCCGACACCACCGGCGAGACCGAGAAGGGCAGGTCAATCAGCGTGATGAGCAAGGACTTGCCCGCAAACTCGAACTTGGTCACGGCCCAGGCGGCGGCGACGCCGAACACCAGGTTCAGCGGCACCGCGATGGCGGCGGTAATCAGCGTGAGCTTGATCGCCGCGACGGCGTCGGCCTCGCGCAGCGATTCGAGGTACACGCCAAAACCATTGCGCAAGGCTTCCGTGAACACCGCCACCAGCGGCAGCAGCAGGAAGAACGCCAGGAACGACAGGGCCGAAGCGGTCAGCAACCAACGCACCCATGGCTGCTCTGTGACAACCACGTTGCGCTGCATCAGCGGCTCGAAGGGCAGCCGCGGGGCATCCTGCAGTGAATGGTCGATGCGCGGGCTCATGGCGCGGTTTCCAGGTTGAGCACCGGATGCGGGCCGGTGTTGCGCGTGCGCGCCGGGCGGCCGCGGCCGGATTTTTCACGGGTGACCGCCTGCAACAGGTTGATCAGCAACAGCGCCCCGAACGAAATCACCAACATGGCTCCGGCGACCGCGGTGGCGCCGCCGTAGTCGAACTCCTCCAGCTTGATGACGATCAGCAGCGGGGCGATCTCCGACGCCAGCGGCAGGTTGCCGGCGATAAAGATCACCGAGCCGTACTCGCCGACGCCGCGGGCGAAAGCCAGCGCAAAACCGGTGAGCAGCGCCGGCAGCACGGCCGGAAAAATCACGCGGCGCACGGTCTGCCAGCGGTTGGCGCCGAGCGAGGCGGCGGCTTCCTCCAGCTCTTTTTCGGCTTCGCGCAGCACCGGCTCCAGCGTGCGCACCACGAACGGCAGGCCGATAAAGGTCAGCGCGACCACGATGCCCAGCGGCGCGAACGCGACCTTGACGCCCAGCGGCTCCAGCCAGGAACCGATCCAGCCGTTGCCGGCGTACAGCGCGGTGAGCGCGATACCGGCCACCGCGGTGGGTAGTGCAAACGGCAGGTCGATCGCTGCGTCGAACAGCCGCTTGCCAGGGAATTCGTAACGCACGAACACCCAGGCCACCAATGTGCCGAACACGGCGTTGAGCGTGGCGGCGAGCAACGCGGTGCCGAAGCTGAGCTTGAGTGCCGCCAGCACGCGCGGCGAGCTCAAGACCTGCCACAGCCCATCCAGCCCCAGGCCGGCGGCCGTGAAGAACACGCCGGCCAGCGGGATCAGGACAATCAGGCTCAGGTAAGTGATCGTGAAGCCGAGCGTGAGGCCAAAGCCCGGAATGGCCGAACGCGGTTCGCGGACCGTGGCATCCACGGCTTTCATTTCGCCGAATAAATCTGGTCAAACACCCCGCCGTCGCCAAAGTGCGTCTGTTGGGCCTTGGCCCAGCCGCCGAAGTCGGCGATGGTGACCAGGTCAAGCTTGGGGAATTTGCCGGCGTACTTGGCGGCGGCCTTCTGGTTGATCGGGCGATAGTGATTCTTGCCGATCAAGTCCTGGGCCTCGTCGGAATACAGGAACTGCAGGTAGGCTTCGGCCACCTTGCGCGTGCCTTTGCGGTCGACGTTTCTGTCGACCACGGCGACCGGCGGCTCAGCCAGGATGGAGAGCGACGGCGCCACGAGCTCGAACTTGTCCTGGCCGAATTCATCGAGCGCGAGGAACGCTTCGTTCTCCCAGGCCAGCAGCACGTCGCCGATGCCGCGCTGCACGAAGGTGGTGGTCGAGCCGCGCGCGCCGGTATCCAGCACCGGGGCATTGCGGTACAGCGCGCCGATGTACTCGCGCGCCCTGGCGTCGTCGTTGCCGTAGTGCTTCAGCGCCCAAGCGTAGCCCGCAAGGTAATTCCAGCGCGCGCCACCGGACGTTTTTGGATTGGGCGTGATCACCGCGATACCGGGCTTGACCAGATCGCCCCAGTCCTTGATGCCCCTGGGATTTCCCTTGCGCACCAAAAACACGATGGTGGAGGTGTACGGCGAAGAATTGTGCGGCAGCCGCTTCTGCCAGTCCTTGGGCAGAAAACGCGATTTCCCGGCGATGGCGTCGATGTCACCGGCCAGCGCCAGCGTCACGACGTCGGCCTGGAGCCCGTCAATCACCGAACGCGCCTGCTTGCCCGAGCCGCCGTGCGACTGCTTGATTTCAACCGCGTCCCCGGTCTTGGCTTTCCACTGCGCGGCGAACGCCGCGTTGACGTCCTTGTACAGCTGGCGGGTCGGGTCGTAGGAAACATTGAGCAACTCGACCGCGCCGGCTTGCGCTGCAGCCGGGATGATCGTCAGCGCGGTCAGCGCAGCAAGTAGAATGTTTTTCATGTGTGTTTTGGAAACAATCAGTCGTTGATCTGGAGGCGGGTGAACAAGGCCGTCGCCTGCAGGGCCGCCAGGGCATGACGGGCGAGCCGTCCGGTGGTGGTGCCGATGAAACGACCTGCGCAGCGTAGGGGCGGCGCCTTAGCTCGTAAAGGAATATTTAGTAGCTGTATTATATCCAGAGTGAATAAGCGCCTCGCCCGGTCAAGCCGCCCGGTCAGTCTCGTCAGTATCCGCCGCTTCTGCCTGCTCACTCGTGACTTTCGCGTCGCCCGGCGGCAACGCCTCGACGCCCCGCAGCCGCTTCTCAATCGCCCGCGAGCGCACGCCGGTTTCGTCAATCTGCTTGCGCGCCTGGTCGAGTTTCTCGCCGACTTTTTCCAGCACGTTGCCGAATTTTCCGAATTCGGTCTTGACCGCGCCCAGCACCTGCCAGACCTCGCTCGAGCGCTTCTCGATCGCCAGGGTGCGGAATCCCATCTGCAGGCTGTTGAGAATCGCCAGCAGGTTGGTGGGCCCGGCGATGCTGACGTGGAACTCGCGCTGCAGCACTTCGAAAAGTCCGGGTCGGCGCAGCACTTCGGCATACAGGCCTTCGGTGGGCAGGAACAGGATGGCAAAGTCGGTGGTGTTGGGCGGTTCCACGTACTTGTCGCGGATGCTCGCGGCTTCCAGGCGGATGCGGCGCTCCAGCGCCATGCCCGCGGCTTCGGCCGCGACCGGGTCGGCGCGGTCCTGGGCGTCCTGCAGCCGCTCGTAATCGTCGCGTGGAAACTTGGCGTCAATCGGCAGCCAGCACGGCTGCCCGTCGGCGCCGCCGGGCATCTTTATCGCGAAATCAACCCGCTCGTTGCTGCCGGAGCGGGTGGCGACGTTGCGGCCGTACTGCTCCGGGGTCAGCACCTGGTCCAGCAGCGTGTCCAGATAGCCTTCCGCATAGATGCCGCGGGTCTTGACGTTGCCCAGAACACGCTTCAGGTCGCCCACACCCACCGCCAGCGAGCGCATCTCGCCCAGGCCCTTGTTCAATTGCTCCAGCCAGTCGCTGACCTGCTTGAACGACTGGCCCAGTCGGGTTTCCAGCGTGCTCTGGAGTTTTTCATCCACCGTGCGCCGCATCTCTTCCAGCTTGCCGGTGTTGTCGGCCTGCAGGTCCTTGAGCCGCGCGTCGACCGTGCCGCGCAGCGCGTCGAGCCGTTGCGCGTTGGAATCTCCCAACTGGCCGAGTTGTTGCACCAGCGTTCCGGTGATGCCTTGCTGGGTTTGCGCCAGGGAGGCCGCAAGTTCCTGCCGCAGGGCGCGGTGTGCCTCGACCAGGGTGGCGCGCAGGCGCTCCAGTTCGGCGCCCAGGTCAACCGGTGGGGTGGTGGGTGCCGCACGGGCACGCAGGCCAAAATAAAGCGCCGCCGCAATGAGGACGGCGCCGAGCAGGATCGCCAGCAATAGTTCGAGCATCATCCAGCAAGCCTAGCGCAGGGCAGGCTCACTGGGGGAGCCAGTGCTGCAATTCCCGCCTCCGCGCCGCCGCCTCGCCGCGGCCCGATTCAGCGTAACGCCCAGGCCCAGACCAAACAGCATCTTGGACGCGAAGCTGACCGACAACGGCAGCAGGGCCACGAATGCGGGGTTGAGTACCGGCAGCAGCACGAAGAAGTTCATGGCCCAGATTGCCGCCAGCATCGCCATGGCGCCGACGACCACACCCGCCGGTCTCAGGCGTCGCATCGGCGGCGCCTGCAATAAGGTGACAAACGCCAGGGCGACGACTGCGGAGAGGGCAAAATGGATCAACAATCCAACGGCGGGGGCCAGGGAGGCGCCGATCGAGGCCCCAAGTACGCTTGCGGCAATTTCGCGGGCAACGTCCCAGCCTTGCAGCGGCGACAGCGCGGCGTAGAGCGACACCCACAGGACTTCGGCCAAGCCGCCGGCAAATCCGGCCAGCAAAATCCAGTTCAGGGACGGGTGAGCCTGGTTCGATTTGTGGTTCATGGCGGCGGTACCTTCGTTCACGGTTCTCGGGAGTCCCATAAATACTTCCTTGCGGGCAGTGGCGGATTGATTCAGGTCAACGCGCGACGCACCCGGCAGCGGGTGCGTTACTCGTCCGAGCCGACCTCGGCGAGCGCGGGCAGGCTGTGGGCTATGCCCTTGTGGCAGTCGATGCAGGTCTCGCCCTTGCGGGCCAGGTACTCCGGGGAATGCTTGCGGCGCGCAATCTTGTCCTGTTTCTCCAGATCCAGTCGCTGAACCAGCGCCTGCCGGCAGGGATCCGCCTCGTCTACCTTTCCCTGCGCTGGCAGCTGGGTGGCGCTGGTCCCGACGTCGGCGGGTAGGGCAGCAACAGGCAGGCGCCGCCACCGAGCCCCGGGCCGCGCGGTGCCCGGATTGATCCAGGTCATGGCGCCCGGCATGCGGTTGCCCCTAGGCTGTGCCAGTCCCAAGCCGAGGAGTGTCGATGCCTGCCAAGTCCAGTACGCACGCAATTTTGCTGAGTGCCGGCCTGTTGCTGCTCGCGTGTGGCCCTGCGCCGGCCCCGACCGGGAACGGTGACTCGGCCAAGGGCGACTTCGGCCCACCCCAGGGCGAACCGGTTAACGCCGTGCTGGCCACGCCGCCCAACGTGCCGCCGCCGGTCAACCGCAATGTTCCTGCCAAGGTCATCGTTGACCTTGAGGTGCGCGAGTTGGAGTTGCCGATCTCCGAAGGCGTGAACTATACGTTCTGGACCTTTGGCGGCACCGTGCCGGGTCCGTTCATGCGCGTGCGCCAGGGCGACACGGTGGAATTTCACCTGAAGAACCATCCCTCGTCCAAGATGCCGCACAACATCGACTTGCACGCGGTCACCGGTGCGGGCGGCGGTGCCGCCTCGTCCTTCACCGCGCCGGGGCACCAGTCGCAGTTCACCTTCAAGGCCCTCAACCAGGGCTTGTTCATCTACCACTGCGCCACCGCGCCGGTGGGCATGCACATTGCCAACGGCATGTATGGCCTGATCCTGGTCGAGCCGCCCGGCGGCCTGCCGAAAGTGGATCGCGAATACCAGGTAGTGCAGGGCGACTTCTATACCGTCGGCAAGTACCGCGAGAAGGGCCTGCAGGCTTTCGACATGCAGAAGGCGATCGAGGAAAACGCCACCTACGTGCTGTTCAACGGCTCCGAAGGCGCGCTGGTCGGTGACAAGGCCCTCAAGGCCAAGGTGGGCGAGACCATGCGCCTGTTCGTTGGCAACGGCGGACCCAACCTGGTGTCGAGCTTTCATGTCATCGGCGAAATCTTCGACAAGGTGTACTTCGAGGGCGGCACGCACTTCCAGGAAAACGTGCAGACCACGCTGATACCGGCCGGAGGCTCGGCCATCACCGAATTCAAGGTCGAGGTTCCCGGCACCTTTATCCTGGTGGATCACTCGATCTTCCGCGCCTTCAACAAGGGTGCGCTGGGCATGCTCAAGGCGGAAGGTCCGGAGAACAAGGCCATCTATTCGGGCAAGGAAGTGGATTCGGTGTACCTCGGCGACAAGGCCGTCTCGGCGGCACCTATCGCTGCAGCCGCGCAGGCCTTCAGCAGCGGCGTGCTGACGAAGGAGCAGCAGATCCAGGCCGGCGCGGCGCTGTTCAAGGGCACCTGCTCGGTCTGCCACCAGGACAACGGCGACGGCATACCCGACGTATTCCCGCCGCTGGCAAAGTCGGACTGGCTGATGAAGGATCGGGAGCGCGCCATCGCCGTGGTGCTGAACGGATTGTCCGGACCGGTCACCGTCAACGGCAAGGCCTACAACTCGGTGATGCCGCCGATGAGCCAGCTCAACAGCGACGAGGTGGCGAACATCCTGACCTACGTCACCAACAGTTGGGGCAACCGCGGGCCGGCCATTACGCCTGGCGAGGTGGCGAAGGTGCGGGCACTGACCAAGCGACCGGAAGGCGCGGCGGAGTGACCCGGTCCTGGGCCCTTGGCTTCTTGTGCGGCCCCGCCCTGGCCATCGCGGCAAGCGATCTTGCGCCGGTACCCGGCGGCCCGTTCCGGTCGGTTCTGCCTGAAGGTCCGGCAAAAGCGGTTGTCAGCGTGAAGGCTTACAGGATGGATCGTCGCCTGGTCAGCAACGAGGAGTTTGCTGTGTTTGTGAAGCGGCAACCCCAATGGCGGCGCGGCACGGCGCCTGCGATCTTCGCCGACGAACAATATCTGGCGAACTGGGACCGCAGCGAGGCACCGGGCGCGGATAACCGCAAGCAACCGGTCACCCACGTCAGCTGGTTCGCCGCTTCGGCCTACTGCGAGTCGCGTGGCGCGCGCCTTCCCCGATGGTACGAATGGGAATTCGCCGCCGCCGCGGATGCGACCCGGGCCGACGCACGCGACGACCCGGCCTGGCGTCAACAAATCCTGGATTGGTACGCCCGACCCTCAAGCGGTGGGCTGCCCGACGCCGGCGTCTCGTCAGCGAATTTCTTCGGCATCCGTGACTTGCACGGCGTGGCCTGGGAGTGGGTGGACGACTTCGCGGCGCTGATGGTGTCCGGCGACAACCGTGAGCAGGGTGACCCGGACCAATTGAAGTTTTGTGGCGCGGGGGCGCTGAGCATGGAGCAAAAGGAAAACTACGCGGTGCTGATGCGCCTCGCCATGCTGTCCTCACTCAAGGCCTCGTACACCACCGCCAACCTCAGCTTTCGCTGCGTGCAGGACGCACGGCCATGAGCGTGCTGGCACGAGATCCCCTATCGCTGGCCGCCGTCCTGGTCGCGGCGGCGCTGGCCCTTGTTGCCCCGGCGCCAGCCGCCGAGCTTCCCGGCGATTCCATTTACCGCTTGCCGGTGGCGCTGACCGACCAGGCCGGCAAGCCGGCCACGCTGGAGCGCTACCGCGGGCAGCCGGTCGTGATCAGCATGTTCTACGCCAGTTGTCCGCACGTCTGCCCGATGCTGATCTCGACCGTGCAGCGAATGGAGCGGGAGCTCGCACCCGACCGGCGCGGTCGACTGCGGGTGCTGATGGTCAGCCTGGATCCGGATCGCGACTCGCCAGCGGTGCTGGCCGAGCTAGCCGCGCGACATCATGCGGATCTGGCGCGCTGGACCTTCGCGCAAACCGGCGCCGGCAGCGTGCGCAAGCTCGCGGCGCTGCTGGACATTCAGTACCGGCAACTCCCGGACGGCGAGTTCAACCACGCGACCGTCGTTACCTTGCTCGACGCCGATGGCCGGATCGTCGCTCATACCGGTTCGATGCTTCGCCCGGATCCGGAATTCTTGAAGTCGCTGAACAACCAACTGGCCCGCTGATGATGCATTGATCTGGATCACGACCTTAGCTCTCCTGCTGTCCGGTTCGAATTGCGCAATCGCAGCGCATTGCCAATCACCGACACCGAACTCAGGCTCATCGCCAGTGCCGCAATCATCGGTGACAGCAGCCATCCGGTTAATGGAAACAGCGCGCCGGCGGCCAGCGGCACGCCGAGTGAGTTGTAGACGAAAGCGAAGCCGAGATTCTGCTTCATGTTGGCGACGGTCTGTTGCGAAATGGTCCGGGCCAGGGCAATCCCGCGCAGATCGCCTTTGACCAGGGTCACCTGCGCGGTGTTCATTGCCACGTCGGTGCCGGTGCCCATCGCCACGCCCACATCAGCCTTGGCCAGCGCCGGCGCATCGTTGATGCCGTCGCCGGCCATTGCGACGATGCGGCCCTCGCGCTGCAGTTTTTCCACCAGTGCCAATTTATCGGCAGGCTTGACCTCGCCATGCACTTCGTCAATGCCGAGCTTTCTTGCAACCGTTGTTGCCGTCGTCAGGCCATCGCCTGTGGCCATGATCACGTGCAGGCCGGAGGCCGTCAGCAGCGCCAGTGCCTCGGCGGTGCTGGCCTTGATTGGATCGGACACCGCCAGCAAGCCAATCACTTTCTTCTCGACCGCCAGAAACATCACGCTCGCGCCCTCAGCGCGCAGGGCCTCCGCCGGCGACTTTAGTGCTTCGACCGGGGCGCCAACCTGGGTCATCAGCGCCGTGTTGCCCAGCGCCAGGGCCTTTCCGCCGACCGTGCCGCGGACCCCAATGCCGGTGCTGGATTCAAAACTGTCGGCCTTGTCGAGTTCGAGCTTGCGTTCACGCGCCGCGCTGACGATGGCGGCGGCCAGCGGATGCTCGCTGGCCTGATCCAGGCTGGCGGCCAGTCGCAGCACTTCATCGTCGTGGTATCCGGGTGCGGCCACGACTCGATCGAATCGCGGCTTGCCCTCGGTCAAGGTCCCGGTCTTGTCCACGATTAGGGTGTCCACCCTGCGAAGATTCTCAATGGCCGCCGCATCGCGGAACAGCACGCCCTGGGTTGCGGCATTGCCGGTCGCGACCATGATCGACATCGGCGTGGCCAAGCCGAGCGCACAGGGGCAGGCAATGATGAGCACGGCCACGGCGTTGATCAGTCCGTACACCCAGCTCGGCTGCGGCCCGAGCAGTCCCCACAGCAGAAAAGTAATCAGCGCGATGCCGATGACGGCGACGACAAAATAGCCGGCCACCTGGTCGGCCATCCGCTGCATCGGCGCCCGGGAGCGCTGTGCCTGCACCACCATCTGCACGATGTTGGCGAGCACAGTGCCGGAGCCGACTTTCTCTGCGCGCATGACCAGCGCGCCGTTGGTGTTCATCGTCGCGCCGATGAGCTTGTCGCCCGCCTGCTTGGACACCGGCATGGGCTCGCCGGTGAGCATGGATTCGTCCACCGCGCTGCCGCCTTCCGTGACCACGCCGTCGACCGGCACTTTTTCGCCGGGGCGCACGCGCAGCAGGTCGCCGAGATGAACGTGAGCGAGGGGTACGTCCTCCTCCGTGCCATCGGCCTTGATGCGGCGCGCCGTCTTGGGTGCAAGGCCCAGCAGGGACTTGATCGCCGCGGAGGTCTGCGAACGAGCCTTGAGTTCAAGAATCTGGCCGAGCAGGGTCAACGAAATGATCACGGCCGCCGCCTCAAAATAAACCGACACACGGCCCATTTCCGCAAACGACGCCGGAAATGCGCCGGGAGCCACCGTGGCGACGACGCTGTAGATGAATGCCGCGGCGGTGCCCAATCCGATCAGGGTCCACATGTTCGGGCTTCGGTTAATTACGG
>JANNAK010000026.1:0-1528 GCA_031384195.1 Gammaproteobacteria bacterium
TTTAGCTTAGTTTCAAGCTGCAGTAAGGTGCGTTTAAAAATAATTTCAGCGCCACGATAGGTAACAATGGTGCCCATTTCACCCGTCAGCTCACCCAAATCACCAGTAAAAAAGTGTTTATGCTCCCAATCTAAACAGGCAGGTTGTAAAAACTGTTCTCCATTAAAGTAAGCCCCTACCCCAATTTCAATGCCGCTTATATATTCCATCAATACAAAATCGGCTCTTGCAGCTTCTTCAACTTGCTGACTTTTGTAATGCATCAAAACTGCTATCAGGTCGGCGCCGTCTTCAGCTTTACCAACATAATTACGCGTACGTTCGCTATTGGCTCCGTTACTTTTATATACGTAGCGTTTTTTTGTTGTGCGAACAAAATTTATGGCTGTGTCGTAATCGGTAAATTTAAAGGTCTTGGCAATAGACATGCCCATTTCATGCATGATTTTTTGACCGTACTCGCGACTACCTTCAAGCATATCGCCAAATGCGCTACCGCCGATTAGCTGATACCCCTCTTGCCTCAATGTATCTTGAATTTTGCCTTTAGTCGCAGATTCAAACAAAATAATGCCATCTTGCCCTGCTTCACGAATCCAATCTAATTCTCTACGCCAATCTTGCGTAAAATTTAACATGCCCGCATAAACATCATGATAATCGGCGTTTTCTACATAAACTTTTACTTCATGCCCTGCTTCGCTCAACCGAATATACATGGCACCTAAATCACAATATTCTCCGATACCTAAAAATCTCATGTGTAGGTTTATCTCGGCTGTTTTCGAGCGGTTAAAACGACGGCTGCAATCCTATCCGCCTTATTGTAAGCCGCGCTAAGCAGTTCTTCCCCAAAAATATCAGGATCTATTTCATGGTAATGAAATGTAAAACCTGCGCGCTTTAATTTAACTTCTACTTCTGCCAGAAAAGCATCATGCCCATGCACAATAGCCACGCCTGTGTAAAGTAATAATGCCCCACTTAAATTCAGGCGTTGAATAGCGGCATCCACTATATCCAATGACAACTTAGTACCTAACTGTCCTCCACCATGTCGATAAGTACGTTTAGCTGCATCGACAAGGTAAGGTGGATTGGCAATTATCAGGTCAAATTTTCCATTAATGTCATTAAATAAATCACTATGCAGTAATTTTATATTGTGAATATCTGCAGCAGCTATGTTAATACGCGCTAAATTCAATGCGGCATTATTAATATCACCTGCTATGATTTCGGACTCTGGCAGAGCCTGCGCAAGTAACACCGCCCCCACCCCACTGCCAGCACCAATATCCACTGCCCTGTTAATGGGTTGGTTGTTTGTGATTAAAAAATGATGGATCGCATTGGCAAATCGGTAAGTATCGGGTCCAAAGAAAACAGCCTCACTACCTGTAGTTGGGTATGCAGAGTGTAGAAAGAGTAGGTTATTAATACTAGAAACACGCAATAAACTTTTCCAGCCTTTTTCCACATTAGTCATAATGTTGGCAGATTGCATCAAATCAAATAAAGTAGCCTC
>JANNAK010000035.1:0-3775 GCA_031384195.1 Gammaproteobacteria bacterium
CACCTGCCGGCAATGGGGACGCTCCCCTTTGACTCAATGAACTCAATGGGGACGCTCCCCTTTGACTCAAAGGGGAGCGTCCCCCTTGCCGGCGCCGGTGCCGGTGCCGAGCGCCAGCGCCCACTGTGGCTGCTGCCGGTACCGCGACCGCTGCACGAAATTCCAAAATGCCTGTCCGGCCCGGAGCGGCTGGAAAGCGGCTGGTGGGATGGGCTCGATGCAATGCGCGATTACTACCAGGCGCAGACCGCCGATGGCGCGCGCCTGTGGGTGTACCGCGACCGGCGCAACGGCAGCTGGTTCCTGCAGGGGCTGTGGTCGTGAAATGGGCTACGCCGAGCTGCATGCCGTAAGCAACTTCAGCTTCCTGCGCGGCGCCTCGCATCCGCACGAACTGGTGGCGCAGGCTGCTCAGCTGGGCTACACCGCACTGGCACTTACCGACGAATGCTCAATGGCCGGCAGCGTTCGCGCCTGGGAAGCGGCACGCGAACACAAGCTGCAGTTGATCACCGGCACCGAGATCCGCCTGCAGGACGGACTTCATCTGGTACTGCTGGCACAGTCCCACACGGGGTACTCCGGGCTGTGCCAGATGATCACCCGCGGCCGGCGTCGCGCCGACAAGGGCAGCTATCGGCTGGAGCGCGATGACCTGGATGCCCTGCGCGAGGTCTGCGTGCTGTGGGTGCCCGGTGCCGGGATCCGCGAGGCCGATGCGGTCTGGCTGCACGACCGGTTAGGCGGCGATGCATGGATCGCCATCGAGTTGCACCGCGCAGCCGACCAGGCCGACCGGGTGCGGCGACTGCGGGAACTGTCCGCCGCCTCGGGCCTGCCGCTGGTGGCCAGCGGCGATGTCCACATGCACCTGCGCGAGCGCCGCCGGGTGCAGGACACCCTCACCGCCATCCGCCACCGCTGCACCCTGGCCAGCGCCGGCTACCGTTTGTTTCCCAACGGCGAGCGCTACCTGCGACCGCTGAAGGTGCTGCAACAACTCTATCCGCTGGAACTGCTGCAGCAGACGCTGCGGATTGCCGAGCGCTGCCACTTCACCTTCTCCGAATTGCGCTACGAGTATCCGCACGAACTGGTGCCGGCCGGCGAATCCGCCAGCAGCTGGTTGCGCCGGCTCACCGACGAAGGCTGCCGGCGTCGCTGGCCACAAGGCGAAACCCCCGCCGTCCGCGCCTTGCTCGAGAAGGAACTGAAGCTGATCGCCGAGCTGGGCTATGAGCACTACTTCCTGACCGTGCACGACATCGTGGCGTTTGCCCGCCGTCGCCAGATCCTGTGCCAGGGCCGCGGCAGTGCCGCCAATTCGGCGGTCTGTTACTGCCTGGGCATCAGCGAGGTAGACCCGGCGCGCATGAACGTGCTGTTCGAGCGCTTCATCTCCAAGGAGCGCAACGAGCCGCCGGACATTGACGTCGACTTCGAGCATCAGCGCCGCGAGGAAGTGATCCAGTACATCTACGACAAATACGGGCGCGAGCGTGCGGCGCTGGCCGCGACTGTCATCCGTTATCGGCCGCGCTCGGCGATCCGCGACGTCGGCAAGGCGATGGGCCTGGCACTGGACCAGGTCGACCGCATCTCCAAGTCGCTGGCCTGGTGGGACCAGCCGGAGGAACTGCCCGGACGCCTGCGCGAACTCGGCTTTGATCCGAACTCGCACACCGTGCGCACCCTGCTGGAACTGGTCGGCCAGCTGATCGGCTTCCCGCGCCATCTGTCGCAGCATGTCGGCGGCTTCGTGATTTCCGGGCACCCGCTGCACCAGTTGGTGCCGGTGGAAAATGCCGCGATGCCGGATCGCACCATCCTGCAGTGGGACAAGGACGACCTGGACGCGCTGCACCTGCTCAAGATCGACTGTCTGGCACTGGGCATGCTGTCGGCGATCCGCCGCGCACTGGCGATGATCTCCGAGTACCGGGGCGCACCGTTCGCAATGCAGGACGTGCCGGCCGAGGATGCGGCCACCTACGACATGATCAGTCGCGGCGAGACCACCGGCGTGTTCCAGATCGAGTCGCGGGCGCAGATGAGCATGCTGCCGCGACTGAAACCTCGCTGTTTCTACGATCTGGTGATCGAAGTAGCGATCATCCGGCCCGGCCCGATTCAGGGCGGCATGGTGCATCCCTACCTGCGGCGGCGGCAGGGGCTGGAACCGGTCAGCTATCCCAGCGAGGCGCTGCGCAAGGTGATGGAACGCACGCTCGGCGTACCGCTGTTCCAGGAACAGGTGATGCAGATCGCCATCGTCGCTGCCGGATTTTCGCCCGGTGAGGCCGACCTGGTGCGCCGCTCGATGGCGGCCTGGCGCCGCAAGGGTGGGCTTGAGCAATTCCGCGACCGGCTGCAGCAGGGCATGCGCGAGCGCGGCTATACCCAGCAGTTCTTCGACCAGATCTACCAGCAAATCCTGGGCTTCGGCAGCTATGGATTTCCGGAGAGCCACGCCGCCAGCTTCGCCCTGCTGACCTACGTCTCGTGCTGGCTCAAGTGCCATGAGCCGGCCGCGTTCTTCGCCGGGTTGCTCAACAGCCAGCCCATGGGTTTTTACGCGCCGGCCCAGTTGGTGGCCGAGGCCAGGCGCTGCGGCGTCGAGCTGCGGCCGGTGGATGTACTGGCCAGCGACTGGGATTGCACGCTGGAGAAAAGGGGCCAGGCTCGGTTTTCCGGAACATCGCAGGAGCAGCACCTCCACACTCACCAAAAAACCGAGACCGGCCCCTTTTTGCGCCTGGGCCTGCGGATGGTGCGTGGCCTGCCGGAAGCCGAGGCGCGGCGCATCACTGAGATCCGCAGCGAAATCGAGTCGCTGGAGCAACTCGCCCACCGCGCCAACCTGTCGCGCCGTTCGCTGAACGCACTGGCCGACGCTGGCGCCTTCGCCAGCCTCTCCGGCCATCGCCACAACTCGCGCTGGAAGGCGATCGGCATCGAGTCCCTGCCCGGCCTGCTGGCCGGACACTCCGGCGCACAGCAGGAAATTCTGCTGCGGCCGCCGACCGAGGGGGAGAATCTCGTGGCCGATTACCGCAGCCTGGGATTGACCCTGGGCCGGCATCCGATTGCGCTGTTGCGCCAGCGTTTGTTGCACGAACGCTGTGCCAGTGCGGCGGAACTGCCAACCCTTCGCAACGGGCAAACCGCGCGCGTCGCCGGCCTGGTCACACACCGGCAGCGGCCGGAGACAGCCGCAGGGGTGGTGTTCGTGACGCTGGAAGATGAAACCGGCTCCAGCCAGCTGATCATCTGGCCCAAGGTAATGGAGCGCTGTCGCAACGCGGTGCTGGGCGCGCAGTTGATGCTGGCCGAGGGGGAGGTGCAGATTGAGTCGGGGGTGGTGCACCTGATCGTGC
This sequence comes from Gammaproteobacteria bacterium, assembly GCA_031384195.1. Taxonomy (GTDB): domain Bacteria; phylum Pseudomonadota; class Gammaproteobacteria; order Nevskiales; family Nevskiaceae; genus JACPFV01. The sequence goes on from JANNAK010000035.1 coordinate 3,378, forward strand.
GCCACATCCACGACCGCAGCGCCCTGCTCGGCGCCCTGCCGCACTCCTCCCGCGACTTCCACTGAGCGCACCTGGAGAACGGGCGGCGGTGGGGCACTCGCCCGAACGGAGCAGGCCGCAAGACGCCGACTGGGCCTTAATAAGGACCGGGAGAGAGAACAGGGGCACGACCATCAAGAAGCTTATCGTCGGCATCCTTGGCGCGTTTCGCCGGTTGCGACTTTTGCTGCTGCGCCTGCGTGGCAAGACGGAGGCCGACATCTCGGCCCAGCGCATCGTCAGCGGCAAGTCCTGGGACGAGTATTGCGACACCCTCAAGGCCGCCGGCGCCGCGCTGGTATTCCCCGGTGCACCCACCGATCCTTTCAACCAGGCCGAGGGCTACCGGTATCTGGCCA
>JANNAK010000041.1:0-6372 GCA_031384195.1 Gammaproteobacteria bacterium
GCCAGCTGGCCACAGGCAGCATCGATGTCGTCGCCGCGCGTCTTGCGCGTGGTTGTCAGGATGTCCTGCGCCTTCAACAGGCTGGCGAAGGCCCGGATGCGATCCGCCGGCGAGCGGCGGTAGGACGAATTCGGGAATGGATTGAAGGGAATCAGGTTGACCTTGGCCGGCAGGTCCCTGAGCAGGCGCGCGAGTTCACGGGCGTGCGCCAGCGAGTCGTTGATGCCGTCAAGCATGACGTACTCGTAGACGATATGCGCCTTGCGGTCCTTGCTGCCGGTGTAGCGGCGGCAAGCCTCCATCAGCTCGGCCAGCGGGTACTTGCGGTTGATCGGCACCAGCTTGTTGCGCAACTCGTCGTTCGGCGCGTGCAGTGAAACCGCCATCGCGGTGTCCACGTCCTCGCGCAGCCGGTCCATGAACGGCACCAGCCCGGAGGTGGACACCGTCACCTTGCGCTTGGACAGGCCGAAACCAAAGTCGTCGAGGATGATGCGCAGCGCTGGCAGCACCTCGCCGTAATTGGCCAGCGGCTCGCCCATGCCCATGAACACCACGTTGGAGATCACCCGCTCGTTCTGGAAGTCGCCGCCCAGTGCCCGGGCCGCAAACCAGATCTGCGCCACGATTTCCGCAGTCGTCAGGTTGCGTGAAAACCCCTGCGCGCCAGTGGCGCAGAAACTGCAGTCCATCGCACATCCCACCTGCGAGGAAATGCACAACGTGCCGCGATAACGCGGGGTTTCCAGGCTGCGTGGCGCATCGGCCGTGGGTCGCTCCCCCTCGGGAATGAACACGCACTCGATGGCCTGGCTCTGTCCGGCGTCGAGCAACCACTTGCGGGTGCCATCCTTGGACGTCTGCTCGGTAATCAGCTGTGGCGGCTGGATCACAAAACGGGCATCCAGCTCGTCGCGGAGTTCCTTCGACAGGTTCGACATGTCGGCGAAGTTGTCCAGCCCGCGCCGGTAAATCCACAACATCACCTGGTCGGCGCGATACGCCTTCACGCCCATCTCGGCAAACCGCTCGCGCAAGGCGATACGGTCCAGGCCGAACAGATTGATGGGTCCGTCTGGCGCCTTCTTGGCGCTGCGTTCGACGGGCGTGGCAGCGATCATGGACTCAGCGTGTGCGGGGGCACAGCTCGGTCGCGCGGAAGAAGTACGAGATTTCGTTGCGCGCATTCTCCAGGCTGTCGGAGCCGTGCACGGCGTTCTCGTCAATCGAGCTGGCGAAGTCGGCACGGATGGTGCCCTTCTCGGCATTCTTTGGGTCCGTGGCACCCATGATCTCGCGGTGGCGAGTCACGGCGTTTTCGCCTTCAAGCACCGACACCATCACCGGACCGGTGGTCATGAAACCGACCAGGTCCCGAAAGAACGGACGCGCGCTGTGCACGGCATAAAACCCTTCTGCCTCGGCGGTGGTGAGGTGCGCCATGCGGGCGGCAATGATTTGCAGGCCCGCCGCCTCGAAACGGCTGTAGATGTCGCCAACGTGGTTCTTGGAAACGGCATCGGGCTTGATGATGGACAGCGTACGTTCAACCGACATGGATCAAATTTCTCCAAAATTAATGAATGAATAAAACTTGCAGGATTCAATTAAGGACACGACTCCGGGGCCACGGTTCAAAGTGACAGACGGAGTCCGCAACAGATGTTCAGCAGCGCAATTTCTCGCGACGCCGAACGACTCTGGATAGCGGTCTTTATGCGGAAAAAACCCGGTCGCAAGTATACGGGCCGTCGGCGGCGGCTACAACTTAAGTGCCGGTTTTTCCTAAAGAAAAACTCTCTCCGCAGCCACACAGAGCCTCGGCATTCGGGTTCTCGAAGCGGAACACCTCGTTCAGGCCCTCACGGCGGAAGTCCAGCACCAGGCCGTCCAGCATCGGCAGGGCCTCTTTCGCCACCACCAGGCGCGCGCCGTGGGCTTCGTAGACGACGTCGTCTGGTCCTGTTTCATCTGCATAATCAAGCACATAAGCGTATCCCGAGCAACCGCTGGGCTTGACTGCCAGGCGCAGGCCGAAGCCATGCCCGCGCTCACCCAGCTGGCGCTGGACCCGGCGTGCGGCGGCTTCGGTCAACTGGATGCTCATGTCCCTATTCTACCGCCTTGAGGCCTGCGCGAATCAGGTCTTCTCCCAACAGCGCACAGTGGGCGCGGTCGTCGGGAAGCTGCAGGCCACGGCGAATGGCAGCGGCATCAATGTGTACCAGCGCCGAAAGCGGCCGACCGGCGGACGCCGTTGCCAACCATGCTCCGACCGCGATGGTCGTCGGGCACCCCAGCGCCCGGAACCGCGCCTCGGCCACCCGCTCACCCTCGACCCGCCACTGCAATTCCAGCAGCGAGTTACGCGCCGGATCCTCGGCCCGTACCCGCACCACGTCGGTTCCCTCAAGCGTGCCGGCGTTGGGCGTGTCGCCGAACAGGCGCCAGACCTCGTCGGAATAGCCGTAGGGATTCACGCGGCGTTTCCGGTGAGCGGCGACAGCGCGCGCAGTCGCAGGACCTGGATGCGCACCAGTTCGGCAGCCCGGTCGATTTCCGCCGCGGAGTTTTTGTGTCCCAGCGAAAACCGAAGGCTGGCGCCGGCCAGCCGGTCGTCCCGGCCCATGGATCGCAGCACGAACGACGGCTCGCGGGTCGCCGAGGAACAGGCCGATCCACTGGAGACGCAGAGCTCCGGCAGCGACGCCCGCAAGCTCTCGCCCTCAACGCCACCAAAGCTGACATTGAGGATGCCCGGTGCGCGCGGCGCGCCTTCCCCGTTCAGGTAAACGTCCGGAAGTTGCGACAGGCCGGCCCACAAACGGTCGCGCAACTCGCGCAGGCGTCCCGGCTCGTGCGCAAAGTCGACGCCCGCGAGGCGGAAGGCCTCGCCCATGCCAGCAATCTGGTGGGTGGGCAAGGTGCCCGAGCGCATGCCCTGCTCGTGGCCACTGCCGTGCAGCTGCGGCGCGACGCGCGCCCGCGGCTTTTTCCGGACAAAAAGTGCGCCGATGCCCTTGGGCCCGTACAACTTGTGGCCGGACAGCGCCAGCAGGTCCACCGGCGTGGCGCGCATGTCCACCGGCATGCGGCCCACCGCCTGCACCGCATCCACATGGAACAGGATGCTGCGCTCGCGCAGCATGGGCGCGAGCCGCTCGATGTCGTTGATCACGCCGGTTTCGTTGTTGACCCACATCAGCGAGACCAGCTGGGTTTCCGGGGTCAGGGCGGCAAGAACTTGTTCCGGCGTCACCTGGCCGTCGCGGTTCGGCATCAGGTACGTCACCCGTACGCCCTGGGTTTCGAGGTAGCGGCAGGTGTCGAGCACCGCCTTGTGCTCCACCCTCGAAGTGATGATGTGGCGCCCGCGGTCGCGATAGAACTCCAGGGCGCCCTTGATCGCCAGGTTGTCGGCCTCGGTCGCGCCCGAGGTAAAGACAATCTCGGCCGGTTCGGCGCCGATCAGGGCCGCCACCTGCCCGCGCGCACGCTCCACCGCCGCCTTCGCCTCGCGCCCAGCGGCGTGGTCGGACGACGGATTGCCGTGGATGCCACCGGGTCGCAGGAACGGCAGCATCGCTTCGAACACCCGCTCGTCGAGGGGCGCGGTGGCGGCGTGGTCCAGGTAGATCATGCGCTCCTCACCGCAGCTGGGCGGACACCGATGCCGCGCAGGATGTCATCCAGCGCGGCAACGAAACAGTCGACCTGGTCGGCGGTGTTGTCCTTGCCCAGGCTGACGCGGATCGCGCACCACGCCAGCTCGGCCGGCACGCCCATCGCCAGCAGCACCGGGCTGGGCTGGTCGGTGCCGCTGGCACAGGCCGAGCCGGAGGACACCGCGAAACCCTGCCGGTCCAGCAAGCCGAGCAAGGTGGCGCTGTGCACCCCGGCGATCGCGAACTGGCAGGTGTTGGGCAAACGCGGCGCCGCCGCCCCAAAAGGCCGCAGCCCGAATTGCCTGAACAGCGCGGCTTCGAGCCGATCGCGCAGGCGCCGGGTATGCGCCGCGCGCGCCTCCATCTCTGCCATTGCGAATTCGGCGGCCGCACCGAATCCCGCAATGGCCGCGACGTTCTCGGTACCGCCGCGGTGCCCGCGCTCCTGGCCGCCGCCGTGCAACAGCGGCTCAAAGTCCAGGTCGTCGTTCACCAGCAGCGCTCCTGCACCTTTCGGACCGTAAATCTTGTGACTGGAAAGGCTCATGGCATCGGCACCGCTGGCAGGGAAATCCACCGCGATCTTGCCGGCCGCTTGCACGGCGTCGGCGTGGAAGACCGCGCCCGCCTGGTGCGAGGCCGCCGCAAGGCCGGCGATGTCCTGCAGCACGCCGGTCTCGTTGTTCGCGACCATGCACGACACCAACCGCACTGGGGATCCGGATAGCTGGCGACCAAAAGCGGTGAGGTTGATCCGCCCGTCCGCGTCAACGGCGACCTGCTCGACCTTGCGGCCGACCCGCCGCAGCGCGTCCATCGGCTCCTGCACACAGGGGTGCTCGATCGCCGAATACAGCAGCCGCCCCTCGCCGCGCGCGGCAATTCCCTTCACGGCAAGGTTGTTCGCCTCGGTGCCGCCGCTGGTAAAGATCAGGTTGCCGGGCCGAGCGCCGACCATCGCGGCGACCTGGGTCCGCGCGGTCTCGACCGCATCGCGCGCCGCCCGGCCCTGCCGGTGCGGGCTGGACGGATTGGCATACGGGCCGGACAGGAAGGGCTGCATCACGTCGAGCACGCGCGGATCCAGCGGCGTGCTGGCGTTGTGATCCAGGTAGGTGCTCACGGTCGCCGCAGGCTAGTTGCGGTCCTTGCGCACCGGGCCGTCGGCGCAGAAATCCGGCAACTCAAGCTTCTTCAGGTCGAGCTCCGGATTCTGCGCGTCCATGCGATGCAGAACCTTGCACAGCTCGATCACCCGGTCGTCGAGTTCATTGATGTGCCCGATCATGGTGCTCATGGCATTGGCTACGGGATCCGACATGCCCTCGTCGGTAATGCCATACGCGTGAAACTCGGTCTTGCGCTGTGCGTCGGCGCCGACAATGCGCGCGGGGATTCCAACGGCAGTAGCACCCGGCGGAACCTCGCGAACCACCACGGCATTGCTGCCAATGTTGGCGCCCTCGCCTACCGTAAACGGACCCAGCACCTTGGCACCGGCGCCGACCACCACGTTTCGGGCCAGTGTCGGATGGCGCTTGGCGCCGCGCGTGAGCGAAGTCCCGCCCAGCGTCACGCCCTGATAAATGGTGCAGTCGTCACCCACTTCAGCGGTCTGGCCGATGACCACACCCATGCCGTGGTCAATGAACACGCGCCGTCCCATCGAGGCCGCCGGATGGATCTCGATGCCCGTCAGCCAACGCGCGAGATGGGAATTAAACCGCGCCAGCCATTCCAGGCCATGGCGCCACAGCCAGTTCGAGACGCGGTGTCCCCAGATGGCGTGCAGCCCCGGATAGCAGGTCAGTACCTCCCACGTGGACTGGGCGGCCGGATCGCGCTCGCGGATCGAGCGGATGTCTTCGCGGATGCGTTCAAACATGGCAGGGCGTCAGCGCAGCAAGGGAGCGGCGCATTTTACGCCTTTGCTCCCGAGGGGTCTGCGGCGCTGTTCCCCGCGTTAGCCGGCGGTTTTTCCCGGTGCCGTCAAGCCTCGAACCTGGGCGCGGGCCGCGAGGAAGAAAACCGGGATGCTGAGCCCGCCAATCCCGGCCATCACCAGCAAGGTCATCGTCAACGGTTCGGGGTTGCCCGCCGCCGCAAAGGCATCGGCCAGCCAGCCGGCGGTCGCATTCCCGCCGCCGGCGCCAATCAAGGCACCGCACAGCAGCCACAGCGCAACGGCCGATGCACGGTGCTGCACCGGTACCAGCTCCTGCACCACGGAGAGGGCCGGCCCGAACACCAACAGAGTTAACGCCGAGGCAATGAACGCGGCGGCGTAAAAGCCCGACGTGTGGCCCGGCACCAGGCGGTAGGCGACGATAACCGGAATTGCAACCAGCAGGGCCCAGCCCAAAAACCTCAGGCGCCCTGCCGCCCAGCGCTGGTGCGCCCAATCCGCCCCGACACCGCCAGCGAACGCGCCCAGAGTCCCGCCAAACAGGAATATCGAGCCGAGAATTTTTTGTGCCTCGGCGGCCGCGTAACCGCGCTCCTTGATCCACCACAGAAGATCGAGAATGCCGCCCCCCAGGGCGAACATCAGAACGGTGCAGCCAATCAGCGTCAACCGGAACGCCGGGTTATTGCCCAGTTCGTGACGGATGCCGCGGAAACTGTCGGCAAACGAGCCCGCCGGCTTCAGCGAAGCCACGCCAGCGGCTTGGCGCGCGGGATCGCGAACCAGCAGGAACAGCAGCAA
>JANNAK010000045.1:0-13963 GCA_031384195.1 Gammaproteobacteria bacterium
TGCAGCCTGCTACCAATGCGATCGGACAGAGCGTCATGGCGAATCTCCCTTGAAACCAGAGGCCTATCCTACCCCGCTCACCGCAACTTGGCTGGCGCGAACTTGTCCCCGAAGAAATTGCCCGCGTTCCAGCTCGGCGGCATACGGCACGTCCTGCCGGTAGCTTTCGCCCGCGCCGCGGGCGACTAGAATGCCGATGGACATTCTAATGGGAGCCGTGCGATGCGATTGAAGACCTTGGCTGCCGGTGTTGGCACTGGAATTCTGGCGGCCTGCGCGCCGATGCCGATCACCGCACCGGTGCCGGTGCCCACGCTAACCATGGCGCAGGTGCTCGAACAATCCATTGCCGCCGACTGGCGCCAGCCCGACCCGGCGAACACCCTCTACCTGGAGCTCAAGTCCGGGCGGGTGCTCATCGAACTGGCGCCCGACTTTGCGCCAAAGCACGTTGCCAACATCCGCACGCTGGTTCGCCAGAAGTATTTTGACGGCCTGGCGGTCCTGCGCGTGCACGAAAACTACGTGGTGCAATGGGGCGACGCCGACGACAAGCGCCCGCTGGGCACGGCCAGCGCGCGCCTTCCGGGCGAGTACTTCAGGAGCATCGGCGAACTGCCGTTTTCGCCGATGCCGGATGGCGACGTCTACGCCCCGCAGGCCGGCTACAGCAAGGGCTTCCCGGCCGGTCGCGACCCGACGTCCGGCACGACCTGGCTGGCGCATTGCTACGGCATGGTCGGTGCCGGGCGCGACGTCGCGCCCGACAGCGGCAATGGCAGCGGCCTGTATGTCGTGATCGGACATTCGCCACGCCACCTGGACCGCAACGTCACCCTGGTCGGGCGAGTGCTGAAGGGCATGGAACTCCTGACGGCGCTGCCGCGCGGGACCGGCGCGCTTGGCTTTTACGATAAACCGAAACAGCGCGTCCCGATCCGGGCGATACGCCTGGCCGCGGATGTCCCGGAACGACAGCGGGAGAAAATCGAGGTGTTGCGCACTGACACGCCCACTTTTGCCAAGCTGGTGGAAGCACGCCGCTTCCGTCGCGAGGAGTGGTTCCTCGACCCGGCCGGGCGAATCGAGTTGTGCAACGTGCCGCAGGTGGTGCGCGCCGCGCCCTGAGTACTCAGCCGCGCGTCGCCTCGGTCACTATCGGAACCGGCATCGGAACGCCGCGCGGGTGCAGGGCCACGCCCTGCACCCCTGGCCAGTCCACCGGGTAGCTTTGGCGACGCCGTAACACCGCGCGCAGGTAGCTCTCGAGTCCGGCGAAATCCGGCGGATCGTCCACCGCAACATCCGGGTGCGCCTCGATATAAAGCACCCTGGCCCGCCAGGCGCTCTTGTAGGGCTGGTTGACGATACGCACCGGCGTGCCGACCGGAACCTGCTTGAACAACTGCTCGACGTCTTCCGGATACAGGCGGACGCAACCGTGCGTCACCGGCATGCCGATGCCGTACATCCGGGACGTTCCGTGGATGTAGTAGCCGCCGCCGATGGCCAGCTTGAGCACGTGCCGGCCGAGCGGATTGTTCGGTCCGGCCGGGACCATGGCCGGTAGTCGATCACCCCGCGCCGCATGCTCCCTGCGGATGGTCGGCGGCGGGAACCAGGCCGGATCGGTCAGCTTGGCGGAGACACGCGTGGCGGTCTCTGGCGTCTTCCAATCGTCGCGTCCAACCCCGACCGGAAACGTGACGATCCGTGCCGGCGTCTTGCCCTGTGCCGGCGCAAAGTAATACAGACGCATCTCGGCAATATTGACCACGATGCCCTCGCGCGGCGCCTGCGGCAGGATGTAGCGGGTGGGCAGCAGGACCGTGGTTCCTGCTCCGGGCAACCAGCGGTCCACGCCCGGGTTGGCGAGAACCAATTCCTCGTAGCCCAAGCCATGCCGCCGCGACATTTCCACCAAAGTGTCGGTTTCGGACGCCGCGACCTGTTGCAGCTCGCCGATGATCGATTCACCCGGCGGCGGCAGCGGATAGCTCGCAGCGTGCGACGGTTTGCTAAAGATGCCCGCGGCCAGCAACGCGGCGAGAATCAGTTTCGGGGCCAGGAACATCCCCGGAGCATAGACGCCGGGACCCGCCCCGGCCAAGCGGCCGATGCCGATTTATTCAGCGAATCCGGTGGCGCGAAGTCTCGTCGCGGTGCTTCTTCAGGTAGGGCATGAACGGGGTGCTGCCGGTGCCGACCGCGGTTGGATTGGCGACGCTGGACTGCGCCTGCTTGAAGATGTAGCTCGCTGCGTACTCCAGGTGCTTGGCTCGAAAGCGCTCGACCCAGGTGACGCATGCGTTATAGGCCTCGCGGAGCGCGAGGTTGTCCTTCTGGGCCATTACGAAGCTGCGGATTCCGGCGCTGGCCTCGACGCTGGCAATGAACTCGCGGTGCGCGGGTGGCATGTAGTTGCGCATGTCCAGCAAGTAGGGCCGCAGCGGGTCGTCGTCGTGTCCCACGCCCAGCGCGGCGTCCAGGGCCGGAATGATGGAACTTTGCGCGCCGGTCTCACCGGCAAACTTTTGCGGCTTGCCGCCGTAGGCCTTCACGCCCTCGTAGACCAGGCCGTCTGGCAAGGCGGGATTGTTCTTCCAGCCGTGGATGTAGGGCCGCACGCGGTTGTAATAAATGTAGGGATCGCAAAACTCGGGCATTCGGCACAGCGTGTCGTACATCGCCGCCAGCGCCCCGCCCATGTCCGTCAGGTTTGCGTGCAAGGCCACGGCGTCACCCGCCGCTTCGCGCGCGGCATCGATCGCCGCGAGGGCGACGCCCGCCTTGGCCTCGATGTCGACGTGAATCAGGATGAACCACTCCTCGTCCACGCCGCCGAGAAAATTCTGCAGCAAGACGATATTGCCCAGCGCCACCGGGCCACGGGCGTCCATCCGGCGCCAGTTGTGCAGGGCGTAGGACGCATAGGACAGCACCGGCAGCCGCCCCAACTGCGTCGCGATCGCATGCCAGGGCACCGCCAGGTTGGCCGGCAGGCGCGCCGAAGCCACCGCCTCGCCCCAGACCCAAGCGTGGCCAAAATACGACAACAACAGCATGGCGCGCTCGCGCTGCGGCTCGGTTTTCAGGCCGTCCAGCGGCAGCGCCGGCAACTGCGACAGGTGCGAGCGTACGTGCGTGGTGGTCAGCAACTTGGGCAGTCCATAGGCCGCCGTCTCCCACACGTCGTATCTCGCCGGCAGCCGGTCCAGCGGGTCTTTCGACGGCAGGAATCCGCGCGCCGGATCCGGGTCAAACCGTTTTGGGGCGGAAGAATGTCCCTGTTTGCGGGGATTTTTCATGGCGGTCGGGACGGTGCGGGCGTGCTGCCAGTTTAGCCCCCGCGGCCGGCGCGGCCGGTGAACGGACCCTATGCTAACCTTCCCAGCCCCGCGCAGCGCTGTAATCGCGCGGCTCGCATAACCAATAACATCTAGAAGGACAGGAGAACACAATGATTCGTTCAATTTCGGGCACCGGCCGTGCCGTGCTGATTGCCTTGGCGGCGCTGACGGCCACTGCCTGCGCTTCGTCCGGTGACATCGACTCGCTGCGCGCCCAGGTCGAGCAAGCGCAGCGCGACGCCAAGAGCGCCCAGCAAGCCGCCGCCGATGCCCAGCGCGCGGCCGACCAGGCCAAGAGCTCCGTTGACGAAGCCAAGCGCGTCGTCGACGAAGCCAAGCGCGTCGCTGCCGAAGCGAGCGTCGCTGCCGACGCCGCCATGGCGGGAGCCAACCAGGCCAACAATTGCTGCGCCGCCAACACCGAGCGCATCGAACGGGCGTTTCGCAAGACCCAGCAGAAGTAAGTATTCCCGCCGGCATCGGCCATCCCCACCGGTTGGCCGGTGTCGGCGTTTTTCGTTAACCCCCGGTCGCGGCCTGCTTCCACAAGGGCTGCGGTACGCCGCGCGGCCTGCGAAGGGCACTCTCGGCGGCGGGCCAATCCACGACGTAGTCGTCCCGGCCGGCCAGCGCCGCGGCGACCACTTGCTCCAGTCTTGCAAAGTCCTCTGCCGATTCACCCGAGGGTGGAGCGGCGGCCTCAAAATAGAGCACGCCGTTGCGCCAGCCGGTTTTCCACTGCTGCCTCAGCATGCGCACGGGCGTGCCCTTCGACACCATCGGCATTAGCGCCTCGATGTCTTCCGGATTGAGGCGGATGCAGCCGTGGGTCACCGGCATCCCGATTCCGAACGGCTTGTTGGTGCCGTGGATCAGGACGCCGGGAATCCCCAGGGTCATGGCATGCGGGCCCAGCGGATTGTCCGGCCCCGGCGGCACCGCGCGCGGCAAGACATCACCGGCCTGTGCATGCTCCAGGCGGATGGATTCGGGCGGATACCAGGTGGGATTGGTCACTTTGGCCACGACGGTAGTCGTGACCAGCGGCGTGTCGAGGCCTTCGCGGCCAACCGAGATCGGGTAGGTGATGACCGCACGGGTCGCGGTTGCAGCGGCCTTTCCGGCCACTGGCGGAAAAAAATACAGCCGCATTTCATCAAGGTTGATGACGATGCCCTCGCGCGGTGCGTCGGGCAGGATGTGTCGGCCGGGCAGCAGCACACTGGTTCCGGCACCCGGCAGCCAGGGATCGACCGACGGATTGGCCATCCGCAACTCGTCATAACCAAAGCCGTGGCGACGGGCGACATCCAGCAGCGTGTCCTCCGCAACGGTGCGGACATAGCGGTCGTTGCCGACCAGGTCGGTGCCCGGGGACCACTCATAGGTTGCGGCCGGCAGCGCCGCCACGAACATCAGTCCGAAACACACTCCAATCCATCGCATCGGGATATCTCTGGCGCGTAGCGCCGTACCAGTTGCAGGAATCTTGGATGTTCCCATAACTCCGCCCAGGCCCGCTGCAGCCGCAGATCGTGGATGTGCGTGTGGCTGTGGGTGGCCAGCAACGGCTCGAGCCGGTCAAGCGCGCCCGCGACATCACCCAGGGCGAGATCGATCCGGGCCACGTCCTCGACCAGGCTCGGCCCGTAGAACCGGTCGCGGCCGCTGGGCAGCAAATCGAGGGCCTGCTCCGCTGCGACCACGGCCTCTGCGCGACGGCCGAGGCGTGCCAGCAAGCGCCCGTGCAAGGCGTGGGCGAACGCACGGTTGGCGAGCAAGGCGCCATTGTCGCGAATCGATTCCAGGCGTTCCCGCACCTGCGCCTCGGCACGTGCATACAGTTTCGCGGCGGTGGTCGCGTCGCCGCGCCAGCGCGCGAGGTCCGCCAGCAACATCTCGCGCGGCGGCGCACCCGCCCAGCTTTCCAGCTCCTCGTCACTGAGCGACGCGAGCCGGGATTGCGCGTCGGCAAAGCGGCCCTCGTTGAGGGCAAGTTCGTACTGCACCCAGTGGCGATCCGGCCCGGCGTTGGCGATCGACGCCAGGTCGCGCTCCAGTGCATGCGCCGGTTCAAGGTCGCCGCGGCGCCGGATGGAGAACACCAGACATTGGGCGCGGAAGTCGCCCGCCTGCGGCACGTTGCGCGGCAAGCTGCGACAAACGCGCTCGGCGTCGGCGTTCTGGCGCAGGAAGGCGTGGGTCGCCGCAAGCTCGTAGATCAACAAGGGATTGCGCGGGTCGCGCGCCCGTGCCTGCTGCAGGCTGTCCAGCGCCTCCGGAAATCGTCCGAGTCGACGCAACACGAAGCCACGATAGGACCAGAGGTCCGCGTCTCCCGGCCGGCCGGCCAGAGCCTGGTCAAACTCGGCCAGCGCACGATCGAACCGCAGGAAGCCGTAATAGTGGTACAGGCCCAGGGCCAGGTGCGCTTCGGGTAGATCCGGGGCCAGTCGCAAGGCGCGCTGTGCCGCCGACTCCGCCTGCGCCAGGCGCCCGGCGGTGCCGTCATGCCCGGCATCGAAAGCATAGACATGGCCGCGCGCCAACGCCGCGTGCGCCAGCGCAAACCCGGGATCCCGCTTGATTGCATCCTCCAGCAGCGCCTGCATGCGCGCCAGGTTGGTAGCGGAGAAGCGATCCTCGTGTTCCATTGCGATCGCGCGCAGGTAAAGCTCGTAAGCCGTGGTGTCGCGGGTCGGTACCTCGCCCAGGCGCCGCCGCTCGGCTGGTGTGAGGACGGCGCGCACTTCCTGCGCGATGCCGCTGGCAATCTCGCCCTGGATCGCAAACACATCGTCGAGCGCGCGGTCGTAGGACCGCGCCCACAATTGCCGGTCCGAGTTCGCTTCCACCAATCTCGCCGTAACGCGGACCCGGCCTTCGAGCCGCTGAACCGAACCCTCGACGATATGCGCCGCCCCCAGCTCGGCCGCAATTTCCGATAGGCGGCGGGTCGCGCCGCGATACTCAAGCACCGAAGTCCGGGAAATCACCTTGAGTCCGCCGACGCCGGCCAGTCTCGTCAGCAACGCATCGTGCATGCCATCGGCAAACTCCGCGCTACCCGGGCCGCTGCCGAGGTTGGCCAGAGGCAGCACCGCGATTGCCTGCGCAGCATCGGAATGACGCGGCGCCGTCGGCGTCCACAGCCCGCCGGCGACGGCGAGACTGGCCACCAGCACCACGGTGGCAAGCGCCGCGCCGTATCGGGGCGGCGCCAGCGGTGGAGTGATCGGTGGCAGTCCGGCCAATTGCTGCGGACCGAGCGCAAACAGCGCCACTGGTCGCTGCACGTTCTTGAGGACCACACGCCCCTGAAACTCAAACGGGGCTGGCAATTGATTGCGGATGTGCTCATAGACAACACCCGACATCGCCACGCCACCGGCCGGCGCCACCGACTGGATGCGCGCCGCGAGATTGACGCTGTCTCCCAATACGTCATGTCGCGGTCGCTCGATGTCCCCAAGGTGCAGGCCGATCCGCAGGCAAAGCTCTCCATCGCCGGCCGACGGCTTGCGCGCCTGAATTTGCTGCTGGATCGCCACCGCGCACTGGGTGGCGTGCAGTGCGCTGGTGAAGCGAATCAGGAAGCCGTCGCCAATGGTCTTGACTTCGCGACCGCCGAAGCGCGGCAGAAGCCGCCGCACCAGCACGCGTTGCTCGCGCAACAGGCGCAGCGCCTGCGTTTCGCTGCGCTGCGCCAGCGCCGTGAAGCCCACCATGTCGGTGAACATGATCACAGCCAATTGTCGTGCGAGGGTTCGGCGCATACATTCTCCCGCCTGCAGACGCGACGCGCCCACCCCAGCTTGGCGGACGCCACAAGCCGCCGACAAGGACACTCTGGACAGTGCCGCGAGACTCTGGACAGTGCCGTGAGACTCTGAAACTTGTTCGCGCAATTCGCTGCGTGCCAGACTGCCACGCACATGGAATCCCGCTCTGATTACATCGCCGTCCGCGGACTGCGCTACCACGTGCGCCGCTGGGGCGACCCGACCGCGCCAATGGTGATCTTGTTGCACGGCTGGCTCGACACCTCGGCGACCTGGGCCGACGTCGCGACCGGGCTCTGTGCTGGACGTCAGGTGCTGTGCCCCGACTGGCGTGGCTTCGGACTGTCGGAGTGGCCGCAGGACGGCTACTGGTTCCCGGATTACGTCGGCGACCTTGAAGCGGTGCTGGATCACTACGCACCTGCCGCCGCGGTGGACCTGGTCGGGCACAGCCTGGGCGGCCAGGTCGCCAGCCTGTATGCCGGCGCCAGGCCGACGCGCGTCCGGCGGCTGGTCCTGCTCGACAGCCTGTTCCTGCCGGACATGGAAATGACCATGGCGGCCAAGCGCTACCGCGTCTGGCTGGACGAGCTGAAGGACTTGCCGCAGCAAAAGACCTACGCCAGCTTCGAGGCGTTGGCACAACGGGTGCGCAAGCAGCACCCGCAACTCTCCGCCGAGCGCGCCTTGTTCGTGGCCCGCGGCTGGGGGCGCGAAGAATCCGGCGGACGCATCAGCCTGTGCGCGGACCCGCGGCACCGGATGCGCGGCCCGGGCCTGTACCACGTCGAGGAATCCATCGCGTTGTGGCGCGAAGTGACGGCCGACACGCTGTTCCTGGACGGCGGCAAATCCCTGTTCACCAAGGCGATCTCCGATGCCGAGCGCGAGCGGCGGCGCGGATGCTTCCGCACGCACTCCGAGGCCGTCCTGCCCGCAGCCGGACACATGGTGCACTTTGACGCACCGGCGGAAACGGCCGCGGAGGTTGCGACCTTTCTAGACCGCGGCGAATTGCCGTCACCACGCACCATCGCCTAAGCTCGTCGACAGGAGAGACCATGGCAACGAAACCCTGCTGCCTCATCGTGGGTGCCGGACTGCGAATTGGGCAGTCGCTGGCGCTGGCCTTCGTGCGCGAGGGCTATGACATTGCACTGGCTTCGCGCAACCCGGCCAAGCTCAAGTCGATCCAGACCGCGGTTGAGAAAGCCGGCGGCCGCGCCCGCGCCTATCAGGCCGAAGCCGGCGACGATGAGTCCCTGCGCAAGATGATTGCGCAGGTGCGGCAGGATTTCGGCGACCCGGAAGTCCTCGTCTACAACCCGGCCACCGCACATATCGGCAAGCCGACCTCGCTGACCACCGACAGCCTGATCGCTGATTTCCGCATGAACGTGGCCGGTGCCCTGGTCTGCACCCAGGAGCTGGTGCCGGCAATGAAAGCGAAGCGGCGCGGAACCATCCTGCTGACCGGCGGCGGCTTCGCCTACGAACCGGCGGCCAACTACGCCTCGCTGTCGCTGGGCAAGGCCGCGCTGCGCAACCTCACCTACTCGCTGGCGCAGGAACTCGGTGCCCACGGTATCCACGTTGCCACGGTCACCGTCTATGGCTTCGTCCAAACCGACACGCGCTTCGATCCGGCGCAGATCGCAGAAGTGTTCGTGCGCCTGCATCGGCAGGAACCCGGGCATTTCAAGACCGAGTACATTTACAAGTAGCTGCCCCGCATCGGTTTAAGTTGCCGAAGGTCGCTGGTACGCTCGGTTCATGACCGCCACTCCCCCATTCCCGCTGATTCGCAACCTTGCTGACCTGAAGCAGCGCGAATTCGACGTGCTCGTTGTCGGCGGTGGCATTTATGGCGCGTGGACGGCCTGCGATGCGGCACTTCGCGGCCTGTCGGTGGCGCTGATCGAACGACAGGACTGGGCCTGCGGCACCTCGTCGGCGTCCAGCAAGCTGATCCACGGCGGACTGCGCTACCTGGAGCATTACGACTTCGGCCTGGTCCGGCAGGCGCTGGCCGAGCGCCGTCGCCTGCACCGGCTCGCACCACACCTGGTGCATCCGCTGGATTTCGTGATGCCGGTGTGGAAAGGCCCGCGCGCTTCCATGTTGCTGCTGAAGTGCGGGCTTTTCCTCTATGACCTGCTGGGACTGCCACTGAAACCGGTCCGCTGGCACCGGCGCTACAGCAAGGCCGCCATGTTGCAGGGATTCCCTTATGTGGATCCCGAGCGCTTGCTCGGTGGTTTTCGTTATGGCGACTGCCAGGAGGACGACGCGCGCATGACCCTGGAAGTGGTCGCGGCCGCCCAGGCAGCGGGGGCGGTCGTTGCCAATCGCGTTGACGCCTTAAAACTGGAGCCGGTGGGCGGCGCGCAAGTCGCCACCGTCCGCGACACCGAGCGCGGCGAGACATGGTCCGTGCGCGCAAAGGTAGTGGTCAATGCGGCCGGCCCCTGGGCGCCCCAGTTGCTCGGCGCGCGTGCCCCGGCGGTCAAGCGCGTGAAGGGAATTCATATTTTGTTGCCGGCGATACCCGGCTGCCGGCAGGCCTTCCTGCTGACCGCTGACGATGGGCGGGTGTTCTTCGTCATTCCCTGGTACGGCCGCACTTTGGTCGGCACCACCGAGTCGGAAATTTTCGATCCGGACGACATTACCGCCAGCGATGCCGAAGTTCGATACCTGCTCGCCGGCGTCCGCAAGGGACTGCCAGGAATCGACTGGTCTGAACGTGATGTCATCGCCCGCTTCGCCGGCGCACGTACGCTGCAAGCCGAAAACCAGCAAGACCTTGCAGCGGTAACACGTGAATTTGTCGTAACCGAACCGGTACCCGGCGTGCTGATGCCGCTGGGCGGCAAGTACACCACCGCACGTTGCGACGCGATTGAGATCGTCGATCGGGTGCAAAAGCGCCTCGGGCTGCGGCGCACTCCGTCTCGCACTGCGAATCAATCCTTGCCGGGCGCGCCAAGTCTGTCCGTGCCGTTCGAGGAGTGGCTGGCCGCCTCCATGGCCGAACTGCAATCCGCCGGGATCGACGGACCCGCAGCGCACGCGCTGTGCCTTCGCTACGGCAATCGCATCCGGCGAATCCTGGAATTGTTGCGCGAGGATGGGGCGTGGTGCACGCGCTTGCACCCGGCGCTCCCGTTCATCCAGGCCGAGGTGGTGGTGGCGGTGCGCGACGAGATGGCGAGGTCCTTCGAGGACATCTTCCGTCGCCGCATTCCAATCTTGTTGCTGGCACGATTCGACAATCAGGCCCGGACGGCGCTTAATGAATTGTCAGGCTCTCTGCTGCGCTGCAGCAATAATTTCTGAGGCGGTTATTCGACTTTAGTCTTAATGACTTTGCGGTAGGCAGAGGTTCAAATGGCCCCTTACCGACGAACCTGACTTCGTCGGCACCTGGAGACCGCTATGAACCGTCGGATTTCGTTCCTGATCCCCCTGATTCTGATTGCCGCCTGTTCGCGCGTGGACGACGCCGCAACCCAGGAGCAGTTCCAACCCTACTTTGCGTCGCTGTTCGAGCCGATACCGGTCAGTCAGAGCCCGACCGCGTCGGCGGTGGTGCCGTTTCCGTTCAACGGCCTGTTCGCTGGAACTACGGATGGGACGCTCAATATCCCCAACGCGGCCAATACGTCGTTTGTGACCGCCGCCAACCTGACCGACGGCTATTCGACCACCGCTTCCATTTTCACGGACTTTGTCGGTTTCGTGGATCTGCAAACCGCATCGGCGCCCCTGGCAACGCGCGGCATCATCGTGATCACGGCATCCGGCCCCGCCACCGGGCTGCCGCTGACTCCCGGCGTGGACTACACGCTGCAGGTCTCCACGGCTCGGGACAATGTCACCGGGATCCCGATTAGCGACCAGCGCACCCGGATCCTGATTGAACCGCTCAGACCATTGCGGCCGTCGACCACCTATCTGGTGGCAGTCACCGACAACCTGCTGGATGTCAACGGCACCGCGGTACTGGTGAGCGATGAGTTTCAGGTCGCCCGCAGCGCGACTTCGGTGACCACCCAGGCCGCATCGGGTCCGACCGCGGTGTTCCTGGCACAACTCACGGACACCAAGAAGGCCCAGCTTGAAGGTTTGCGCAGCCAGCTGATTCGCCCAGGCGTAGCCGGCTTCCTGGCCCTGCAAAACGGCAACAACGCGGCGTTCCCGACCGACCTTTTCGAATCAGACCTGGTGCTGGTCTGGTCGTTCACGACCCAATCCGTCAACAAGACGCTGCAGCGCGTAAATGATGACGCCACGGCGCGCACCATTTTCGTCGCCAATACGACAATCTCTACCGGCGATCTGGGACTGGGGCTGGCCGACACTGCCGACATTTACGCCGGCATTTTCAGTCTCCCGTATTTTCTGGCCAACAGCGGCGGCAACCCGAACTCGACCGCCCCGCTAACGACGTACTGGGCCCCGGATACCGCAGCAATAGATAACGTGAATCCGCCGGCGCTCGGCGGCGCGGTTCCGTGCAGCGCGTTGGCGCCGCCGCTCAGCACCACCATCTGCTATCCGAAGCCGTTGCTGAAAACCAACGAGACGGTGCCGGTACTGGTGACCGTCCCAAACGGCACCGCTGGCAACCCCGCCAAGCCCGCGAGCGGCTGGCCGGTGGTCGTTTTCCAGCACGGCATCACGCGCAACCGCACCGACATGCTGGCCCTGGCCCCGACGCTCGCGAGGGCGGGATTCGTGACGGTGTCCATCGACCAGCCCCTGCACGGCATCACCAACAACAGCGCCAATCCGGCGACCAACCCGTTCTACCGGAACCAGTTGTTTACGGGCAGTCCGGCAGCCGGACTGATCACGGGCGAACGAACTTTTGACCTGGACCTGGTTGACAACACACCGGACGCCGCGAATCCCTGCCTTGCGGCCAACAACCTGCTGGATGGCGTGATTGATTCCTCCGGCACCCACTCGGTGAACCTCGCCAGCCTCATCACCAGCCGCGACAACCTGCGCCAAGCCGAGTCCGACATCATTCATCTGGTCAAATCAATCGTGAACCTCGATCTGGACAACAACCCGGGTGCATTGACCGCCACGGACATCGACGAGACCAAGATTTACTTCGTCGGACAGTCGCTGGGGGCCATCGTTGGCACCGCCGTGCTTGGGGTCAACAGCGACATCCTCGCCGCAAGCCTCAATGTTCCCGGTGGCGGCATCGCCAAGCTGCTTGACGCCTCGAAGAGCTTTGGCCCGCGCATCAAGGCCGGGCTCGGCTGCCTGGGCGTGGTTGAAGGGACCGATAACTTCGAGACCTTCCTGCGCTTCGCCCAGCACTTGACCGACCCGGGCGATCCGATCAATTTCGCGGTGGCCGCCAATACGAACCACCCCATCCACATGATTGAGGTGATCGGTGACCTGGTGGTGCCGAACTCCGCGGCCACTGCAACGCCCGGCACGGCGACC
This sequence comes from Gammaproteobacteria bacterium, assembly GCA_031384195.1. Taxonomy (GTDB): domain Bacteria; phylum Pseudomonadota; class Gammaproteobacteria; order Nevskiales; family Nevskiaceae; genus JACPFV01. The sequence goes on from JANNAK010000045.1 coordinate 12,605, forward strand.
CAGGACCAGACGGCAATCGCCGCATTTCTGTCCGGAACCGATCCCCTTTACACCCTGATGGGACTTGCCGTCACCGGACCGATCACGGCAGGAACAGGTACCGCAGCGACAGCCAGCGCCGATCGGGTGGTTCAGTTTGCCGCGGGTACGGCGCAGCACGGCAGTCTCCTCACCCCTGACGCCGACTCCGTTTCTGGCAATGGCAACGACACCGGCTTCCTGGCGACGACCTGCGAAATGCAGCGACAGACGGCGTCCTTCCTGGCCAGCCATTTCCTGAGCAGCGGCACTGCCGTCGGCATTCCGATTGGGGGGACCTGCCCGTGATCGTCCCTGTCCACAACTTTATAAAAAAGCAGGAGCCCGATTTCATGAACCTCTCCAAACTTGTCACTGGCCTCATCGCTGGGCTTCTCATCGCCGGTCCGGCGACCGCCCTGCAAACCGAATGGGGCGAACTGTCCCTGGGGCTGACCAACAAGCTTTCGCTCGGCGCGGCGATCCGGATGGCGGATCGCGACCCACGCCTGGTCGGAATCGCCAACGGTGGCGATGCCTTCTCGACCAATGGTGACGACGGCAACCTTGCATTCGACAAGGGTGACCTGGTCAGCGGCACGATCAAGCTCACCTCGGACATTGCCCTGGCGTACCGGGACTTCGGCGCGCTGATCCGGGTCAGCGGCGTGTACAGCCCATTGCTGGACGGCAAGGACGACTTCTACGACGCCGCCGATTACGGCGCGGGGAAGGAGTTCGGCACCGCCGAACGAGACCGCAAGACCGATGCGGTGCACAGCCAGGTGGGCCTGCACGGTGACCTGATGGACGCCTACGTCTACGGCAACTTTGGTATTGGCGAACGATCCCTGGTCGCCCGACTGGGTCGGCAAGCGCCGAACTGGGGTGAGTCATTGCTGGTGCTCCATGGCCTGAACAGCATCCTTGCATTTGACGTCAACCGCCTGCGTGTTCCCGGATTCGAATTTGAGGAACTGGCGCGACCGGCGGCGATGGCCTGGGTTTCGGTAGACCCCATCGACAACGTCAATGTGGAGGCTTTCTACCAGCTTGAATGGCGGCCGACCGTGATTGATGTCTCGGGCACGTATTGGGGTACCAATGATTTTGCCGGCATCGCTGGAACCCAGGCCAACCTGGGATTCGGGCGTGCGAACGAGAACTCGACCAATTCGACGCTGTGCGAGCCGCCACCGCCGCCGCCCGGGGCCAGCCAGACATTTTGCGTGCCGTTTGGAAGCACGGTACCCCGCAACCCCAACGTTGAACCCTCGGATTCCGGACAATACGGCGGCGCGATGCACCTGCTGGTTTCGGCGCTGAACAACATGGATCTGG
>JANNAK010000055.1:2500-15484 GCA_031384195.1 Gammaproteobacteria bacterium
CCGGCCAGCGCTGACTTCATTGCACGCCTCGCCCAGGGTCGCGCGGACGACTTGCTGACCACTCTCTGCCTTGCCAGCGACCGGCCGCTGTTCATTGCGCCGGCAATGAATCGCCTGATGTGGGCCAATCTCGCAACCCAGTCCAACCTGGACACGCTCAAGCAGCGCGGCGCCCTGCAGCTTGGGCCGGGCATTGGCGACCAGGCCTGTGGGGAAGTGGGTGCCGGGAGGCTGCAGGAGCCTGCCGAGATTCGTGACGCATTGATCCGGCATTTCGGGTCAGGGCCCCTCAGCGGTCTGCACGCAGTCGTCACCGCCGGACCGACCCGCGAGGCGATTGATCCGGTTCGGGTGCTGACCAACCGCTCCTCGGGAAAGATGGGCTTCGCGGTGGCACAGGCACTGGCGGAGCGCGGGGCGCGGGTGTCGCTGATCGCCGGCCCAGTCGAGTTGCCGACGCCGCCGGGAAGTACTCGCATCGACGTGGAAACGGCCGAGCAAATGCAGCGTGCGGCTCTCGCTGCTGCGCGCTCGGCTGACATTTTTGTCGGAACCGCCGCGGTTGCTGACTACCGCCCGGCAAAGATCGCCAGGCTCAAGATCAAGAAGAACGACGCCGCGCTGACGCTGAAACTGGAACGCACGCCGGACATTCTGGCCAGCGTCCGCGCGAAGCAGCCCAAGCTGTTCATGGTTGGCTTTGCGGCCGAGACCGACAACCTGGATCGCAATGCCAAGGCAAAACTCGCCGCCAAGAAGCTGAACCTGGTCGCCGGCAACCTGGTTGGAAATGGGCGCGCGTTCGATCGCGACGACAACCAGCTCACTATTTTCTGGCCCGGCGGCCGCGAGGCCCTGGGCCAGGCCAGCAAGACCGAACTGGCGCGCCGCCTCGTCGACCTGATTTCCCACCATTACAAGAACCACCATGCGTGAAATTCCCTGCCGCATCCTCGACCCGCGCATCGGGACCACCTGGCCCTTGCCCGAGCCGGCTACGGCGGGCGCGGCAGGCTTGGACCTGCGCGCCTGCCTGGACGCGCCACTGACCCTCAAGCCAGGCGACACCCAGCTGATCAAGACCGGAATTGCGATCCACATCGGCGATAGCGGACTTGCCGCGATCATCCTGCCGCGCTCAGGCCTGGGCCATAAGCACGGCATCGTCCTCGGCAACCTGGTCGGCCTGATCGACTCGGACTACCAGGGAGAATTGATGGTGTCGTGCTGGAATCGTGGCCAGGCGGAATTCACCTTCCAACCCGGCGACCGGCTCGCACAGCTGGTCTTCGTCCCCGTGGTTCAGGCAAAACTGGTCCCGGTCGCGGACTTTGAGCAGAGCCGGCGCGGTGCCGGCGGCTTCGGCCATTCAGGGCGGCAATAACATGAGCATCGATCTGAAACGCGCCGAGGGCATTGCCCGGGTTCTCACGGAAGCCCTGCCCTACATCCGGCGCTTCGGCGGCAAGACCATCGTCATCAAGTACGGCGGCAGCGCGATGGAGGACGAGACGCTGAAGTCCTCGTTCGCCCGCGACGTCGTGCTGATGAAGCTGGTCGGCCTGAATCCGGTGGTGGTTCACGGCGGCGGACCGCAGATCGATGATTTGTTGAACCGGCTCGGCAAGGGCCGCGAGTTCGTCAATGGCATGCGCGTGACCGACGCCGAGACGATGAAAATCGTCGAGATGGTGCTCGGCGGGCAGGTGAACAAGGAAATCGTCGCCCTGATCAACCAGCACGGCGGTCGCGCCATCGGCCTGACCGGAAAGGACGACGGACTGATTCGGGCCAGCAAGATGGCCGCGACGCACGACGGCAAGCCGGTTGACCTTGGACACGTCGGGGAAGTCGCCGCGATCCGGCCGGACTCCATCCGCCACCTGGAACAGGGCGGCTTTATCCCGGTAATCGCCCCGATCGGCGTGGACGAGGAGGGTCGCTCCTACAACATCAATGCCGACCTGGTCGCGGGCAAGCTGGCGGCCGTCCTGAAGGCCGAGAAGTTGATCTTGCTGACCAACACGCCCGGGGTGCTCGATGCCACCGGAAAGGTGCTCACGGGCCTCACGTCACAGCAAGTGGACGCCCTGATCGCGGCGGGAACCATCAGCGGCGGAATGCTGCCGAAAATTTCCTGCGCCCTGGATTCGGTGAAAAGCGGCGTGAAGTCGGCGCATATCATCGACGGCCGCGTTCAGCACGCCGTGCTGCTGGAGTTGTTCACAGACGAGGGCGTGGGGACGCTGATTCGCGGCGCCTGAAGCACGGCCACCGCCGCCGCCCGCTCAACCGGGTTTTTTCTTCGCGACCGGCGGGCTCAACTCGTTGTAGCGCTTCATGTCGCTGTCGAACTTGGCTTCGGTCTGGGCCCGCTCATTCTTGAGTCGTTCAAGTGACTTTTGGCTGTCGACCAGCGACTTCTGATACTGGCGCACCTGTCTGGTCAGCTTGTCCGTTTTTGGTTCGGCCGTCTTGTCGCTGGCCGGCGCCGCTGCCGGATCGGCAGCCTTGGCCGACGCCTGGCGGGCGCGCAAGTCCTCAAGTGTCTTCTGGTTTTCCAGCGTGGACTTTTCCGCCGCGCGGATACGCGAGTCGAGCATCGCCAGCCGCTCATCGCGCATGTTCTCGATGTCCTTCAGGTTGCGATAGGACTCCAGCAGGGACCGGTCGTACTCGGCGCGCCGCTTGGCCTCTTCCGCCTCAACCCTGAGCCGCTCCTCCTCCGCGATCTCTTCCGGCGTTTTCGCCCCGCGCCTGGTCTCGACGACACGGCCATCCTGGAGGACTTCACGCTGCTCGCCGGCGTACTCGGGCGGCACACGGTCGCCGCACATGCGGTTGCCATTCTTGTCGTTCCAGCACTGGATCTTCTTGCCAACGGTTCCGGCCTCGACCGTCGGAGCGACCATCATGGTGGCCAGCAATGCCATCAGGATCAATTTATTCATCGGCATTTCCTCGTTGAAACCCAGCGTCGAGACACTTTTTCCAGTCTACGCCGGAACCCCATATCGCGCCCGGTACTCGCGCATCCGGTCGAGCGCGTCAAGGTCTCCCCGACTTGCGGCCAGGAATCCCAGCACGTCGTCCAGATTGACCAGTGAAATCACCCGCAGTTCCTGCTCGCGTTCCAATTCGGCAACCGTGGACAGCCCGTTGGGCCCGGTTTCCTGCCGGTCCAGGGCGATCAGGGCCGCGACCGGATTGGCGCCAGCCGCCCGTAGTTGCGCCACGGATTCGCGCAGGGCGGTGCCGGCGGTCAGCACATCGTCGACGATCACTACCCGGCCCTTGGGCGGCGCGCCCACCATCAGGCCGCCCTCACCGTGGTCCTTTGCTTCCTTGCGGTTGTAGGCCCAGGGCAAGTCCCGCCCCTGCTCCGCCAGTGCGATGGCCACCGCGGCGGCCAGCGGAATGCCCTTGTAGGCCGGGCCAAACAACATGTCGAACCCGATACCCGAATCGCCCAAAGCGCGCGCATAGGCTCTTCCCAGTGCCTGCAGGGCGGCACCGGTGCTGATCAGGCCAAGGTTGAAGAAATACGGGCTGATACGTCCGGACTTGAGCTTGAATTCGCCGAACCGCAGCACCCCGTGGGTGACGGCCAATTGCAGGAATTCGTTCTTGGAGCCGGCGGCAGTTGAGGGCATGCCGTTATCATACCGGCCCGTCGGACCTCTCCGGGAATTGCGTGCGCATCGTCACCCTGAACTGCAATGGCATCCGATCGGCTGGGCGCAAGGGCCTGTTCGGGTGGCTGCCGACGCAGCGCGCCGACGTGGTTTGCTTGCAGGAGACCAAGGCGCAGCCGGCCGACCTTGAGGGCGACCCGCTCTATTTCCCCAAGGGCTGGCATGCGCATTTCCGCAGCGCGGAGAAAAAGGGCTACGCGGGTGTCGCGCTCTACTCACGCCGTGCGCCGGACGAAGTGCTGGACTCGATCGGCGAACCTGAATTCGATCGCGAGGGCCGCTACCTTGAGGCCCGCTTCGGAAACCTGTCGGTGGTGTCGCTGTACCTGCCTTCCGGCTCCTCCGGGCCCGAACGCCAGGCCAGCAAGGACCGCTTCCTGGGATGCTTCCTGCCCCGGCTGAGGGAGTGGGCGGGCAATGGCCGCGAGTACGTCCTGTGCGGCGACTGGAACATCGCGCACCAGAACATCGACCTCAAGAATTGGCGCGGCAACCGGAAAAACTCCGGCTTCCTGCCGCACGAGCGCGCCTGGCTGGACACCGTGTTTGGCGGGGTCGGCTGGGTGGACGCCTACCGCGCGCTGCACCCGGATACTGAGGGCGACGCCTACACCTGGTGGAGCAATCGCGGCCAGGCCTGGGCCAAGAACGTGGGCTGGCGCATCGACTACCACATCGTTTCGGCCTCGCTCCGGGAAAAGATCCGCACGGCACAGGTCTATCGCGAGCAGCGCTTCTCCGATCACGCGCCGCTGACCCTGGACTACACGCTGTGATCGACAGACTGCTGACGGCACTGTCGGTGTACCGGCACCGGCGAGTGGCGGCGATGCTGTTTCTCGGGTTCTCGGCCGGATTGCCGTTCTTCCTGGTGTTCCAGACTTTCTTCGCCTGGCTGCGAACCGCCGGCATCGAGAAATCCACCATTGGCCTGATCTCCTACATCGGCCTCACCTACACGCTGAAATTTCTCTGGGCCCCGGTGGTGGACCGCGTGCCGATCCCGGGCCTGACCCGTTGGCTCGGACGGCGCCGCTCGTGGATGCTGCTGGCACAGCTGGGGCTGGTGGCCGGACTGTCGGCCATGGCACAAGGCGACCCGGCAGTCTCGCTGATGCCGCTGGTGTGGATGGCACTGGCGGTGGCCTTTGCCGGGGCAACCCAGGACATCGCCATCGACGCGTGGCGCATCGAGGCCGCCCCGCAACCCATGCAGGGCGCGATGGCCGCTTCCTACCAGCTGGGTTATCGGGTCGCCATTCTCGCCAACCAGGCCGGCGCCCTGTGGCTGGCGGGGGAGTACGGCTGGACCGTGTCCTACACGGTGATGGCCTTGTTGGTGGGCGTCGGACTGCTCACCACCGTGGTCATCCCGGAGCCAGATTCGTCGGTGTCCCGCGACACCCAGGTGCTGGAGCAGCGCGTGGTGAACTGGCTGACGGACAAAGCGCACTGGCCCGGTCCCTTGCGCCGCGCAGGCGGGCATTTCATCAGCGCCGTGGTGTGTCCATTTGCGGATTTTTTCCAGCGAAACGCCATTGCCGTCAGCGTGTTGATACTGGCGTTCATCGGCACGTTCAGGATGACCGACTACGCGATGGGCGTCATGGCCAACCCGTTCTACCTCGACATCGGATTTACGCTGCAGCAGATCGCCGTGGTCGCGAAAGTTTACGGCCTGGGCGGCTCAATCGTTGGCGTCATCGTCGGTGGCGTCGGCGTGGCCCTGTTCGGCGTCAGCCGCTCCCTGATGCTGGGCGGCATCCTGGTCATCCTCACCAACCTGGCGTTTGCCACCCTGGCCTTTGGCGATGAGCCCAGTCTGGTAGGCCTGGCGCTGGTCGTCAGCGCCGACAACTTCGCCTACCAATTCGCCGGCACGGCCTTCATCGCCTACCTTTCCGGATTGACCAATACGGCGTACACGGCAACGCAGTACGCGCTGTTTTCGTCGGTGTTTGCGCTGCTGCCGAAGCTGGTCATGGGCGGGTCGGGATTTGTCGCCGACGCGGTCGGCTGGCCGCTGTTCTTCGTCTACACCTCGACGCTGGGAATTCCCGCGCTCGTGCTGCTCTACTTCCTCAACCGGTCGCTGGGCTCACCGACGCCAGCTTCCGCATCTGCGCCCCGAACTTGAGGCCGCTGGCGCTGTGCTTGGGCACAGCCAGCGCCCGACGGAACACCGGCAGCCGCAATCGCGTCACCAGGTGCACATTGCCGATGTGCTCGGCGCCCAGGCTCTTGAGATGGCGGATGAAGCGTACGTTTTGCCCGGCCACGTCGTAGTAGAACGAGCGGATGCCGTTGTGGCGTGCCGTGCAATGCAGGCAGGCGTGCAGCAGCAGCCCGGCACCCGTGCCCTGGTACTGGTCGAGGACGGTAATGGCAACGTCGGCCGCATCGGGCTCTGATTCAATTCGGCGATAACGTGCAATGCCGATTCCCGGTTCATCGGGCTTGGCCGTGTTCATCGCGCCCCAGATCACGTAGTTTTTGCCATCCACCTGCTGCAAGGCCTTGAGTTGCTCCTCGCCGAGCTCCTTGACGTCGTCGCCGGGGAAGTGCCGGCGGCGTGCCAGCGCTGAAATCAGCCGGAATCCCTGCTTCAGCCGTGGCGCGTCGGCCGCGGTCACGTGGCGGATCAGGGCACCGGTCCCGTCGGCCAGCTGCGCCTTGAACGCCGGCGGCAGGTCGGTCGAACTCAGGTAGTCGAACGGAAACATCGGCGCTCCCGGTGTTGTTGTCAGCCTGCGGCGAACGCCGCGGCCTATCTTGTCAGAGGTGGCGTTGGTCCAGCAGGTCGAGGGGATCTTCCCAGCGATCGCCGCCGATGTCGTCGGCGAGCGTTTCTCGTCGGTCGACATCCATTGCGCCCGACCAGTCTTCCGGCGGTGCAGCTGGGCGCGCGCCCAGCTCCATCCACGCCTCGAAATCGTATTCCTCAAGGGTGCCATCGAAGTGCTGGACCAGGACCGACTCGTTGCCAATGTCCACGGCCACCAACTCAAACGGCTCGGATCGCGAACCGTCGCTGGCTTGGTACCAGTCGCCGACCTTCATCTCCCGCAGCCAGTCCGCCATGTCTACACCTCCACGCGTCCAACGGCCTCCAACCCCGCGGCTTGGCGACCAAGCTGCCAACCCGCACTTCCCCCTCCGTGCCAGCGCTTGCCTACTCCGGATTTCGCCGGGAAGTTTCAGCGGAACAAAACCACCGCTGGTCCAAGTCCGCTGCAATCCGCCTCCAGTTATATGCCTGTAACCCACACCACGCAACCGCAACTTCACGCGCGGCTTTGAAGTTTTTCGCCAAGCCGATGATTACGGACAGGGATTGGAACGACGGCGGTGAATTTCCTCGATTCCATCGAGCACTTCCGGGCGCAATGACAGGCCAACCGAGGCGATATTCGAACGCAGTTGCTCCAGCGTGGTCGCACCCACCAGGGTGCTGGCGACAAACGGTCGCGAGTTCACGAAGGACAGGGCCATTTGCGCCGGATCCAGCCGGTGGCGCCGGGCAAGCTCGACATATTCCCGCGTTGCCGCCTCCGCCGCCGCGCCGGTGTAGCGCTGGAAGCGGGTGAACAGGCTCAGACGCGCGTTTGTCGGTCGTTGCCCATCAAGGTACTTGCCGGACAGGACGCCAAACGCCAGCGGCGAGTACGCCAGCAACGGCAGTTGCTCGCGGTGGGCGAATTCGGCCAGACCCACCTCGAAGCTTCGATTGAGCAGGTTGTAGGGATTCTGGATTGAAACGATATGCGCGTCCGGCGCACTGCAACGCAGGTAATTCATCAGGCCCCAGGGCGTCTCATTGGAGACCCCGAGATGGCGGACTTTCCCGGCCCGGACCAGCTCGGCCATCGCGCCCAGAGTTTCCGCTATCGGCACTGCGTTGGCGTCCTCGCGCGGCGCATAGCCGAGCCGCCCAAAATAATTGGTGTTCCGCTCCGGCCAGTGGACCTGGTAAAGATCCAGGTAGTCGGTTTGCAGTCGCCTCAGGCTCGCCTCGCAGGCAGACAGGATCGATGCCCGATCAAGCCGGCTGCCGCCGCGCAGGTAGGAAAAATCGCCGGGGCCGGTGATCTTGCTGGCGACAATCACGTCATCGCGACGGCCGCGCCGCTGCAGCCAGCGGCCGATGTATTGTTCGGTGCGGCCCTGGGTTTCGGCCCGCGGCGGCACTGGGTACATCTCGGCAGCGTCGATCAGGTTAACGCCCTGCGTTAGCGCAAAATCCAGCTGGGCGTGCGCCTCGGCCTCGGTGTTCTGCTCGCCCCAGGTCATGGTGCCAAGGCCGATGACGCTGACCTTCAGTCCGCTGCGGCCCAATTCGCGGTAGATCATGGGTGACGCTGCCGATTCCGGATCAGGGAGGTCAACGCCGGCGTCAGGATCAACTCCATTGCCGTCGCCATTCGCTCTCCGGGGACCACCAGCGTGTCGGCGCGCGACAGGAAGGCGCCCGGCAGGTCGGCCAGCAGTTCATCGAATTCTGCCGGGATCCGGCCCTTGTCGTTCAGGTGAATGACCAGCAGGCTTTCGCCCGGGCCCGGAACATCGGCGGGCTGGAACGGATTGGATGTATCCACCAGCGGCACCCGCTGGAAATTGACGTCGGTGCGCGAAAACTGCGGCGCCATGTAGCGAACGTAGTCGGGCATGCGCCGCAGGATGGTGCGGGTAACCTCGTCGGGATTGTAGCCACGCTCATGGGTATCGCGATGGATCTTCTGAATCCATTCCAGGTTCACGGTTGGCGTCACGCCAATCAGCAGGTCCACGTGGGAGGCGATGTCGTGCTCCTCCGTCACCACCGCGCCGTGCAGCCCCTCGTAAAACAGCAGGTCCGTGTCGGCAGGCAGCGCCGTCCAACGGGTAAAGGTGCCGGCAGCCTGCCCGACTTCCGCCGCTTCGCTGTCGGTGTGCAGGTAGCGCCGAGTCGACCCCCGGCCGGTCTCGGCGTATTCGCGGAACAGTTCCTCAAGGCGATCCCAGTCGTTGGCCGCCGGCCCGAAGTGGGAGAAGTTTTCCCCGCGGACGCGCGCTCGATGCAGTGCGGCATCCATCTGCTCGCGGTCGAAGGCGTGGAAACTGTCACCCTCGACGAAGGCGGCCCGTAACCCGAGGCGGTCGAACAGGCGTGCGAACAAGGGGCGCGTGCTGCTGGTCCCGGCGCCGGACGAACCGGTGACCGCCACAATCGGGTGGGCAGCGCTCACCTGCGCCGATATTCCAGGTCAAACACGGCGTGCCCAAGCCGCTGGCCGCGCGCCTCGAACTTGGTTATGGCGCGGCCTTCGCGTGCGGAGAATCCGGCGTCCGGAACCAGGTTGCGCAGCGCCGGTTCGGCGTTCAGGACGTCGCGCATCTGCTCGGCATAGTCGGCCCAATCGGTCGCCAGGTGCAGCCGCCCGCCCGGCGCCAGTCGCGAGGCCAGCAGCGCGGCGAACGCCGGCTGCACCAGTCGCCGCTTGTGGTGGCGCTTCTTGTGCCAGGGATCGGGAAACAGGACCTGGATTTCGGCAAGGCTGGCCGGGGCCAGCCAGTCGCGAATCACTTCCACCGCATCGGCGCAGGCCAGCTTGAGGTTGCCCACCGATCCTGCCGCCGCGTGGTGCAACAGACGCCCCACGCCGGGACGATGAACCTCGATGCCAAGAAAATCGCGCTCGGGCTCGGCCTGCGCCCGTGCCAGCAGGTGATCGCCGTTGCCGAAGCCGATCTCGACCACCACCGGCGCGGTGCGCCCAAACACGGCGGCGGGGTCCAGCGCCGCGGCGGGCGGCTCAATGCCGAAACGCGCCCAATGCAGCTCCAGCGCCCTGGACTGCCCCGGCGTGAGGCGGCCCTCGCGCCGCACAAAGCTGCGCACGGTTCGGCGCATGACCGGCGCCGGGGCCGCCCCGTCGGCCTCAGCGCTTCGGGGCCGGCTCATGCTGCTCCATCCACTCCGCCACCTCGGCCTCGGGCGCGCGACCGGTGGCACGCAATCCGGCGATCAGCCCCGCACGCTCGGCCTCCGACTTGTTCTGGCTCATCTTGAACTTTGTTTCCGCCCGAACGATCGGCAGGCGAAAGCCGACAATGCCCTCCAGCAGTTGCTCAATTTTTTCGGTCCGCGTCATACCGCCGTCCGGGTCAAATTTTGCGACCAGCTGCTTGACCACGCGGCGCACGCCGGCCTGGTTGAGAATTTCGGGCGCACCGCTGAAATGCACCACGGCGTAATTCCAGGTCGGCACGTTTTCTTCCGGCACCGGGTACCAGGAGGGTGAGACGTAGGCGTGCGGGCCGTGGAACAGGGCGTAGGTCCGCCCCTGTGCAAAGCGACGCCAATGTGGATTGGACTTGGCCATGTGGCCCCAGAGCGCCTTGTCTTCCACCATCAGCGGCAGGTAGCTGATCTGCGGCTCTTCGTGGTCGATGACCGTGACCAGAGTCGCGAACGGATATTGCTCGACCAGCTCCATCGCTGTCTGCTTGTCGCCACTGAAGGCGTCCGGCGTATAGATCGCCATGGGCGGGGACTAGAACGGCAGTCCGGCCGATGGCGACGAGGCACTGGCGTAGCGCCGCCGCGGCATGCGGCCGGCGAGGAACGCCTGGCGGCCGGCGACAATTGCGTTCTTCATCGCCTGCGCCATCAACACCGGATTTTGTGCCTCGGCGATGGCGGTATTCATCAGCACGCCGTCACACCCCAGCTCCATGGCGATGGCCGCATCCGAGGCCGTGCCGACGCCGGCGTCGACCAGGATCGGCACCTTTGCATTCTCGACAATGGTCAGGATGTTGTAGCGATTCTGGATGCCCAGGCCCGAGCCGATGGGCGCGGCGAGCGGCATGACCGCGACGCAGCCCATTTCCTCGAAACGCTTCGCGGCAATCGGATCGTCGGTGCAATACACCATGACCTGAAAGCCGTCCTTCACCAGGGTTTGCGCCGCCTCAAGGGTGGCGGGCATGTCCGGATACAGCGTCTTCGGATCTCCCAGCACTTCGAGCTTGACCAGGGAATGCCCGTCCAGCAACTCGCGCGCAAGCCTGCAGGTCCGCACCGCATCGTCTGCGGTGTAACAGCCGGCGGTATTGGGCAGCAGGGTAAATTTTTCCCGGGGCAGCACGTCCAGCAAATTGGGCTGGGTCTTGTCCTGGCCAATGTTGGTGCGGCGAATGGCCACCGTGACGATTTCGGCACCGCTGGCCTCGATCGCCTGCCGGGTCTGCTCGTGGTCGCGGTACTTGCCGGTGCCAACCAGCAGCCGCGATTGGTAGGGACGGCCCGCGATAAGCAGCGGACGATCCGCCTTGAAACCGGACGATTCCATTCCTTCAGCCCCCACCGATCGCATGGACAATTTCCAATCGGTCGCCGTCATTCAGCGCGGTCGCCGGCCAGGCACTGCGCGGGACAATGGCGCCGTTCAACTCCACCGCGACCCTCCGCCCGCCCAGCTGCATCCGCTCGATCAGCGCGGGCAGCACCATGCCCGGCAGCTCGGTGCAAGGCTTGCCGTTGACCACGATCTGCATGGCGAGGAGTTCCGGGAGGCGGGCGGGAATCTTAACTCAGCGCACCGGCTCGGATAGAATCCACCCAGCTGCGCCGGCGGGTGTAGTTCAATGGTAGAACTTCAGCTTCCCAAGCTGATAGCGTGGGTTCGATTCCCATCACCCGCTCCACTCCCCCTGAACCTTCGGGAAACAATGAAAATTTCTTGCTCGTTGCCTTTGGCCGTCGCGGCCGCTTCGCTGTTCTCGTCGCTCGCCAGCGCCAGCGCGCCGGCCTCGCACGACGTCACCATTCCCACCACCGATGGCGCCGTGGTGGTGGTCGAGTGGGCCGGCACCGCGCTGCCCGGCAGCAGCGGCAGCGGCGGCCTGTGCCCGCCGTCCGGCCCGGACGACTCTCACGCAATAAACCTGACCGTCCCGGACGGCGCTTACGAGGCGCTCAACCTGACTGTCAACGCCGACTTCCATATCGAATGGGACATCGGCACGCCGGACCCCTCCGGCTCGTTCACCGATCCGGACATGGTGCTGTCGGTCTACGACGGCACCTCGGAACTGGGCTCCAGCGACGGCGGCAGCCCGCAGGAAAACGTTGGCCTCAGCAACCTTCCGTCCGGCACATACACCGCCATCGCCTGCCCATTTGCGGCAAGCCAGCCGACCGAGTACCGCGGCCGGCTGACCCTGACCGCCAAATCCAATACCGCCTGCGCCATTACGCCAAAGAGCGGTGCCGTAGCCCACTCAACGCTGGCCCCGACCGCCGGATTCGTCCGCAATCCCGAGCTTCCGGGCTTCGCAAACCTTGACGCTTACCTGACCGATACAGCGACTGCGGCACACCCGCTTCCGGCCGGCTTCGAAAATCGCCGCTTGAAGTCGCAGTTCGATCCGCGCATGGGCAAGGCGACTTTCCTGTGGGCGCCGGTCGCTGCGCCGGTCGCCGCCGTGGGCGCACTCAATCCGAGGGAACTGCTGGTTGAGCGTGCGCGAGTACACCTGCGCGATGAAGCCAGGCTGCTGAAGCTGACGCCGGCCATGATTGCCGACGCGCAGGCCACCAACGCCCAGTACAACGGCGCCGGACCGGCCGTGGTCCGCTTCCAGCAGCGGGTCAACGGCCACGAAGTGTTTCATCGTTCACTGAACGTGCTGCTCGACCATTCCAACAAACCAGTGGCCGTCTCGGGATATTTCGCCACCGATTACAACCCGACTGCCGCTGCCAATGCCGCATTTGGAATGAACGGCGCGCAGGCCGTTGCCGCAGCCTGGACCAGCCTTGGCGGAGTGCTGCAAGCCGCCGCGCTGTCGGTCACCGGCAGCAACGGCGACTACCAGGTCTACTCAACCCCGAATCTCGCGGGCAGCCACCAGTTTGAGCGTGCACCTCGTGCCAAAGCCCTGTACTACCCGCGTGCGGGCGGCCTGGAACCGGCCTACCACGTCGAAATCTTCGCCCACGCACGCGCGAACCAGCAGCTGATCGCCTATGGATTCGTGGTTTCGGCGCTGGACGGAAAAGTCCTGCATCGCGACAACCTCAAGGCCAGCGTCGACTATTCCTACCGGGTGTTCGCCAGCACCGGCGCGCCACTGCACCCGCCTTACGACATGCCGCTGGGCAATACCTACACGCCGTTCCCGGGCATCAACCCCACCGATCCGGTGGTACGCACCGGCGTCGCCACCAACCTGGTCACGCTGAGCCATGCGGATCTGGTCACCGCCGATCCCTGGCTGCCGGAAGGCGCCACCGAGACGCTCG
>JANNAK010000063.1:0-2077 GCA_031384195.1 Gammaproteobacteria bacterium
CCGAGATCCTGAAGGAGCTCGGGTCCCATCACGCGGCGCTCACGCGCCTGCAGCAACGTCCTGGCGTTGATGCCCAGCGGCTGCAGTCCGTGCTTGCACAGCTCAGCGAGGCGAGCAACCGCCTGCAGGTCCTGACCACCAACACCATGGCCACGCTGTTGCGGGACAACGAATTCCTCGTTTCCCTCCTGCATCGGGGCACGATCCCGGGTGGGGCAAGTGCCTTCGATATTCCCGGCTACCACTATTGGCTGTCACAGGCACCTCATCATATTGGGCAGGACCTCGACGCCTGGTTCGCCGACATGTTGCCGTTTGAGCGTGCAGTCACGCTGTTGCTGCGCCTGTTGCGGGACAGCACCGAGCCAAGCCGCGAGACAGCCCGGGCCGGGATGTTTGTCCACACGCCACAGACCGAGTACGAACTGGTGCGGGTGCTGGTCGCGATTGACGCAGGCGTCTATCCGGAAATCAGTGCCGGTCGCCACCGATTCACGGTACGGTTCATGAGCCAGCGCGACGTCAGCGCACGCGCCGTACAGGCGACCGCGGATATTTCATTCAAGCTCCAGTGCTGCACCCTGTAGACCGGCGACGGGCGAAAACGGCGCTTGGCCGAAGTGCTCTCCGTCGCGCTCGTCATCGCCTTGTTTGCCCTGCTGAATCCGATAATGCTCGAGATTCTGGCGTTAATGCTTGCCGGCGTATTGGTCGATCGCGCATTGCGTTTGGTCTGGAGCCTTTTCGTATCGCTGACGAGGACGCCGGCACTGTAAATCCCAGGTTTTCGGGCCTGAGCGCCCTGGCCGCCGAGGGCTTTTCACTTGCCAGCGCGACGACGAATTATGATCACACCCGGAGTTCCGTCCCGTCCATGCTGCTGGGAAAGCGCGGCTTCCGTCCGCCATTGGCTGGCGAGCCGAATCTGTTCCAACTGGTCGGCAGTCGCTTCAGGGTCGACCTTCGCGGAGTGGTTCTCGACTACTGCGGAGCGTTCGCACGCTATGTTTCCCGATGCCAGGATTCGCGAAATTACTTCACGGTTGGACGCGGATCGACACTCATCAACCTGGTATGGGATCTGTACCTGGAGACGACGTTGCCGTCGCGATTCTCAAGGCCGACAGAACAATTCCGGGGACACGACGATTGGAAGGAGATGACCAGGCTCCTCGCGGCGGACCTGGCGACCGCCCACGCGAACTATTTGCATGAGATTGACTGCATCGACGGCGTGGTGACCGAGCTGTCATCCGCCCTCAAGCGGAGGGGCTGGTGGGAGCGCGCCACAATCATAATCACAGCGGATCACGGCTACTGCTGGGAATGGACGTGCCGCAACTGGGGGCAACCCGGCACTCACTTCGTAACGGATATGGTGGCCAACGTGCCATTTATCGTAAAACTCCCCTCCGGCTTCAGTCGGCCTGTCCTCAATCCGCAGTATCAACACGTCGACCTGATTCCAACCATCCTTGAGCTGTCCGGAATTGCCCCGAGCCAGAGCCCCGCGCTCGAGGGCCGATCGATTTTCAGCGCCGCTCCTTCGTCGCACCCAATTGAAGTGCGTTCCACCGACGATAAACCTTGGCGTTATAATGAAGCGTTGAAAAAATGGGTTCCTTCGGAGTTGTCCCCTGAACTTGAGTCACGGTCGTCGGATATGACCACGCAATGAACGTGTATCCGCCAGAAGTTCCGAACATCCCGCGCCCCCTGATCTGCTGCGCCATGGTGTTTTGCGCCTGCTGGTCCAGATGCTGATCGCAGGCGCCGCCGGTGCCGCTGCCGTCGCCAAGCTCTACTGGCACCGGGTGAAAAGCCTGTTCTCCCGCGATACGCCCGACACCAACGACAAACCGGCTGACGGCAAGGATGCAGAACCTCCAACGTGACCCGGCGTCGTTTCGTGACCCCTCAGGTCACGTCTACCTTGGCGATAGTGGTCAGATTTACCGAACCGTGCTCCCGGTTGCGGCGGAGTCGTGTTGGGTTGTGCCGAGCACCCGCCTGCGTGGGCGACAGGTGGCAGCCGGCCCGGGCCAGCCCGAAGAAATAGACCCCGCGGGCGCAAGAA
>JANNAK010000105.1:0-3453 GCA_031384195.1 Gammaproteobacteria bacterium
GGGCGGGAACACCCGCGTGGAAATCAATGGCCGGCGCGTCTGCACCACCGACACCATGGACGCCCTCGAGCGCGCTGGTTTCGTGACGAGGCTGGTCGTGCTTGCCTGGGAAGCGACCGAGCTGGGCCGGCAGTGGACGGACCCGGAGGTCCCGTGACGGCGGAGGCGAACCGGAGTGGGGCAGGTGGGGCTCGACCGGTCGATCCAGCCGGCGGGATTGACGGCACCGAGTTTGAGCCTGAGGATGCGTTTATGAACAAAGTCGGTCACACATTGATTCGGCACGGCGCGCTGGGTATCGCGCTTGTGTTCGCCCTTGCCGGATGCGGGGGCGGGGGATCTGCGGCAACCCTGCAGTCCATCACGGTCACTCCGACAAAGTCGGCAATTTTCATTGGCTCGACACTTCAGTACGTCGCGACCGGGCACTACTCCAACGGCCAATCGAAGGCGCTGGGCTCGTCGGTGGTGTGGACCTCCAATCCGCCTGCGGCCGCGAGCATCAACGCCAGCGGCGTCGCCACGGGGGCGGGTGCCGGCTCGGCCACTATTACCGCGACGCTGGAGGCGATTGCCGGAAACACGACCCTGACGGTCGTCGCGCCAATTACCGATGCCACCGTCTGGAACTTCAGCGACCCGACCGGGCGCTTCGCGGCGGCCGCGGGAACGGCCGAACTGGCTTTCCGCGATCCGGGTTCCACCGGCTGGGGTCCATTGGAGACGACCTTCGGCAAGGCCAGTTCCTTCAATCTGCCGCTGATGAACGGTGTAGACCCCGACGTGATGTCTTTCCCAGCCACGACCGCGAACCAGGGCTATACGGTTACCCACCACAGCTCGCCGAACGGCGTATTTGCCGAAGCCTTTTATGTTTCAAATTACACCTTGGTCTTCGACCTGCTGTATCCGCAGGACGCCTTGGCCAATTTCCGCGGTCTGGTCCAGACCGACGTACCGAACGTCGACGACGCCGACCTGTTCATCAAGGACGGGTCCGGCGGAAAACTGGGCGTCGGCATCAACAACAACTACAACAACTACGGCTCGATCACGCCGGGGACGTGGCATCGTGTGGCGATCGCGA
This sequence comes from Gammaproteobacteria bacterium, assembly GCA_031384195.1. Classification (GTDB taxonomy): domain Bacteria; phylum Pseudomonadota; class Gammaproteobacteria; order Nevskiales; family Nevskiaceae; genus JACPFV01. The sequence continues at coordinate 1,088 of JANNAK010000105.1, forward strand.
TCCAGTGTGCCCTGGGGGCCGGCGGCACCGGGCAAATTCGCAAGTACATCGATGGACTGTTCGTTGGCGGGCAGTACACACCGGAGGCATTCGCCGGCGCCTCTCGTTGTCGCTGGGCGCTGGACCCGACCTTTCACCTGTTCACGGACAACGATGGCGAAACGGCCCAGGGCTATGTGAGCAGCATTTTGTATGTAGACCGTGTCCTCACCCCGGATGAAGTCAGGGCGCTGGGCGGACCGCGTGCCTCTGGTGCGAGCGACCCGGGTCCAGCGGCGCCGTTGCCACCGCAAGTCGCCAGCCGACGCGTCGACGTAGTCGCTCACCGAAGCTACAGCGGGTTTTCCCCGGAAAACACCATTGCCGGGATCCAGCGGGCGTTTGACGCCGGTGCGGACCATATTGAAGTTGATGTTCGCAAGTCGAACGATGGCAAACTGGTGCTGATGCACGATGAGCTGGTTGATCGCACCACCAATGGCACCGGATTGGTCTCTGGCATGGACCTGTCGTCCATCAAACTTTTGGATGCCGGCTCCTGGTTCGATACTTTCTTTGCCGGAGAGCAGGTGCCAACGCTGGTGGAGGCCTTGACCGCAGCCGCCGGCCGCGGGCGACTGCTGCTGGACGTGAAGCTGGTGGGGGCGGGGGCGGACATCAAGCAGGCCATGGTTGCTGCGTTGGTGGGTCCGGACGCGATCTGGCCGGCCGGAACCAGCGACTCGGTTTCTGCCCAGGACTTCAAGGACAACCTCCCCGGCTCCGGCACGCTGTGGGAAGGCTTGCCTTCGTCACTCGACAACGCCGCGTTCCAGGACCTGAAAGCCCAAGGGGTGGTTGGCTTCGACATTGATTACACCTTGATCACGCCGGAATTTGTGACGGCCGCGCACGCCAATGGCATGTTCATCATCGCTTACACAGTCCTTGATCCGGACACCATGCTGAAGTTGATTGATCTGGGTGTGGACGGCATGGAGACCGACTATCCGGCAGTGCTCGACAGCCTGATGCCGGCACCGCTGAACTGACGGATGCCCGCTGACTGGTTTTCGATCCACCCGCTGAATCCGCAGAAGCGTTTGCTGGATCAGATCTCGGCGCGCATTCGCGACGGCGCGGTGATCGCCTATCCCACCGACTCCTGTTATGCCCTCGGATGCCATCTGGGCGACAAGAAGGCCACCGAGCGCTTGAGTGCAATCCGTGGCTTCGGCCGCAATCACCTGTTCACCTTGGTCTGTCGCGACCTTGCCGACCTTGGGACGTACGCCCGGGTCGACAACAGCCAGTACCGGCTGCTCAAGTCCATGACGCCGGGGCCGTACACCTTCGTGCTCAAGGCCAGTGGCGAGGCGCCCCGGCGCATGCAGCACGAAACCCGCAAGACCATTGGCCTGCGGGTGCCCGACAACACCATTACCCAGGCGATGCTCGCCAATCTCGGCGAGCCGCTTTTGTCCTGCACCCTGTCGCTGCCACCGGACGAACTGCCGGTCAGCGATCCGGAGGAGGCCCGCGACCAACTGCTGCACCTGGTCGACGTGGTGGTGCAGGGGGGCAACTGTGGCTATGAGCCGACTACAGTGCTGGACCTCACCGAATCCGCCCCCCGGCTGATCCGCAAGGGCAAGGGCAACGTGAAAATGCTGTTCCCGGAGCTGGAAAACCCGGGCTAGGGGTGTTGCAACCGGTATAATCCGCGCACTTTTCGCGCCCCCTGTTCCATGACGCCTGCCCCCAGCCGCGCCGTTGTCCTGTCCGGCATCCAGCCCTCGGGCCACCTGACCTTGGGCAACTACCTGGGCGCGCTCAAGAACTGGGTGCGGCTGCAGGACGAGTACGAGTGCCACTACGCGCTGGTGGACCTGCACACCATCACCGCCCGGCAAGACCCGAAGGTGCTGCGCGAACGTTGCTACGAGTTCCTGGCCCTGTACATCGCCTGCGGCCTGGACCCGGACAAGAACATCCTGTTCGTGCAGTCGCACGTCGCGGCGCATGCGCGGCTGTCCTGGGTGCTGAACTGCTACACCATGGTCGGCGAGCTGAACCGCATGACCCAGTTCAAGGACAAGTCAGCCAAGAATGCCGACAACATCAACGCCGGGCTGTACAGCTATCCGGTGCTGATGGCCGCCGACATCCTGCTGTACGACAGCGCCTTCGTGCCGGTCGGCGAGGACCAGAAGCAGCACCTGGAACTGACCCGTGACATCGCGATGCGCTTCAACAACCTGTACGGCAAGGTGTTCCGGGTCCCCGAGCCGATGATCCCGCTGGTGGGCGCACGCATCATGGGCCTGCAGGACCCGACCGCGAAGATGTCCAAGTCGGATGACGCCGCCACCAATGCCGTCTACCTG
>JANNAK010000143.1:0-6556 GCA_031384195.1 Gammaproteobacteria bacterium
GTCTGATGCCGAATCGTCCACTGGCGGTCCGCTACGAAGACGACTTCCGGCTGTTGGCCGGGCGCTGGGAGCGTTACGGAATTGCAGCGCTGGCGCTCATCGTGCTGCTGTACCCGCTGCTGGCCGATACCAACTGGGTTACCAACGCCAACCTCGCGCTGATCGCCATCGTCGGCAGCACCGCCCTGATGATCCTCACCGGATTCACCGGCCAGATCAGCCTGGGCCACGCCGCCTTTCTTGCCCTCGGCGCCTACACCACCGCAATCCTTGGCCAGCAATTCGGCCTGCCGTTCTGGCTGGCCCTGCCCTGCAGCGGCCTGGTCGCGGCGCTGGCCGGGTTGTGCGTAGGCCCGTTCGCGCTGCGCCTGGAAGGCTTGTACCTGGCGATTGTCACGATCGGGCTGATCTTCCTGGTCAACCACGTGCTACTGGTGTTCCATCTGGTCACGGGCGGCTCTGCGGGCATGCCCGTGGCGGTGCATACCGGCCTTGGCGCGGAGGGCGACCGCTGGTTTACGGGCACGCAGATGCTGGCCGGCGTCGAACTCAATTTCGAGCGAAAGCTCTATGTGCTGTTTGCGCTGCTGGCGGTGTTGACGGTGCTGGCGGCCCGCAACCTGGCCCGCTCCAACACCGGCCGCGCCATGATGGCGGTGCGCGACCACGACGTAGCCGCCGCCGTGATGGGCGTGAATCCGGCACGATCAAAGATCATCGCCTTTGGCCTGTCGTCCGGCTTCGCCGGAATTGCGGGCGGAATGTTTGCCTTGCAGCAGCAGTTCATCACCGTCGACCCGCCGTTCAACCTGCTGATGAGCGTGCAGTACATCGCAATGATCGTGCTGGGCGGCGTCGGCACGGTGTTCGGTGGGGTGGCGGGGGCACTGGCCTTCGTGCTGTTGTCGCCTTTGCTGGAAATCGCCGCCCGCGCCACGCCCGGCCTGGATCAATTGCCCTCCAGCCTGCAGTCCACTCTGCTGTTCGCCATCCTGGTCATCGCCTGCCTGCGGTATGAGCCGCTGGGCCTCTATGGAATCTGGCTGCGGATCAAACGGTACTTCATGGCCTGGCCGTTCCGCTACTAGAATCTCCCATGATCTGCTGCGTTCGTGGAAGATTCCAAGGGTCCATACTGGGCAACCATGGCTGAACAAACCATATTTATTGGCGCCGGCGAGCATCCGGTGCAGATGCTGGCCCGTTATGGCAACCGCCACGGCCTGATTGCCGGCGCCACGGGAACCGGCAAGACCGTCACGCTCAAGGTGCTGGTGGAGGGGTTCTCGAAACTCGGCGTCCCGGTATTCGTCGCCGACATGAAAGGCGACATGGCCGGCCTCGCCATGGCCGGCGAGCTGGGCGACAAGCTCAAGGGCCGCCTGGAGAAGCTCAAGCTGACCGACTGGGCGCCGTCCCCGAATCCGGTCGTGTTCTGGGACCTGTTCCAGAAAGACGGGCATCCGCTGCGCGCCACGATCTCCGAAGTCGGGCCGCTGCTGTTGTCGCGCATGCTGGAATTGAATGACGTGCAGTCCGGCGTACTCGACATTGTGTTCGCGGTGGCGGACGCGGAAGGCATGCTTCTGCTGGACCTCGACGACCTGCGCTCGATGCTCAATCACGTGGTAGAGAACAAGAACGAGATCGGCAAGAAGTTCGGGCTGGTGAGCCCGCAGACCGTGGCGGCGATCCAGCGCCAGTTGCTGAGCCTTTCACGCGACGGCGGCGAGAAGTTTTTCGGCGAGCCGGCACTGGACCTGAAGGACTTCATGCGCCAGGACTTTTCCGGCCGAGGCGCCATCAACATCCTGTCGGCGGAAACATTGCTGCTCAAGCCGCGCCTGTATTCCACCGCCCTGCTGTGGCTGCTGTCGGAGTTGTTTGAGAATTTGCCCGAGGTCGGCGACCAGCCGCTGCCCAAGCTGGTGTTCTTTTTTGACGAGGCCCACCTGCTGTTCGCCGACGCGCCCAAGGCGCTGGTCCAACGCATCGAGCAGGTGGTGCGGTTGATCCGCAGCAAGGGCGTCGGTGTGTATTTCTGCACCCAATCGCCGGCCGATCTGCCGGACAACGTTTTGGCGCAACTCAACAACCGCGTGCAGCACGCACTGCGGGCCGCGACGCCGCGGGAGCAGAAGGCGGTCAAGGTCGCCGCCGAAACCTTTGTCCCGAATCCAAAGCTCGACGTGGCGGCGGTCATAGGCCAGCTGGAAATCGGCGAAGCGCTGGTCTCCATGCTCGACGCAAAAGGCTCGCCGCTGCCGGTTGAGCGCGCGCTGATCGCGCCACCCGGCAGCCGCTTTGGCGCGATCACGCCGGACGAGCGCGACACGGTACGCCAGCGCAGCCCGGTCGGCGGCAAGTACGACACCACGGTGAACCGCGAATCCGCCCACGAGTTGTTGCAAAAGCGCACTGCGGAAACGGCGGCCCCGGCTGCATCGACGGCGCCTGCCGCGGGACCGGCGGCAGAAGGGAAGGGCGGCTGGTGGGATTCGGGCACCGGAAATAAATCCGCTGCACCGGCGCGCACCTCCAATCGGCAGGGCGTGGGCGAAGCCTTCGTCAAGAGCGCCGTTCGGTCGGTAGGGTCCGCCGTGGGCCGGCAGCTGATGCGCGGCCTGCTCGGCTCGCTGACCAAACGCTGAGGACGGCTCCATGGACACCCTGGTGGGGATTTATGGTCCGGCCATCACCGCCGGCGTGGTGCTGGCGGCGCTGATTCTGGTGCAGGTGCTGGTCGCGGACGTAGCCGGTATCCGCGCCAGGCATGTCCCGGGCATGCCGGTGATCGAAGGTCACGCAAGCTTCCTGTTTCGCTCGGTGCGTGCACTGGCCAACACCAACGAGACCCTGGGCCTGTTCCTGTTGTTGATGGGTTGCGCGCTATTGCTGCAGGCCAGCGAGGCCTGGGTCAACACCCTGGTCTGGGTTTACGTTGCCGCACGCGGCGCGCATACAGTCTGTTACTACGCGCGCTGGGGCCTGGCCCGCGGCGTAATGTTCGGCATCGGGCTTGCCGCGCAGGCCGGGCTGCTGTTCGCCTGCCTGCTGAAACTGTCCTGAACGCCAAGCCCGACACGCGCGCAGTCGCGGCGCTGATTGCCGGCGCCATTTGCATTGGCTTTGCGCCGATTTTTGTCCGGCTGACCGATGTCGGGCTTACCGCCGCTGCGTTCTGGCGCGTGCTGCTGGCGCTGCCGCTGCTGTGGCTGCTGTGGTATCCGCGGCGCGAACGGCCGACGCCGGAATCACTCGTGCGCCGGCGCTGGCTGTTGATGGCCGGCGTGTTCTTTGCGGCCGACCTTGCGCTATGGCACCAGTCGATCCGCTACACCTCGGTGGCGAACGCAACGCTTCTGGCCAACCTGTCGCCTGTCTTCGTGACCGGCGCCGCCGTTTGGCTGTTTGGCGAACGGATTAATGCCCGATTCTTCGGCGGGCTGGTGCTGGCGATGGCCGGTTCGGCGGTGCTGGTGGCCGACAGCTTCGGCGTTGGTTTGCAGACGGTCATTGGCGACTTGTTGGGCGTCGCAGCCGCGGTGTTCTATTCGGTTTACCTGCTCGGCGTCAGCCGCATGCGTCGTTACGCCAGCGCGGTGGAAGTCATGTGGTGGACGACGCTCGCCTGCACCCTGGCGCTGCTGCCGCTGACCTTGATGCTGGACGAGCCCCTGTGGCCGCAATCGCTGCGCGGCTGGTCGGTGCTGGTTGGCCTGGCGCTGGTCAGCCAGATCGCCGGTCAGGGACTGATTGCCTGGGCAATGGCGCATCTGTCGCCATCGTTTTCATCGGTGAGCTTGCTGGTGCAACCCGTTGCGGCCGCCGTCCTGGCGTGGGTCATCCTGGCCGAGCCTTTCGGCGTTTGGCAGGCCGTGGGAGGGGCGATTGTGTTGGCCGGAATCGTCAGCTGCCGGCTGGCGATGGTGCGCAATTAAGGCGCTGACCGGCCGGCTAGATTCCCAGCTCGACCTTTACCGCGGCGAACTGCTGCAGCGCGAACTCAAGATCCTTGCGGCTGTGGGCCGCTGACATCTGTACCCGGATGCGCGCCTGTCCCATCGGCACCACCGGGTAGGAGAAGCCAATGACGTAGACGCCGCGCTCGAGCAACTTGTCGGCGACATTTGTCGCGAGCGCCGCGTCGCCCAGGATGACCGGGACGATGGGATGGAAGCCGGGCAGTACCTGAAATCCGAGCTCGGCGATGTGCGAGCGGAAGAACCGCGTGTTGTCCATCAACTGCTGGCGCAGCTCGGGCTTCTGGTACAGAAGGTCGAGTACGGCGATGGAGGCGGCGGCGATGACCGGCGCCAGCGAGTTGGAAAACAGGTAGGGCCGCGAGCGCTGCCGCAGGACCTCGATGAGTTCCTTGCGGCCGCTGGTGTAGCCACCACTGGCGCCGCCCAGGGCCTTGCCCATCGTGCCGGTGATCAAGTCGATCTTGCCCATCACGCCGTGATGTTCGTGAGTCCCGCGGCCGCTGCCGCCGAGGAATCCGACCGCGTGCGAGTCGTCGACCATCAGCATTGCGTTGTAGCGCCGCGCCAGCGCGCAGATCTCCGGCAGCTTGGCAATGTAACCGTCCATCGAGAACACGCCATCGGTCGCGATCAGGATGCGGCGCGATCCCTCGGCCTTCTGCAGTTCGGCCTCCAGTTCTTCGAGGTTGCTATTGGAATACCGCGCGCGCCTGGCCTTGCACAGGCGGATGCCGTCGATGATGGAGGCGTGATTGAGCGCATCCGAGATGACGGTGTCCTCCTCGCCCAGCAGGGTCTCGAACAGGCCGCCGTTGGCGTCGAAGCAGGAGCCGTAAAGGATGGTGTCTTCGGTGCCGAGGAAGGCACTGATGCGCTTTTCCAGGTCCTTGTGGATTTCCTGGGTGCCACAGATGAAGCGCACCGAGGACAGGCCATAGCCCCAGCGGTCCAGTGCGGCGTGCGCCGCCTTGATGACGTCCGGGTGATCGGACAGCCCCAGGTAATTGTTGGCGCAGAAATTCAGAACGTCCTTGCCGCCGCGGACCTGCACCCGCGCGTTTTGCGGCGTGGCCAGTACCCGCTCGGCCTTGTAGGTCCCCGCGGCGCGAATTTCCTTTATTTGCGCGGTGTACTGCTCGAGCAGGTTCGGGTTCACGCGGTCCAGTCCAGTACCACCTTGCCGGATTCTCCCGCCTTCATTGCCGCGAAGCCCTTCTCGAAGTCCTGCCAACCGTAGCGGTGGGTAATCACCGGCTTCAGGTCCAGGCCCATTTCGAGCAAGACGCTCATCTGGTACCAGGTCTCGTACATCTCCCGGCCGTAGATGCCCTTGATGGTGAGCATCTTGAAGATGACCTTCTTCCACTCAATCGCCATCTCCCCGGCCGGGATGCCCAGCATGGCGATCTTGGCGCCGTGGCACATATTTTCCAGCATGTCGCGGAAGGCGGACGGGTTGCCCGACATTTCCAGGCCCACGTCAAAGCCCTCGTGCATGTCGAGTTCCTTCTGCACCTCGGCCAGCGATTGGTCCTTGGGGTTGACCGCGCGGGTCACGCCCATCTTGCGCGCCAGTTCCAGGCGCTTGGGGTTCACGTCCGTGATCACCACGTGGCGGGCACCGGAGTGCTTCGCCACCGCCGCGGCCATGATGCCGATGGGGCCGGCGCCTGTGACCAGCACGTCCTCGCCCAGCACCGGGAATTGCAGCGCGGTGTGCACGGCATTGCCGAACGGGTCGAAGATCGAGGCCACGTCGAGGTCAATGCCCCGGTGGTGGCGCCAGATGTTGGTCATTGGCAGCACGATGTACTCGGCAAAGGCGCCGGCGCGGTTTACGCCGACGCCGCTGGTGTCCTTGCACAGGTGGCGGCGGCCGGCCATGCAATTGCGGCAGCGCCCGCAGACCACGTGACCCTCGCCGCTGACGATTTCGCCCGGGCGAAAATCATTCACGTTGCCACCGACCTTGACCACTTCGCCTACAAACTCGTGGCCGATGACCAGCGGAACCGGAATCGTGGCTTGCGCCCACTCGTCCCAGTTGTAGATGTGCAAGTCGGTGCCGCAGATTCCGGTCTTCAGCACGCGGATTTGCACGTCATTGATGCCGGGCTCGGGGACCGGGACGTCCGCCACCCACAAACCAGGCGTTGCATGCGTTTTTACGAGTGCTTTCAAGGGCTCAATTCCGTCTCGGTGGGCTGATGCGGGCGCACTATACCGCCCCGGCAAGGTCGAGAACGAGTTGAGCGCCGCGCTGCACCAGCGGCTCGACCACGCCGAAGGTTTCCGGCAGCACCTGAGCGTGGCCGAGTCCGACGAATTGCGGCTCTTCCGGCGGTGGCGGCGGAGGCGGGGGCGGAGGCTGGTAGGAAAAGCATGAAACGGCTCTGCTTCAGGATCGGATCGGACATTGCCTATTATGGGCAAGCTCCAAAAGCAGAGCCGTTTCATGCTTTTCCAACCCGCCGCCGGGGGGGGTATAGTGCGCCCGCCTCAGCCCACCGAGACGGAATTGAGCCCTTGAAAGCACAGGTAAAAACGCAAGCAACGCCTGGTTTGTGGGT
>JANNAK010000170.1:0-20179 GCA_031384195.1 Gammaproteobacteria bacterium
TTCTTCTCGTCCGGTTTCGCGGCCGGCTTGGCGTCCTTGCCGCCAGGCTTGCTGTCGCCAGCCTTGCCGCCCGCCTTGCTGTCGCCAGCCTTGCCGCCCGCAGCGGGTGCGGCTTCGACCGGCTTGATCGAGGTGGCCGGAACTTCGCCCGCCGGTACTTCGGCGATCGTCGTCTCTTCCACAATCGCGCGTGGCGGATGAATCGCCGCGAGCAGTACGTCGTTCTTGTGCTTGAGCTCGGACAGTGCAACGCCGGGCGGCAGCGCGATCTGCGACATGCGGATGGTGTCGTTCAGGTCCATCTTGGACATGTCGATCTCGAAGAACTCGGGCAGGTCCTTCGGCAAGCACTGGACCTCGACCTGGATCTCGTAATGCTCGACCACGCCGGCATTGAGCTTGACGCCCGGCGACAACTCCGCGCCCTTGAAGTGCAGCGGCACGTGCATGTGAATGATCTGGTCAGCGTAGATGCGCTGGAAATCAAAGTGCATGAGGACCGGCTTGGCCGGATGGCGCTGGATGTCCTTCAGGACCGCCTGCTGCTCCTTGCCATCGATCTTCAGCGTGAGGATGTGCGAGTAAAAGGCCTCGGTTTCCAGATGCTTGGCCATCTCGCGATGGTTCAGCGTCAATTCCTCGGGCTTGTCTTTGCCGCCATAAACAATTGCGGGAACCTTGCCGGCGTGACGGAGGCGGCGGCTCGCACCTTTGCCTCGGTCAGCGCGAGATTCCGCGTTGACAACGAATGACTCTTTCATGAAAAACTCCAGTGGATTCAATTACCTGCGAGCTGCGACCGGCTCGAAGGGGGGCGCATTGTAAGTGAAAATGGCGGCCCGCACCATTTCCGCGGTGAAAAAGGTGACTGTCGCCTTTTTCTGGGGCAACCTGCGCGCTGTTTTTAGAACAGGGGTGGGGGATGGAACGGATAGGCAGGCGCTACCGCGCCGGGCGGGCGGCGGCGCGCTACGACGTCATCGTCATCGGCTCGGGAATTGGCGGATTGGCCTGCGCGGCCCTGCTGTCCAAGCTCGGCCGCAAGGTCTGCGTGCTGGAACAGCACTACACCGCCGGCGGCTTTACCCACTCCTACGAAAGCAAGGGCTACGAATGGGACGTGGGTGTCCACTACATCGGCGAGACCCACAAGCCCTGGAGCCAGCTGCGCCGCATCTTCGACGTCATCACCGACGGCAAGCTGGAATGGGCGCCGATGGATCCGGCCTACGACCGCATCCTGATTGATGGCCGCAAGTACGATTTGGTTGCCGGGCGCGAGAACTTCATTGCCGAGCTCAAGAAGCATTTCCCGGCGGAAGAGCAGGCTATTGAGCGCTATGTCGAGCTGATCAACAAGGTGGCCAAGGCGCTGCCGCGTTACTTCATGGGCCAGGCGCTGCCGCCGCGATTGGCGAGAGCTTTCGCGACCATTCGCGAGCGCGTGGTTCCCGAGGAGACCCTCAAGTCCACCCGCGAGGTGCTGGAGTCGCTGACCCAGAACCAGGAACTGATCGCGGTGCTGACCGGACAGTGGGGCGACTACGGCCTGCCGCCGGCCGAGGCGAGCTTCATCATGCACGCCGCGCTGGTCAAGCATTACTTCGCCGGCGGCAACTACCCGGTGGGCGGTTCGTGGAAGATGGCGCATTACATCCTGCCGCTGATCCAGGCCGCAGGCGGCGAAGTGTTCACCTACGCCAAAGTCAAGGAAATCCTGATCGAGGACGGCCGTGCCACCGGCGTGGTGATGGACAACGGCGACACGCTGCGTGCCGACAAGGTGGTGAGTTCGGTCGGTGCCCGCATCACATTCGGCAAGCTGTTGCCGGAGGCCCAGCGCCAGAAGCATGGCTACGAGGAAAAGCTGTCGCAGGTGAAGCCCTCGGCGGCGACCATGACCCTGTTCCTGGGCTTCAAGGGCTCGGCGAAAGAATTGAAGCTGCCCAAGACCAACCTGTGGATCTATCCCTCGCCGGACCACGAAGGAAACGTAAAGCGCTTCCTGGCCGATCCGCAGCAACCGTTCCCATTGCTCTACGTCTCATTTCCGTCGGCAAAGGATCCAGAGTGGGACAGTCACTATCCCGGCAAGAGCACGGTGCAGGTGATTACGGTCGCCCCGTACGAGTGGTTCAGCAAGTGGAGCGGCAGCACCTGGAACAAGCGCGGCGAGGACTACGAGGCTTACAAGGCGACGTTTGAACAGCGCATGCTGGCCGAACTGTACAAGCAGATGCCGCAGCTGGAAGGAAAGCTGGACGTGGCTGAACTGGCCACGCCGCTATCCACCGAGTGGTTCCACCTTTACGACCGCGGCGAGATCTATGGGCTGGACCACGATGCCAAGCGCTTCCGCCAGCGCTGGCTGCACCCGGTGACGCCGGTGAAGGGTCTTTATCTCACTGGCCAGGACGTGGTAACCGCTGGCGTCGGTGGTGCGCTGATGGCCGGGGTGCTCAGCACCGCCGCGCTGCTGGGCCTGCGCGAGTCCCGCAAGATGTGGAAGCTGCTGCAGGACTGGCGTCAGTCGACGTAAAGCGAACTCACCGACTCCTCGGCGCTGATGCGGCGGATGGTCTCGGCCAGCAGGCCGGCAATCTTGAGCTGGCGAATCTTGCCGCAGGCGGCGGCGTCGGGCTGCAGCGGGATGGTGTCGGTCACCACCAGTTCGTCGAGCACGGAGCCAGCGATGTTCTGGATCGCCTTGCCGGACAGCACCGGATGGGTGACGTAGGCCACGACTTTGGTCGCGCCCTCGTCCTTCAGCGCCTTGGCCGCGTGGGCCAGAGTGCCGGCGGTGTCGACAAGGTCATCAATCAGCACGCAGGACTTTCCCTTCACTTCGCCGATGATGTTCATCACTTCCGACACGTTCGCCCGCGGGCGCCGTTTGTCGATGATGGCAAGGTCTGCATCGTCGAGCCGCTTGGCGAGGGCGCGGGCCCGCACCACGCCGCCGACGTCGGGGGCCACCACGATCATGTCCGGATACTTCTGGCGCCAGATGTCGCCCAGCAGCACCGGCGAGGAATAGACGTTGTCCACCGGAATGTCGAAGAAACCCTGGATCTGGTCGGCGTGCAGGTCCATGGTCAGAACCCGGTCCGCGCCGCACTCGCCAATCATGTCGGCGACCACCTTGGCCGAGATCGGCACGCGAGTGGAGCGCGGGCGCCGGTCCTGGCGCGCGTAGCCAAAGTAGGGAATCACCGCGGTGATGCGACCGGCGCTGGCGCGCTTGAACGAATCCAGCATCATCAGCAGCTCAATCACATTGTCATTGGTGGGCTGGCAGGTCGGTTGCACCACGAACACGTCGCGGCCGCGGACGTTTTCCATGATCTCGACCTGGCATTCGCCGTCGGAGAACTTGCCGACGATGGCCTGCCCCATGGGGACTTTGAGGTAGGCCGCAATTTCCTGTGCGAGCGCACGGTTGGCGTTGCCGGAGAACAGCATCAGCGAGCGGTCGGTCATCCAATGACTCCGTTGGTGCTGCGTCCAAAATAATAACTGGTTGGGGCGGAAGGATTCGAACCTTCGAATGGCGGGATCAAAGCCCGCTGCCTTACCACTTGGCGACGCCCCAAAAAAACGAGCCGCATGGTACGCGGATTCAGCGGCGACCTGCGATTCGCGCGATTCTACCGCCCGTCTCTACTTCGCCGCGGCAATCTGCCGAGTCGGCGCGGGCGGAATTATGCCATCCGCAGCGGCGAGAGGTTGCATCCGCGTGCGACAAAATGCCGCCACCGGCCCGGAATCCGGCGCGCGACCGTCTCGGCGTCAGCGGCCGAGGCGAACGCGGCAAACACCGAGGCCCCGCTGCCGGAAAGGGCGGCGCCGGGCCCGGCCGCCGTTCGCAACCAGTCCAGCGCCGCGCCGACTTCGGGAAACCGCGCACGGGCCACCGGTTCGAAATCATTCCCCGCGCGGCCGGCCAGGAAGTCGGCCGGCTGGATACGCGGCGTGTTTCGGCGCAATTCGGGGGCGGAAAAAAGCGCCCGCGTGCTGACCAGGCACAGCGGCGTGACCACCAGGTACCAGGGCTCGGGCAGCGTGATTGGCGTGAGTTTCTCTCCCACGCCCTCGGCCCATGCCGCCTTGCCGTGCACGAACACCGGTACATCGGCGCCCAGCTTCAGGCCAAGCTGCGCCAGACGGTCGGGCGGCAAGCCCAGGCCCCACAGCCTGTTCAGCGCCAGCAGGGTGGTTGCCGCGTCGCTGCTGCCGCCGCCCAGGCCGCCGCCGACCGGGATCCGCTTTTCAAGCTGGATCGTGCAGCCGTGGTCACTCCCGGTCTCGTCGCGGAGCAACTGCGCGGCGCGCAGCGTGAGGTCCTCGGCTTCGTCGACGCCGGGCAGCGGCGTGCCACGGCGAACCAGGCCGTCCTGCGTCGGCGTAAACGTCAGCCGGTCGCCGTAGTCCAGGAACTGAAAAACCGTCTGCAGCTCGTGATAACCATCCGCACGGCGGCCCACCACGTGCAGGAACAGGTTCAGCTTGGCCGGCGCAAGGCAGGTGAGCATCGGCGTGGGGATCAGGGCGCCTCGCCCAGTTCCGACCACTGGTCGACGACCAGCTTCACAGTGAACTCGTCGTTGGCCAGGGCCAGCTTGCGTGGCAACTGGCGGCCGTCCACCCATTGATACTCCTGGTAGTCCAGGGACCAGCCGGACTGTTCAAGGTTCGACAGCCGGCCCTGGTCATCGAGCTGCAACCCGGCCTTGCCGGCCGGCGCCGGAATGCCGAGCACCCACCAGCGAAGCTGGGCCACCGGCAGGGTCCAGCCGTAGCGCTCCCGGAGTGCGCGCTCCGGATCGGTGGTCTGGAAGCGTTCCTCGGCAGTGCGGATTTCGGCGTGCTCCAGGTTACCGCTGATCAGCACCGCGCCCGCGCCGAACGGACCCCACAGTCGTACCTGGTAGTCCTCGCCAAGCTGCGCCCAATGGACCTGGCCCTTGGTGCCAAAAATCCCGCCGGCCGCAAAACGGCCTTGTAGCGTGAAGCGCTGGATGCCGCCGGCGGACGCACGCTGCTGCGACCAGGCAGCCAGGGCCTCGGGGCTGGGCGCGGGCGGACGGGTGGCGCAACCCGGTGCCACGGCCAGCATGGCAAGCGTCGCCAGGGCTGGCGTCCACCGAAATGGAGTCACCGCCTTACCGCGCGTACCGCTTTACGGTTTCCTTCAGCACCTGGTGGTCGGGGTCGCGGGACAGCGCCGCTTCCCAGATTTCGCGGGCGCGTTCCTTCTGTCCCATGCGCCAGAGCACTTCGCCGAGGTGGGCAGCGATCTCAGGGTCCTTCGCCTTGCTGAACGCCTTCTGCAGAAGTTCCAGCGACTCGCGCAATTTGCCCTGACGAAAGAGCACCCAGCCCATGCTGTCGATCACCGCCGCGTCTTCCGGATCCAGCTCAAGCGCCCGGCTGATCAGGGTGCTCGCCTCGGACAGTCGCTGGCCGCGCACCGTGAGCATGTAGCCCAGGGCGTTCATGGCACGACTGTCGTCAGGACGCTGCTTCAGGATTGCGCGCAGGTCGGCCTCGGAAGCCTGGTACTGGCGCAGGCGCTCGTACACCAGCGAGCGGCCGTAGAGCAGGTCTGCGTCCTCCGGCGATTCCGACAGGGCAATTTCATAAAGCTTGAGTGCGTCGGCGCCAGCGCCGGATTCCAGCAACAGTTCGCCCTCGGTCAGGTAAAACCGGGTGGCCAGGGACGGCATCTGCGTGCGCATCTGCGCGAGCAGCGCCCGGGCGCGGTCGATCTCGCCGGTGCGGCCCATCACGGCCGCGCGGCGGGTCACGGCGTCCAGCGCCGAATCGCCCTCGGTGACCTGTGCATACCAGTCCAGCGCCTCGGCGTAATTCTTGCGCGTCTCGGCGATTCGCCCGAGGTAGTAGGCGGCGGCGGGTCGCACCTTCTGGTCTTTCAGCAGGACTTTGAACTGGGCTTCGGCGGCCGCGAGGTCTTCCTGCTCCAGGGACAACAGGCCCAGTGCATAGCGTGCTTCGAGCAGATCCGGTTTTACGTCCAGCGCCTTGATGTACTGGGCGCGCGCTTCCGGCAGGTGCTCGGCGTCCAGCAGCAACCGGGCGTAGCCGGCGTGCATCCCGGCCGGGTCGTTGCTGGCTTTTACCGCGCGCGCAAAGGCCTGGTCGGCAGCGGGAAGGTCACCGCGCTTGACCAGCACGCCGGTCAGCAGCAGCAGGATTTCCGGGTTGTCGGGCTTGAGTTCCAGCGAGCGACGGGCGGCCTGCTCAGCCTGCTCGAGATCGCCGAAGCGCAGGGCCAGCAAGGCCTTTGCGTAATGCGCGCCAGGCAACGTCGGCCACTGCGCGATCAACTGGTCCATGATTTTGCCAGCCTCGGCCTTGTGGCCGGGTTCCTGCGACAGCAGCTGCGCAATCTGGCGGAAGCCTTCGGCGGGATCGTTGCCCAGGCTGCGGATGCGGGCCTCGGCGCCAGCCCGCGACTCCTCGACTTCGCCATTGCGCAGGGCCAGCCGGATGACCGCATTGCCGGCTTCGGCCTCGTCCGGCGCCTGCCGGGCCCAGATGCGCGCTGCCTTCAGCGCCAGTTTCTCGTCCTTGCCCACCAGGGCCAGGGCCGTGGTGCGCATGGCAAGTTCCGCCTCGGGTTGCTGCGCCAGGACCTTCATGAAGAAGGCAGCGGCGGCCAGCGGCTCGCGGCGTTGCGCGGCCAGCTCTCCGGCCATGATGTTGAATTGCAGTTCGGAATCGGACGAGATGAACGGGGTCTCGTCAGCGGCCATCACGGTCGGCGCCAGCGCGGCGGCGGTCAGGAGCATCACGGCGGACAGGGAGCGATTCACGGCGTGGCGGGTACCCGGAATTCCAAGTTCACATTGTATCCGGGGTGCCGGTAGGGCACCGCGCCATGCCGCGATCCGCCGTGACGCCGGGTTCAGCTGTAAAATCAGCCCATGGCATTGATTACCGTGGGCCTGAGCCACCACCTTGCGCCGCTGGCGGTGCGCGAGCGGGTGGCGTTTGCCGACGCCGAGCAGGGCGAGGCCCTGGCACGCCTGCGCGGCCTGCCGGGCGTGCTGGAAGCGGCGATGCTGTCGACCTGCAACCGCACCGAGGTGATGGTCCGGCTCGACGAGGCCGATGACTCACGCCTGCTGAAGTGGTGGCAGCGCGAGCGCCAGCTGCCGGACGGCTTTCTGGAGCAATACCGCTACACCCATCGCGACCACGGCAGCGTGCTGCACAACCTGCGCGTGGCCTCGGGACTGGATTCGATGATCGTCGGCGAGCCGCAAATCCTGGGCCAGATGAAGCAGGCGTACGCGCGGGCCGTCGCCAGCCGCAGCGCCGGGGCCGTGCTCAGCCGCCTGTACCAGCACAGCTTTGCCGTCGCCAAGCTGGTGCGGTCCCGCACCCAGCTGGGGGCCCACCCGGTGTCGGTGGCCTACGCGGCGGTCCAGATGGCCAAGCGGATCTTCACCGATTTTTCGCGCGAGACCGCGCTGATTGTTGGCGCCGGGGAAGTCGCCGAGTTGCTGGCACGGCACCTGCGCGGGCAAGGCATCGGTCGCCTGATTATTGCCAATCGCAACCTGGAGCGAGCCCAGCGCCTGGCGCGTACCGTTTCGGGCTACGCCGTGCCGCTCAGCGATGTCCCGAACTACCTGTCGGACGCCGACCTGATTATTTCCAGCACCGGCGCCCGCGGGCTGGTCGTCGCACGCGAGGCGGTGGAGCGCGGAATGGTGCGCCGCCGCCGCAAGCCGCAGTTCATGATTGACCTGGCGGTGCCGCGCGACATCGATCCGGCCATCGCGGAACTGGAGGACGTCTACCTGTACACCCTCGACGACCTGCGGGTGGTGGTGTCGGGAAACATGAAGCGCCGCGAGCAAGAAGCCCGCCTGGCCGAGGCGCTGGTCGAAGACAGCGCCAGCGGATTCTGCCGCTGGCTGGACGCCCGCGATGCTTCGGGCACCATTCGCGAACTGCGGGACAAGGCGCGCGCCTATCGTGACGAGGTCCTGGCGAAAGCCCGTCGCCGGATCGCGGCCGGCCGCCCGGTGGACGAGGTGCTGGAATTTGTCGCCAGTACCTTGTCGCACAAGCTGGTCCACGCGCCGAGCGCAACCTTGCGCAATGCCGATGCGGTCGAGCAGGCCTTGCTGCTGGCCAGCGCGCGCAAGTTGTTTGACCTCCCGGAAGACGAAAACTAAACATTCCCTCTCCCTGCCAACAGGGGGAGGGCGCGGAAACCGGTGGCCGGCCCGGCCCGGTCTTCCAGACCCGCCCCGGAAGGCAAACTCGGTCAGACCCCCATGAAAGAATCCCTGCTGCTGAAGCTCGAACGACTGGTCGAGCGCCGTTCTGAAATCGAGCGGGAACTGTCCGACCCCACGGTGATCGGGGACCAGAACAAGTTCCGTGCGCTGTCGCAGGAATACGCCCAGCTCGGGCCGGTGTCCGAGGCGTATACCGTCTACCGGCGCGCGCAGAAGGAGATTGCCAACCTCCGGCAAATGGAGTCGGAACCCGACCGGGAATTACGGGACATGGCGCAGGCCGAGCGGCCGGCGCTGCAACAGCGCCTGGAGCAGATCGAGGAACAGCTCAAGAGTTTCCTGGTGCCTTCCGATCCGCTGGACAACAGCAACGTCTTCCTGGAAATCCGCGGGGCAGCCGGCGGCGACGAAGCGGCCATCTTCGCCGGCGACCTGCACCGGATGTACGTGCGGTACGCCGAGGGGCGAGGCTGGCAGGTCGAGGTGATCTCGGAAAACCGCGGCGAGCACGGCGGCTACAAGGAAATCATCTCGCGCATCCTTGGCGCCGGGGCCTATTCGCAGCTCAAGTTCGAGTCCGGTGCGCACCGGGTACAGCGCGTTCCCGAGACCGAAGCCCAGGGTCGCATCCACACCTCGACCGCCACGGTTGCCGTGCTGCCGGAGATTGAGGAAGCCCAGGCGACGACCCTGAATCCCTCGGATCTCAAGGTGGATACCTACCGCGCCAGTGGTGCCGGCGGCCAGCACGTGAACAAGACCGAGTCGGCCATCCGCATCACCCACCTGCCCACCGGCATCATCGTCGAGTGCCAGGACGAGCGGTCGCAGCACAAGAATCGCGCCCGTGCGATGGCCCTGTTGCAGGCGAAGATTCTGGATGCTGAACGCAGCAAGCAGAAGTCGGAGACCGCGGCCAGCCGCAAGAAGATGGTCGGGACCGGTGACCGCTCCGAGCGCATCCGTACCTACAACTTTCCGCAGGGTCGCCTGTCCGATCACCGCATCAACCTCACCCTCTACCAGCTCGACAAGGTGATGGAAGGGGCCCTGGACGCCGTGATCGACCCCTTGCTGGCAGAATACCGGGCAGGTCAGTTGGCCGAGATCGGAGACGCATGATGAGAACTCTCGCTGTGTTTGGATTCCTCCTGCTGTTGGTGGCGTGCCACAGCACCGTGCGGACTGAAACCCGCTACCTGCCGCCGACCGCGCCGGAGCAGCTGGCCTGTGTCGACGCGTGCTACAAGTCCGACCAGAGTTGCATGGCCGCACCCGCGAGTGAACCGCCTGCCGGCGCACCGGTCCCAGGCGAGGCCGAGGCCGAGGCCGCTCGCCGCGACTACGACGAGTGCAGCAAGCGCGTGCAGGCTGAATACGAGCAATGCCAGGCCGGAGCTCGCACCAGCAGTGGCAACAGCGGCAATTGTTACCGGCCGGTGTGCGTGGTGAAGGGCACCCTTAACGTGTCGCCAGCCGCGGCGAAGCCGGAGGGCGGCGACAACGACTCGGCCGCCTGCACGCGAATCTTCAATGCCTGCTTCGTGAGCTGTGGCGGGCGGATCCAGTCGCGCCAGCGGTGCGAGGGAAGTTGTTGATCGCCGACCTCCTGCCAGCGGCCGCCCGTCGCCTGCAGGCGGTCTCGGATTCCCCGCGCCTGGATGCCGAAGTTTTGCTGGCACACCTGTTGGCGTGTGACCGCAGCGCGCTGATTGCGCGTTCGCGCGACCCGGTGGATCCGGGCCAGGCGCTGGAATACGAAACGCTGCTGTCCCGGCGTGGCGCGGGCGTCCCGCTGGCCTATCTCACGGGGCGGCGCGGGTTCTGGTCGCTGGACCTGGAGGTGACCCCGGACGTGCTGGTACCACGGCCGGAAACCGAGTTGCTGGTGGAGTGGGGCCTTGAGTGCCTCGCGTCCCTGGCGAATCCCAAGGTGGCGGATCTCGGCACTGGCAGCGGCTGCATCGCACTGTCGCTGGCGCGCGAGCGTGGCGACGCCGCCATCACCGCCGTGGATGCCTCGACCGACGCGCTGGCAGTGGCGCAACGCAATGCGCAACGCCTTGGGCTGACGCAAGTCCGGTTTGAGTGCAACTCCTTCACCGGCTTTGAAGGTGCCGATTTTTCATTGCTGGTTTCCAATCCGCCCTACGTCGCGAACGACGATCCGCACTTGAAGGACCTGGCACACGAGCCGCGGATGGCGCTGGTGGCGGCGGACAACGGACTGGCCGCGTTGCGGGAAATCTGCGGTCGTGCGCACGACTTGCTGGCGCCCGGCGGCTGGTTGCTGCTGGAGCACGGTGCCGGGCAGGGGCGCGCCGTCCGCGACTTGCTGGAGTCGGCTGGCCTGGACCCGGTGCAGACCCGTTGCGACCTGGCCGGTCTTGAGCGAGCCAGTGGCGGGCAACGTCCGCGCCGCCGCGGAACGGCTTCGTGAGCGCGGACTTTTCCCGATACAGTCGACAGGTGGTGCTGCGCGAGGTTGGCGTCGCCGGCCAGCAAGTCCTGCGCGATTCCAGCGTGCTGGTGGTCGGGCTGGGCGGGCTGGGCTCGATCGCCTCGATGTACCTCGCGGGCGCAGGCATCGGCCGGCTGCTGCTTTCGGATCGGGACCGGGTGGCTGCCAGCAACCTCCACCGGCAAATCCTTTACACCCAGGCCGACCTGGGTCGGGCCAAGACCGCGGCGGCAGTGTTGCGGCTGGCCGCCCTGAATCCAGAGGTGTCGCTGGAGCCGCACGAGGGCCGTTTGACGCCCGAGCGCCTTGCGGGCCTGGTGCGCGAGGCCGACGTGGTACTCGACTGCACGGACAATTTCCCCACGCGTTTTGCAATCAACGAGGCTTGCGTGAATGGGCGCAGGCCGCTGGTGTCCGGCGCCGCCATTCGATACGAAGGGCAACTGGCGGTTTTCGACGCCCGCCGTGATGACGGCGCCTGTTATGCCTGCGTGTTCCCGGTCGACGGTGACAGCCAGGAGTCTTGCGAGGAAGCCGGCGTCCTTGGACCGGTGGTGGGCGTCATCGGCAGCCTGCAGGCGCACCTGGCCCTGGCCTTGTTGCTGGGCCAGGGAGAGGCATCGAATCGGCTGCGCCTCTGGAATGCCCACGACCTGCGCTGGCGGGAGCTTGCGATCGTTCGTGATCCACTGTGTCGGGTCTGCGGGAAAAAACCATGAAATCTCCGGGAGAAACCCTGCAGCTGCCGCGGCGGCTGGCGATCCAGCTGCTCGCCCACGCCCAAAAACTGGCGCCGGGCGCACCCCTGCAAGGTGCCCTGTACGGCTCGGCGCCGCCGACGCTGAAGTTCCGGCCGGGGGAGGTGCCCAAGGGGGCCGCGGTCTGGGCCTGGGTTGCCGCACAACCGGAGTCGGGCGAGCCGGCGTCCGCCGCGGATGGGAGGGGCCGGGTGATGACCATCGGCCTGGACACCAAGGGCGTGCTGCAGCTGCGCTGCTGGGAACCCGACGGCCCGCGGATGCGGGAGCGGGACCTGCAAATTTCCGGCTGAGCACCCCCGGTTCGGAGGCGGCGCAAGTCGTACAATGGTGCGGATTCCGTTTACGCCAGACCGCCATGAAGAAATTAATCGCCGTTGCCGTCTTTGCCTGCCTGTCGGGGGCGGCGTTCGCCCAGTCGACCTTGCCGCCGCCCGCGCTCACCGATCCGGTGCTGTCGGCGCAGCGCGAGGCCAAGGCCAAGCGCCAACTGTTGTTCGTCGAATTCCAGGCACCGTGGTGCTACTCCTGCTACTACATGGCCACCAACGTCCTGAATGGCGAGGAGTGGACTCGTGTTCGTGGCGACATGGTGCGCCTGGATCTCGACGCCGATTCCCCGGATGGCTCGCGCTGGATGCAGGACTGGAAGATCCAGGTGCTGCCCACATTCGTCCTGCTGGACAGCGAGGGCCGCGAGCTTGGCCGCATCGTCGGCGAGCAGACGCGAAGGGATTTCTATACCTGGTTGTTCAGCACCCGGGATCGGGGTGAGACGCTGGAAGGTCTCAAGGCGAAAGTGGTGGATGACAAGGCCGCTTCGCTGGCCGCTGCCCAGGAGGTCTTGCGGACCTTTCATGCCCGATACGACGCGGAGGGCGGATTGGCCTGGTACACCGCGCTGGCACCTGCGGTCCGCACCGCCGTGGCCCGTGACAACGACGCCTCGAACTGGATCGCGCGCCTGGAACTGATGCGCGCGGCCAAGGACAAGGAATCGATGGCCTGTGCCCAGACTGGCGAGGCCGTGCTCTCGGCAAATCTTGGCTGCGAGCGGCCCTATGAACTGGGTCGTTACAGGGCTTGCACGGCGCAGCAAACCCTGGCGGAGCGCGGCGACCTGCTACGTTCCCAGGTGGAATTGATGCGCTTGCTGTTCGAAAAGCGTGTGCTGGGCGAGTCACGTTGCGCCGACGAGCGCAGCATCGTGCTGGAGTCGGCCGATCTGTACCAGGTGCTCGGTGACCCGGTGCGTGAAGCCAAGGTCCTGGACCTTGCCATTGCCGACGTGCAGAAGCGTATTGCGGGTGACCTGAAGAAGGATCGAAATCTTTCGGATAACTTGCGCGTCTACCTCAACCGTGCCGGCAAGACCGCCGACGTGGATGCGCTGCTGCTGAAGCTGATCGACGCCTATCCGGACGACTACGTCTATGCCTACCGCTTCGGCAAGAGCCTGGCCGCGCGTGGCAGGCATGCCGAGGCCCTGAAGTATTTCGAGCTGGCGGCGCCCAAGGCCTATGGCGTGAATCGCCTGCGCAATGCCGAGTTGCGCGCCCGCACCCTGATTTCGCTAAGCCGCAAGGTGGATGCCTGGAAGGTCATTGGCGAGGCGCTGCAGGACAACGGCCCGTGGTTCCCGGATGACGCGGCACGGCTGCTGGCGATCAAGGCGGAACTGTCGCCGTCCAAGCCGGCGTCGTGACCACGCCGGCGCAGACCACTGCCCGGCTGCTGGTCAAAGGTGACGGGCAATGGAGACCGTCACCAGTTTATTCCCAGACGATTTTGGCCTTGGTTCCGTCGCTGGCGGCGAGAATGGCGCTGTAGCGCTTTTCCACTTCGTTGCGCTTGACCTTCATCGTCGGCGTCATGATGCCGTTGTCGATGGTCCAGGTGTCCTTGACGAGGAGGATCTTGGCGATCGTCTCGTGGTCCTCCAGCGGGCCGTTCACGGATTCCATGTCGGCCAGCAACTGCTTCTCGAGCACATCCCGGGGCTTTGAGCGTCCCTGCGGCGTCGGCGACACGATCATGATCGGCTGCTTGAGTCCCGAGCCAACCAGGCACAGCTGGTCGATGTCGACGTTGCGGGCCATCGAGCCCTCGATCGGCGCGGGTGCGACGTACTTGCCCTTGAGCGTCTTGAAGATGTCCTTCACCCGCCCGGTGATGTACAGGTAACCGTCCTTGTCGACCCGGCCCTTGTCGCCGGTGCGCAGGTAGCCGTCGGCGGTGAAGGTTTCCTTGGTCTTTTCCAGTTCCTTGTAGTACCCGGGCATGCAGGCCGGGTGCTTGAACAGGATTTCGCCGTCGCCCTTGGCATCGGGGCTGTCGATCTTGAGGTTGGCCCCCGGCATGGCCTGCCCGACTGCGCCGATCCGGTTCTTGCCGGGGCGGGTGACCGTGGCGTAGATCGAGTTCTCGGTCATGCCGTAGCCCTGCAGCAGGTCCAGTCCGAGATTCTTCTTGAACCACTCCATCAGGGGAATCGGCAGGGGCGCGGCACCGGAGAAGCACATCCGCGCGTTCTGCAGACCTATGCCCTTCAGAATCTTGCGCCGGATCAAACCGCGCACGATGGGAATCTTCATTAATCGGTTGAGCTTGTCCTGCGGCAGCTTGCGCAGCACGCCGGCCTGGATTCGGCCATAGACCAGCGGGACCGCAAAGAAGCGCGTCGGCGCGACCTGCGCCAGTTGCTCGGCGAGTTTCTCGATGGATTCCAGGAACCAGACTTCAGCGCCGAAGTAGAGCGATGTCAGCTCGATGGCGCCGCGCTCGAAGGCATGCGCCAGCGGCAGGTAGGAAAAGAAGCGCTCGCCGGACGGCAGCGGCGGCAGCACTTCCTCCAGCCCGCGGGCGGCAAACATCATGTTGCCGTACGTGACCATCACACCCTTGGGATTGCCGGTGGTGCCGGAGGTGTAGATCAGGGTCAGGAGGTCGTCATTCCCCGGTTTCGGAAGCGCAACCTGCGGCTCGTGCCTGGCGATCAGGTCGTCCCAATGGAGGTCGCACTTGGGCACGTCGGCGTACGGAAAGGCGCAAGTCTTGATGTGCGCTGGAATCGAGCGCATGAACTCGTCCATGTCCGGCGCCGGGCCAACAAACACCAGCTTGGTTTCGCTGTGCTCGAGAATGAAGCGGGTGTGCGCCTCGGACTGCTTGGGGTAGAGACCGACGCTGATCATGCCGGCCATGGAAATGGCCTGGTCGGCGAGCATCCAGTGCGCGGTATTGCGGCCGGAGATGGACACCTTGCTTCCGGCCGGCAACTCGGCGCGCAAGGCCGTGGCCATGCGCCGAACCTGGTTGGCGGCCTGGGCCCAGGTGTAGGGCTTCCAGTGTCCGTTCAGGGACTGGTACAGATAAGGCTTGTCCGGCTGCTTCTCCGCCCAATGGAACAACATTTCCAGCGGATTTTTCTGATCCGTCATGACTCCCCCAGAAAAAATTGGATCCCGTCGCTGTGGCGCGGCGTCCGTCCATACTACCCAATGTCACCGTCCAGCGCCCTGCCGGCTCTGCCACTGGACTGGGGTGAGTTAGTTTGATATGAATGTGCTGTCAGGTTTCTGGAACCCGTCAAAACGTTGGCACAGAACGACGACGACGGCGGTTCCCGGCAAGAATTTTCCGGGGAGGTTAGAGAGGAAAAAAGGAAGGGCGGCCATTGGCCGCCCTTTTTATTTGCCGCCCGTTAATTATTTCGTGACGAGCTTGGAGACGTTCGCCGGATCGAAATAGGAGCCCGGCCAGATGTGCTCGTAGCCGACTGGTTCTTCGTTGCCCATTGACATCGCCAGATAGCGACGGCTGGTGAGATCGTAGACCACTTCCATCGCCGGACCAATCGCGCCGCTGGCTTCCTTGGTCACCGCGCCCGGGTCGTAGACCGCCAGCGAGTGGCTTTCCTGGGCGCGCCACAGCTGGTCGCGCTTGTCGTAGCAGTCCACCACCACGATCTGCCAGGAGTCCTCGTCGACGAAGAAGGTGCGCCGCTTGTAGATATGGTTGGTGCCCGGCTTCAGGTTGGCTTCCACCACCCAGACCCGGTGCAGCTCGTAGCGCGCCAAGTCCTGATTGATGTGGCTGGGCTGCAGGATGTCGGTGTACTTCACTTTGTCCGAGGCGATCCGGTAGGAGTTGTACGGAATGTACAGTTCGCGCTTTCCGACCAGCTTCCAGGTGTAGCGGTCCATGGCACCGTTGAAGCCGTCGAACTGATCATTGGTGCGCAGGCCGTCTGAGGCGGTACCGGGATTGTCGTAGCCGACGTTCGGGGCGCGGCGCAGGCGGCGCTGGCCCGGGTTGTATTGCCAGGCGCGGCGCGGCTCCTTCACCTGGTCCATGGTTTCGTGGACCAGCGTGATGGTTCCGGCGAGGCGCGGCGGCGAAGTCACCATCTGCAAGAAGTAGATCGAGACGTTGTTCAAGTCCTCCGGCTTGATGCCCCTGGAGCTGTACTGGATGCGATAGTCCTCGCGCAGCTTCGACAGGTTGTAGCTTCCGCTTTCGGTGACTGCGGCCTGCACGTTGACCCGGCGGCCACCCTGCCCGCGATAGCGGAGCTTGTGGTTCCACAGCACTTCGTGACCGTTCTGCGGAATCGGGAACGGGATCCCGGTGATGCCATTGGCCACCGCCTCGCCGCCACCTTCCAGGGAGGCCAGGAGGGCGTTCCGGTGGGTGGCTTCGTAGACGAACTTGGGCGCACCGGCCGTGCGCCGGGTGCCGTAGACGTCCATTTTGTAGGTCTTCGGATACTGCTGGAACAGCGCCACATGGCCGGCCGACAGCTTGTCGCGGTGCTGGGCATAGTTGGCAGCGGTGATGGTGAACAGCGGCTTGTCGGCGCTGAACGGGTCCACCAAGTGGGTGCCGGGGCCTTTCCAATCGGGCGGCGCCTGAGTCCAGCCGCCAGTCCATCCCGGGATCACGCCCTTGGCGTTGCCGGCTTTCTCGGCGCCCAGCGGCGTGAGGTCGCCGGTGGGCAACAGGCGGTCCGCCTGGTCTGCGGGAACCTTGCCCAGGACCGGGCCGCTGAGGACGACGATGCACGCTGCCAGCAACGGCCGATGCCAGAATTTCATGAAACCTCCAGGTCGCATTTGTGTCTTTGATTGCGGCTTAGCCAGCCCGCTATGTGTAGGACAGCGTAGTCCGCTCGTCGTCCGGCGGCAAGCGCGCGGTCAGACGACTTTTGCGCCACGCAATTGCTCGAGCCGACCCGCGGGCAGGTTCAAGGATGCCAGTACGGCGGCCGTATCAGCGCCCAGCGACGGTGCCGGCGCAAGCGCCGGAGGCGCTATCCCGGGGAAGGTCAGTGCAGGACCGGCCACCGGTCGACCCGACTCGTCAGGCGCAAGCTGGCGCGCTTGAATCTGGGCGTTGCGGCGCGATTCCTCGGGCGACAGCACGGCGGACACGCAGCAATCCTGGTCGGCCAACAGCGTTTCCCACTCGTCGCGCGTGCGCGAACGGAACAATTCGGTCAGCGCGGAGCGCAGGGGCGCTCCCGCCTTGCCCGGGGCCAGCGCCAGCTTCGCCAGATCGGGGCGCTGCACGGCGGCGCAAAAATTCAGAAAAAACTTCGGTTCCAGCGCGCCGATGGCCATGTGGCGCCCGTCGGCGCACGCGTAGACCCCGTAGTTGGGCAGCCCGCCGCTCAACATGTCGGTGCCGCGCGGAAGGCTATTGCCGAGGGTGCGCTGGGTGGCCAGCGGGACCACCTGCAGCGCAAAAGTACCATCCAGCATCGAAGCGTCGACAAAGCAGCCCTGGCCCGTGCTCCGGGCGCCGATGATTGCCGCGAGGATGCCGACGGCGCAGTTCAGCGCACCGCCAGCGAGGTCGGCAATCTGGGTATTGGGCACGACCGGCGGTCCACCGGCCGGACCGATCTGGTCCAGCGCGCCGGCATAGCCGCAGTAATTGATGTCGTGGCCCGCGCGGTCACGGTAGGGCCCGGTCTGGCCGTAGCCGGTGAGGGCCGCGAACACCAGTTTCGGATTGACCGCCTTGAGCGCCTGGTAGCCGCAGCCCAGGCGATCCATCACGCCGGGCCGGAACGACTCCAGCACCACATCCGCACGCGCCGCCAGCATTCGAAACAGCTCCGCGCCCTCGGGCTTGCGCAGGTCCAGCGTGATCGACTGCTTGCCGCGATTGACCAGCGAGAAAAGTTCCGGGGACAGGGTGCGGGCGTAATCCCCACCCTTGGGCTCCTCAACCTTGATGACGTCCGCGCCAAGTTGGGCGAGGTACATCGAGCAAAACGGGCCGGGCAGCAGCCGGGATACATCCAGGACGCGGAGTCCGCGCAGCAGCGAATTGCTCATGTCGACGCCAGGAAAAAACCCGCCGTCAGCATAGCCGACGGCGGGCGATTGTCAGCGTGTATCGATCAGCTGTTGGCGGCCAGGCGCGGCGGCTCGATGTCGACCGCGGCATTGACGTAAAACTGCTCGGACGTGAACACGTCGACTTCAATCGCCTCGAGCCGGGCGGCCAGTGCCGCTCGCAGCTGGCCCGCCTCGGTCGAATTGATGATGCCGGCGGCCACGGCCTCGTCGGCAACCTCGGCCGGCAGCTTGCCGTGCGGCAACTGGCGCTTGCGCTGCGCCAGGATCACGCGCTCGGCGGCGTCATGCGCCTCGGTGACCAGGCGGAACGCCTTCATCAGGCGGCCCGCGCCAGGGTAAGTCTCGGGCGCATGGAACACGCCCTCGATCAGGCGACGGTACTGCGCGTCGTAATGGTCGATGGTCAGCGCCGCGCGGTGGCTGAGGCTGTCGGACATCGGCCGGGCCAGTGGGTTCAGGCGCAGGAACCAGGAGCCCACCGTTCGCATCCACAGCCCCACCAGCGGGGCATTGAAGTTGGCGTAGATCCCCTCGAACGCCAGCTGGATCTCGCGCAAGCCGTACTCGCAGGCGTACTGCACCAGCGGCAGGTCTTCGGCGCGACGACCGTCGGCCTCGAAGCGGCGCAGGGCCGAAAACGCCAGGAACTGCCAGGCCAGTGCATCGGCGTAGCGGCCGGTGAGCTTGCCGCGGGCCTTCAGCTTGCCGGCGATGAAGAACATCGCCAGGTTGGTCAGCAGCGCAAAGCGCGCCGAGGCCCAGCCCAGGCGCCGATAGTAGGTTGCGGTTTCACCGGGGACTGGCGAGCCAAAACTCCAGCCGCGGCTCAGCGTCCGCACCAGCGAACGGCCGAAGCTTGCGAAGAAATGGCCGATCCAGCCGATCAGGTTGCTGCGGAACAAGGCGACATCGTCGGTTTCCAGTGCCTTGACCACGTGCTGTGCGTAAGGATGGCAGCGGGTTGCGCCCTGACCGAAGATCATGAAGGTGCGCGTCATGATGTTTGCGCCCTCGACGGTAATCGCCACCGGTGCGCCGGAGTAGCCGCGGCCGACGATGTTGTTGGGGCCCTGCATCACGCCGGAGCCGGCAAACACGTCCATCGCCTCGCGGCCCAGCTCGCGCGCGGTCTCGGTGGTGTAGGCCTTGAGGATCGCCGAGATGACCGGCGGCTGCTGCCCGCCATCAATGGCCGAGCAGGCGTAGATGCGCGCCGCTTCCATGGCGTAGGTCAGGCCGGCGATTTTGCCGACCTTTTCCTCGACGCCTTCCATGCGCCCAATCGGCAAGCCGAATTGCTGGCGCACCATCGAGTAGGCGCCGGTGACGGCCATCACCGACTTGGCCCCGCCAATGGCGCCGGCGGGCAGCGAGATCGCGCGGCCGCCAGCAAGCTGTTCCATCAACATGCGCCAGCCCTGGCCGGCGCCGTCGGCACCACCGACGATGCTGTCGGCGGAAACGATGACGTCCTTGCCGTTGATCGGACCGTTGGGGAAGGCATCGCCGATCGGTTCATGGTGGTCCCCGATCTGCAGGCCCGGCGTGCCTTTGTGCACCAGCACCACGGTGATGCCGGGGTAGACGCCCTTGCCCAACAGCTTGGTCGGATCGTGCAGCTGGCAGGCGATCGAGATCAGGTTGGCAACCGGCGCCAGCGTGATGTAGCGCTTGCGGAAGTTCAGCTTGATCTTCGGCTGGCCGTCGGTGTCCTTGAACACGTGGCCTTCGGCCTTGATCGAGGCGGCGTCGGAGCCGGCAGTCGGTTCAGTCAGGCCAAAGCAGGGGATGTAGTCGCCATTGGCCAGCTTCGGCAGGTAATGCTGCTTCTGCGCCTCGGTACCGTAATGGATCAGCAGTTCAGCGGCGCCCAGCGAGTTGGGGATGACCACCCAGGTGCCGACAATGATCGAGACCGGGTTGACCTTGGCCATCACCGAGCTGCGCAGCAGCACCGAGAAGCCCTTGCCGCCGAATTCCTTCGGGATCAGCAGGCCGAAGAAACCATTCTTCTTCATGAAGTCGATCACGTGTTCCGGCACCCGGCGCGTGCGCGAAATCTGGTAGCGGTCCAGCATCTTGCACAGCGCTTCGGTGGGGCCGTCGAGGAACGCCTGTTCCTCCTCGGTCAGCCGGTTGTAAGCCTCGCCCAGCATCTTGCCGAAGTTGGGGTTGCCACGGAAAAACTCGCCGTCCACCCACACCGTGCCGGCGTCCAGCGCCTGGCGTTCGGTATCCGAGATGTTCGGCAACATCTTGTTGGCCTTCATGATCTTCATCAGTGCTGCAAACATGACAATCTCCTATCGAAGAGAA